>CAUDAE010000008.1 GCA_958447445.1 uncultured Collinsella sp.
GGTACGCATATTCCATAAGCGCATTGCCGGCGTGATGGCTACCCAGCTCAAGCAGCATGTCGGCGCCGATCGTGGTATGCGTCTTCATAATCTCGAACTCCTCGGACGTAAGGCGCCCGGGTTTGTTGAGAATCGCATCGTCAATCGACATCTTGCCGATATCGTGCAGCGCCGAAGCCAGAGCAATCGTGGAGCGCTCCTCATTGTCGAGGGAGATCGCGCCGCTACGCTGGACCAGACAGCCAAGCAGCAGCTCGGTCAGCTTTTCGATGTTCGTAACGTGCCTGCCGCTCTCTCCGTTGCGAAGCTCCATGACGCCAGCCATGATGTCGATGAGCATGCGACTGTTCTTGACGCGCTCGTTGTACTGCTGGGACAGCAGGCTCGTCAGGCGGCGCTGTTTGGCGTATAGGCGGATGGTGTTGCTTACACGGCGGCGCACGACACGGGAGTCAAACGGGCGGTTGATATAGTCCGAGGCGCCCAGCTCGTACGCGCGCAGAACCATATCCTCGGAATCTTCGCTCGAAATCATGATGACAGGTAGATTGTCACTAACCGATCGGCGCGACAGACCGGCCAGCACCTCAAAGCCGCTTATGCCCGGCATGACAATATCCAGCAGCACGAGCGACAACTCATCACCATAGCGGTCGACCATGTCGAGCGCCGTACGACCGTTGTCGGCCTCGAGGATGCAATACTCGTCCTTGAGCATCTCGCTGAGAATGACTCGGTTCATCTCGGAGTCATCGACAATAAGCACCAAAGGCCTTTCGCTTTGGAAGGCCTCGATGGAATCGGCATCGGTCACGACCGTACCGGCTTTTGCCTTAGCGCGGCTCAGTAACTGGACAGCGCGGCCAACGCCCTCATCGACCGTCTCGCCATGAATGCGAACGCCACCAACACATGCCGTCAAGCTCACGTACTCATGGCCCGGAATAATCGTGGAACGAACGGCATCGGACACCTGATGCAGGCGACGGGTGAAGTCATCGGAGGGAATATTGGGCATGACGACCACAAACTTGTCGCAGCCATAGCGCACAAGCTCGTCAGTCGAACGAATTCCGCTGCGTATGGCTGTCGCCACAGCACCGAGCGCAAGGTCGCCGGCATGACGGCCACACGTATCGTTGACGACCCTAAAATCATCAAGGTCGATCACCGCAACGCCGGCATTCATGCGGGCGTTGCGGAGCTTTTCCTCGTAATATCGGCGATTGCGCACACTCGTCAGCACGTCGGTGTAGACAAGGTCCTCTTCTGCAGCCTCTTGCTCATCAATCGGACGTACCATCAGCAAGACGTGAGGCTCGCCCTCGACCTTTAGAGGGCGCAGACGGGCGCGGTACTCAACACCATCGTTGAGCAGTTGCTCCGACACCTCATCGGAGTCTGCCAAAGCCTCAAGACTCGACTGGCGCAAACAAGGACACCGATCACCGGCGAGTAGGCAGTTAGGCTCGCTCTTAATCTGATCGGCCGACAGCAAACGCACCACGGGGTAGGTCTTCGCGACACGGGCGACCTCGGCGGCAGCCTCCTCGTCGGTTAGATTTGCCTCGTGATTATTGAGCATATGGGGCCCTTTCTATCGTCACACACGGCAACGGTGCATATCGAATGGTACAAGGGTAACATCTAACAGCTGCAGGCAAACGCGCGATTATCGTTGCATTTTATGACCTGGCAAACGGCGGTAATGGAGCCGCGGGCGCGCGGTTATGGGCGCATTCGTTAACAATGACGAAACGCTAACAGTCCCCCTCCCCGCAGGTCATCGAGCGTGCTAACGCTCCAAGACATCGCGAACGGCGTTTGCCGCCGTAACGGGGCGATCGCGCAGACCGTTATGCGCGCCCGGGATCGTCACGAGGGGGCAATCGAGATATTCGGCAGCCGCTCGCGTACCAGCCTCGCGGGGCGTACCGATCGAAAGCTCGCCCAAAAACACGGCCGACACCGCCTTTGACGCGCGGGCGCGCTCCCAGTCGGGAACATATGTCATATTTGTTCCGTATTCATTGGCCATGAAGCAACGACCATTGCGCAGGGCATGTTTGGCTTCCGCTTCGGTCGTCCCAGGAGCCTCGGGGTCCAAGTCGCCGAGGGCTCCCAAGAAAAGCCGGAGCGCCCTTGAAACCTTTCCCGCCGCAATCATATCGAGCAAAACCGGAGCTGCGCCCATGCCGACGCCTTCGGCCGACACAGCCGGCTCGTGCAGAATCGCACGGGCGACGAGATGGGGTTCGGCGCGAAGAAGCTCCAGCGCCACCAACGTACCGGCGCTGTGCGCAAGCACATTTGTCGGAGCGCCGACGTGTTCGATCACGGCCTGCAGGTCGGTGGCCTGAGCGGCAAGATCATAGCTGCCGTCTGCCGCTTCGCTGCTGCTACCACAGCCGCGGCGGTCGTAGGCAATTACGCGGTAGTTGCGGCTGAGCTCACAAGCGATGCCGTCGAAAAATGTGCCGTCGACACAAGCGCCGTGCACGCACACCAAAGCAGGGGTATCAGGCGACACATCCGTGCCGGCATATTCGCGACAGGCAATCGTGGTGCCCGCATTCTCGACCGTAAAATCCATGTTGTGCCCCCATCATCAATGCCTATCCAGTTGCACGTCAGTACGGTTGGATGGACCCGCATTGCCTTACGACTTGTTAACAGATTAACTGTACCCGACCCGAGACTTTCTATGGCACGGCATAATGAGCGACGTGAAAAAACGAAACTTGTAAAGCAAGAGCCCGTACCTTGCTTTGGAGCCGATGCTATGCTTAGGCACAATTGTCTTGAGGAGCATAAGCCTATGTCTACGTTTTTGAATGCCAGCCCCATCTTTGGGCCCGTTCGCAGCCGTCGCCTTGGTCTCTCGCTCGGCGTCAACATGATGCCGGCCAGCGGTAAAATCTGCACGTTCGACTGCATTTACTGCGAAAACGGCCTCAACGCCGAGCGCCCCTGCCATGAGCCGTACAACACGGCCGCCGTGGTACTCGACGCGCTCGAGGCAAAGCTGCGCGAGATGGCAGCCGAGGGCGAGCTCCCCGATGTGATCACCTTCGCAGGCAACGGCGAGCCCACCGCCGCACCGGAGTTTCCGCAGGCCATTGCCGGCGCCGTCGCGCTGCGCGACGAGCTTGCCCCAAACTCCAAGATCGCCGTGCTCTCCAACGGCACGCGCGCCGACCGCCCCGAGGTGCACGACGCGCTCATGATGGTCGACGACAACATTCTTAAGCTCGATACCGCCGACCCGGCGTTTATCCAGCTGCTCGACCAGCCCGTTGGCCCCTACGACGTCGAGCACCAGATCGAGACGTTCGCAAGCTTTGACGGTCACGTTATTATCCAGACGATCTTTTTGACCGGCGAGTATCAGGGCAAGCCCATCGACAACACCGGCGAGGAGTACGTTGCCCCCTGGCTCGCGGCGCTTGAGCGTACTCGCCCACAAGAAGCGACCATCTACACGGTGGCGCGCGAGACACCAATCGCCGGCCTTGCCAAAGCAGCGCCCGAGGTGCTCGATGCCATTGCCGCACGCGTGCGCGCCCTCGGCATTCCCTGCCAGGTGAGCTACTAGCAAAACCACACAGCAGCCAGTGCCCGCCATCCCGCTCCATCAGTTGCGGTGATATAGTTCCTATTTATGCTGTTAAACCGCTTAAATCGGAACTATATCACCGCAACTTTTATGGACGCATGAGTGGGCTATACTAGCTGCGGATGAAAGGAAGTTAGCCATGTATGACAAAGGACCCGTGCCCGGCCGCAACGACGCTTGCTGGTGCGGCAGCGGCAAGAAATACAAGAAATGCCATAGCGCCTTTGATGAGCGCCTCGAGCGCTTGTGGGAAGAGGGTTGGGAGGTTCTGCCCCGCACGCTCTACAAGACGCCCGCCGATATCGAGGGAATTAAGCGCTCGGCCGCTATCAACGTGGGCGTGCTCGATTATGTGGGCGAGCATATCGCCGCAGGCATGACCACCAACCAGATCGACCAGATGATCTATGACTACACCGTCGAGCACGGCGGCACGCCGGCCGATCTCAACTACGAGGGCTATCCCAAGAGTGTGTGCACCTCGATCAACGACGTCGTCTGCCACGGTATTCCCTGCGATACGGACGTCCTGCACGAGGGCGACATCATCAACGTGGACTGCTCCACGATCTTGGACGGTTACTTTAGTGATTCGAGCCGTATGTTCTGCATCGGCGAGGTCTCGGCCGAGCGCCAGCGCCTGGTCGACGTCACCCGCGCCAGCGTGGAGGCGGGTCTGGCGGCCGTCAAGCCATGGCTGCCGTTGTCCGTTATGGCCGAGGCCGTGCAAAAGACGGTCGAGGACGCCGGCTTTAGCGTGGTGCGCGAGTACGGTGGACACGGCATCGGCAAGGAGTTCCACGAGGACCCGTTTGTGGGCTTTACCACCGAAGCGCCCGACGTGGACACCATCATGGCCCCTGGCATGGTCTTTACCATCGAGCCCATGGTCAATGCCGGAGCGCCCGACATCAAGATTAGCAAGGGTGACGGTTGGTGCGTGCGCACCAAGGACGGCAGCGATTCGGCCCAGTGCGAGGTTCAGCTCGTGGTGACCGAGGACGGCTACGAGCTGCTGAGCTGGTAGCCGTAGATGCGCCGGATGCTGACGGGTACGCTCGTCTTGCATCCGGCGTTTTTATTTGAACGTTTTGCCTGATAAAACCTGCCAAAATAAACCTGTCCCTTTTTGGTAGGTCAAGCGGAGAGGACTGCTTGTGAACATCCTGGTTTTGCTGCCCGTCAACGACCGTCATCGCGCAATTCTTGAGTCGAGCGCTCCGGGCGAGGACTTTGTCTACACGAGCGCCGACGCCGCCACGCGCGAGCAGGTCGCCGATGCCGACGTGATCTTGGGCAACATCGACCCTGACATGCTCACGGCATGCGAGCATCTCCAGCTGTTGCAATTGCAGACCGCCGGCTATGACGACTACCTTGCCGCCGGCACCGTGCCGGCTGACGCCAAGCTGTCTTGCTCGATCGGCGCCTACGGTCAGGCAGTAAGCGAGCACATGTTTGCCATGGTGCTGTCTATGATGAAGCGCCTGCCCGGCTACCAGGACCTGCAGCGCGAGCATCGCTGGGAGGACTTAGGGCCGGTCACCTCGCTCAAAAATGCCAACGTGCTGGTGCTGGGCGCGGGCGATATCGGCGGACACTTTGCCACGCTCTGCCGCAGCATGGGCGCACACGTCCGCGGCATCAAGCGCCATCCGCTCGTCTACCCCATTGTGTTTGAGGACATGGACGGCATGGATGCCCTGTCCGAGCGCTTGGCGGAGGCAGACGTCGTCGCATCCTTTATGCCGAGCACACCCGAGACCCGCGGCCTGGCGAACGCCGAGTTCTTCGCCGCGATGAAACCGGGCGCCTTCTTTGCCAACGGCGGCCGCGGCGACCTTGTGGTCGCCGACGACTTGGTTGCCGCCTTGGAGTCGGGACATCTCGCCGGCGCCGCGGTCGACGTCACCGACCCCGAACCGTTGCCTGAGACAAGCCCACTGTGGGATGCGCCTAATATGCTCATCACGCCACACGTCTCCGGCTGGTTCCACCTGGCAGCCACGCTCAACAATGTGGTCGACATTGCCGCGGAGAATCTGCGTCACCTGCAAGCCGGCGAGACCCTGCGCTGTTGGATCGAACATTAGGGTTCCGCCGTTCTAACGAACGGCGGACCGGTCGACGCTGCGCGCCGCCCAGAGCGACAATTTGTCATTCAAAAGGCGAGGCATGACCAGAAGGTCTATGCCTTGCCTTTTTCATGCCAACTTGTTCGCTCTGGACATCGCTCGCTGACGTTTGCTCAACCTGCGGTGTCATAACAATTCTGTCCAGCTGTTGGCATTGCGGCATTTGCCCAAATAAAACCTGCCAAAGTAAACCTGTCCCTTTTTGGCAGATTTTAGAGTTCCACACTTTCGGCGCCGTTGATGGTTAGGTTGCGCTCGTAGAAGGCTGTGAGGGCGCGGATGGCGTACATGACGTCGCGCACGCCGCCGGTCTCGTAGCTCGAGTGCATGGCAAGCTGCGGCAGGCCCACGTCCACGGCATGCATGCTCGCCTGCATGTTCGACAGATTGCCCAGCGTAGAACCACCCGCCATATCGCTCTTGTTGGCGAAGGCCTGCGTGGGCATGTCGGCATCATCGCAGATGGCTTGGAACACCGCGCGGCTAAAGGCATCGGTGCAATAGTGCTGGTTGGCTGCCTCCTTGATGACGATACCGCCGTTGAGCACCACCTGGTTGCGGGCATCGCACTTCTCGGCGTGGTTGGGGTGCACAGCATGTGCGTTGTCGCAGCTCACGAGCATCGAGGCGGCAAGGGCGCGATGGTACGACTCGTCGTCAAAGCCCAGCGATCCGTTAATGCGGCGCAGCGCATCGGCCAAGAACGTCGACATGGCGCCCTGCTTGGTCTCAGAGCCAACCTCCTCGTTATCAAAGCAGCAAAAGACCGAAACGTCGTGCGCGTTCTCGGCACCCAAAAATGCCTGCAGCGAGGTGTAGGCGCAGGCCAGGTCGTCGAGCTTGGGCGTCGAGATAAACTCGTCGGCCCAACCCCAAATGCGCGCATCCTGACGATTGACCAAGAACAGATCGCGGCCCAAAATTTGCTCGGGCTCAACGTCCAGCTCATCGGCAATCAGAGCGTCAAAATCTCCCTGCTTGAGTTCACCGGCGCTGATGAGCGGGCACAGGTCAACGGCTCGGTTGGGAGCAAAGCTCTCGTTAACGCCACGGTTCATATGGATGGCAAGGCTCGGAATAATGGCAACCTCGCGCTCGGTGGCAAGCAGGCGGCTCTCAATACGGTCGCCCTCGCGCACCAGCACGCGGCCCGCGAGCGCCAGCGGACGATCGAACCAGGTGTAGTCGATCATGCCGCCGTAGGCCTCGGTGTTCAGACGCAGCGTCTCGCCCGCGCCGTCGAGCTCGGGGACGGCCTTAACCTTAAACGTAGGCGAGTCGCTGTGCGACGCCGTCAGCTGAAAATGGTAGTCGCCGGCAACGCCGTCCTCGCCCCACGTCGCGGCCAGGTCCTCGCCCACCTTAAAGGCGATAACGCTCGAGGTGTTGCGCTGCGTGTAATAACGCCCGCCCGGCTCGATATCCCACGCCGCATTCTCGGGCAGGTAGGTAAAGCCCGCCTCGTCGAGCTCGGCCATAATGGTCGCTGCCGTATGGAACATGCTGGGGCATGCCTCGATAAAGTCGATAAGGTCGTTGGCAGCCTCGATATCGTCGGCCGTCACGTGCGCGCGCTCGGGCGTTTCCTGATCCGTCATGCTCTCCCCTTTCGCTGGGTTGATGGTCCCCTCCAGCATACCCCGCCACGCCAGCGCCGCACTCTTCATTCCATGTTTAATCCCGCGCCGCTCACCAAGTTGAGCCATCATGCCCGCGCTCCTTTTGCGACAATTACGCTAACAGGACGAGAGGAGCCGTCATGAAGCCACGTAACATTGCCATCGCCTGCGGTGTCGCGGGAGTCGCCGTCGGCCTTGCCGCTGCCACCGGTATCGTTTACCGCAAGCAAATCAAGTCCGCCGCGTCGCTCAAACGCTTGACCGGCTACGCGGATAGCTATGACCTGTACGCAATCGACATCGCCTACGACTACGATCTTGATCGCATCATCGCCGCTGGCGTGCGCGACGACCAGGCCTACATCGATGCCGTGGTGGCGCAGGTGCTGCCCGGTGTGCCGGTACATGTCCAGGCGCCCCAGTTTGCCTGCAGCGCTTTTGTCGCCGTAGATGCCGAAGGCCGTGTGCGCACCGGTCGCAATTACGACTTTAAGGACGACACCTCGGCGCTGCTGGTGCGCAATCACCCACGCGGCGGCTATGCTTCCATCGGGCTCGCCGCCCTTAACAACCTGGGCGATAACATTCCGCTTGACTCCGTCGCCGGACGCGCCGCGGCGTTGATGGGCCCGTTTGCCCAGCTCGACGGTGTTAACGAATGCGGCGTGTCCATTGCCGTACTCACTCTGGACTCCAAGCCCTGTGACCAGGACACGCAGCGCCCCGTCATCAATACCTCGCTCGCCATCCGCCTGGTGCTCGACCGCGCGGCTACCACGCAAGAGGCCGTCGACCTGCTTTTCGCCTACGACATGCACGCCATGGCAGGACGCGATTACCACTTCTTTATCAACGACGCCGCCGGTGACGCACGGGTGGTGGAGTGGGATCCGCGCGATCCCGACCGCGCATGCAAGGTGACGCCCGTGCGCCAGGTCACGAACTTCTACGCCTGCTATGGTGACGAAGTGCTGCCCAACCAAAAGAATGGCGAGCTGGGCCATGGTAAAGAGCGCGCCGTCGCAATCGCCGATGTCCTCGACGCCCATGCCGGCGCCCAGGACGAAACGATTGCCTGGGAAGCCCTGCGTGCCGCAGCGCAAGAGCCCAATCCGGAAGATATCACCAGCAACACGCAATGGTCGGTCGTCTTTGACAATACCGAGCCCGCTGCCGCCATCACGCTGCGCCGCCACTGGGGCGACGTCGACGCCTTCGCACTGTAAGGAGCCAGGCCCGTCGACCTTACGTTCCCTGACGTTGCTTACATTTCCATACGCTTGAGCTAACACGTTTTACCCCCGTATCAACAGTGTGCGGGGGTAAACTTATGCGCATGTTATAACTTGCCCGGAAGGATTCATCATGCTCAGGATCGGTCTTCTTACCAGTGGCGGCGACTGCCAGGCGCTCAACGCCACCATGCGCGGCATCGTCAAAACGCTTATGACCAATAGCGAAGAACCTATCGAGATCTATGGTTTTGAGGACGGCTACCAGGGCCTTATCTACAGCAGATTCCGTGTCATGACGCCCGCCGATTTTAGCGGCATCCTCACCCGCGGCGGCACCATCCTGGGCACGAGCCGCACACCGTTCAAGCGTCTGGATACCCCCGAGGCCGATGGTGTCGAGAAGGTGCCGGCGATGGTCCACACCTATCATAAGCTGCAGCTCGACTGCCTGTTTATGCTGGGCGGTAACGGCTCCACGAAGACCGCCAACCGCCTGCGCGAAGAGGGCCTCAACGTTATCGCCCTGCCCAAGACCATCGATAACGACACCTGGGGCACCGAGCTGACATTTGGCTTTACGAGCGCCATCGACGTCGCCACCAAGTGCATCGACGACATCCACACCACCGCGTCGAGTCACGGGCGCGTGTTTGTCATCGAGATCATGGGCCACAAGGTTGGCTGGATCCCGCTGTACGCCGGCGTCGCGGGCGGCGCGGATGTCATCTTGATTCCCGAGATTCCCTACGACATGGATAACGTCATCAAGACCATCGAGCATCGCATGGAGACCGGCAGCCGTTTTACCATCGTGGCCGTCGCCGAGGGTGCCATCTCTAAGGAGGACGCGGCGCTGTCCAAGAAGGAGTACAAGAAAAAGCTTGCCGAGCGCACGAGTCCGTCGATTGTCTACGACATCGCCAAGGAGATTGAGACCAAGACCGGTCGCGAGACCCGCGTCGCCATCCCCGGCCACACGCAGCGCGGCGGTCAGCCCGATGCCCAGGACCGCATCTTTGCGACCCAGTGCGGCGTCGAGGCGGCGCTCGGCTGCCTGCGCGGCGAGTTTGGCTACATGATTGCCCTGCGTGACGGCAAGATGTGTCACATGCCGCTCGAGGAGGTCGCCGGCAAGCTCAAGTATGTCGACCCCCAGAGCGACCTGGTGCGCGAGGCCAAGGCGTTGGGCATCAGCTTCGGCGACGAATAGCCTCGGCCTCCCCAGTCACCGTAGGAGGCCGAGACTATTCGTCTTCTTGCTGCGGGTGCCTGGGGTAGGATGCGGCGTGCATTTTTGGGAGTTTTCAGCAACCGAGGGTGCCTGCATACTGGATTTTGGGCGAAAGGCAGGCACCATGGGCCGCATCCTGTAAAAAACGAGCGGCTCTAGAGGCGTTGGGGCTCAGAATCGGGGCTTTCAGCGCAGTTTTGCACTCCCGCCCCCGCGCCCGCGGACCCCGGGATGCTGAATACTCCGGAATTTGCACGCCGCCCCCTGGGGTACCCGTGGACAAGTAGCAACCGCCCCGCCAAAATATGCATTCAACGGGGCGGTTTATGCAATAATGCGGATGTGGGTGCGTCGGTAGCTCGCTACAGCTTGAATCCCAGGACAGGTTACTCGGCGCTTTTGAGGGCGCCGACCATGTCGATCTTGTTGAGGGTACGATTGGTGGCGAGGTTGACGATAAACGTAAAGCCAAAGGAAAGCACCACGGCAAGCACGTAGCTCAGCGGCTCGACTTCGACGTCAAAGTACAGCGACGGCATCTGCAAAATGTACGTAAAACTCTCGGCCAGCAAGCCGCCCAGCGGCACGCCCAGCGCAGCGCCAATCGCCGTGAGGATCAACGTCTCCTTGTTGACGTAATGGTGCACCTCACCGCGACGGAAGCCCAACACCTTAATGGTCGCCAGCTCGCGCTCGCGCTCGGAGATATTCGTGTTGGACAGCGTAAACACCACCACAAACGATAGGCACGCCGCCATGAAGGTCACGAGCACCACGACCGAATTGATAATCGTAAAGTTCGCCTCATAGTTTTCCCAATGCTCGGCCGTACTCGAAATCGTAAGCCAACCGTCACTCTTAAGATTCTTGCTAAACGCAATCTGGTCGGCCGACGAGCCCTTAAGCAGCACAAAGACGCCGTTAAGACGTGCGCTTCGACCGAACGCACGCTCATAGGTGCCCTGCGTCATGTAAAGCGTGTTGCCCAGATAGTTAAGCGAAATGTCGCTGACTTTGACCTTGGCAACATTGAGCGACGAATCCTGGACGTGAGCCGTATCGCCCGGCTGAATCCCCAGCACCAGCTGTGAACTTTTGCTCAGATACACGTCTCCGTCACGCAAAGGCAGCGGTTCTTTGGACTCATCCTCCAGACGCACGTAATCGCCCAAGTCACTCGTGCGGTTATCGGGCACCACGATCAGCTGCACGGTCTCGCTCTTGCCGCCAAACGTAAAGGTGACGTTGTCGGTCATAATCGGCAGGGTCGAGGTCACGGTCACGTTGAAATCATTGGCCGCGCTGCGCTCATCCAATGCCGCGCACGTCTGCGAAAAATCGTCGGGATTGGCGACCGCCAGCAGGTCGTAGCGCGTGATATGCCCGTACTGTTTGGGCGAAAGCGCCACCGACGTGTCGCGAATGCCCATACCGCAGATCACGAGCGCCGTGCAGCCGGCGATACCGAAGATGGTCATAAAGGCGCGCTTTTTGTAGCGGAACAGGTTACGCGCCGCCACCTTGTTCAAAAAGCTCATGCGGCGCCAGATAAAGCCGATGCGCTCAAGCAAGATGCGAGAGCCGGCGCGTGGGGCCTTGGGACGCATGAGCGAGGCTGGGGTCTCGGCCATCTCGTGGCGGCAGGCGATAATCGTAGCGCCCACCACGCCCACGGCAAACAGCGCCACCGAGACGATTGAGGACACGATGTCGTACGAGAGCAACATCTGGGGCAGCGAGTACATGTCGTCGAACACCGTAAACAGGAACAGCGGCAGGCCCACAAATCCGATGATATTGCCGAGCACGCCGCCGATCAGACATGCCCACAGCACATAGTCCACGTATTTGGACAGGATGCGCTCGCGTGAATAGCCAAGCGCCTTGTACAGGCCAATAAGCGTGCGCTCCTCCTCGACCATGCGCGTGGCGGTGGTAAGACTGATGAGCACAGCGACGACAAAGAAGATAAATGGGAAAACCGTGGCGATGGCCTCGATCGAAGAACTGTCGCTCTCGACGCTCGAGTAGCTTGCGATGTTACCGCGGTCCTGAATGTACCAGGTGCATTCGCCCAGATCGGAAAGCTCGGCGCGGGCATCGGCAAAATGCTGGTCGGCGGCGGCGCGGCGCTGGTCCAACTCGGCCTGAGCCTGGACGCGCTCCTCGCTGCCCTCGGCCATACGGTTGATGTTATCCTGCTCGATCCCAAAGAGCATGGCGGCCTGACGCTCGGCCGTATCCAAGCTTGTCGGCGTGTCAACCGTCAACTCCTGGACGCGCGCCTTCTCACGCTCCTCGCGGATCTTCTCGATGTTGCCTTTGACCTCGTTGATCTTTGCCGTGTAGGCATCCGAATAGGAGTTAAGACTCTTGGCTCCCTCGACGATCACGTGGACTGCGGAGTAGGAAGAAGATGTCGCGGCATCCTCGCTCACATAGAACTTATAGTCCGCAGCCGAAGCAGCGCGAAAGGCGTTGACTGTCGAGTCGGAGCTCACGTCGGTAGGATCGAGGACCTCGGCCGTAATGGTGTAATCGCCCGCGGCAAACTGATCCTTGGCACTTTGGTTGGACGAGCTCGCGTCATTGGCGGCAAAACTCACCGTATCGCCGAGCTTTTTGCCCGAAGCCTTCAGGAACTTCGAAGTCACCGCGACTTCATCGGCGCTCTCGGGCAAATCGCCGCTCACCAGCACCGGCTGATCGATGTTCTCCTTGGAGAGACTTTGCACGACCACGCGCTCGCGCGTTGTGCCCACGGCGGTGTAGGCGGTCTCGGTGTAGATGCCCTCGACCGTCTCGACGCCGTCGACCTCTTGGATAGCCGCGAGATCGTCGCGCGTAAGGCCATAGGTCGACTGCACGTTAATGTCATAGACATTCTGCTGGTCAAAATAGGCGTCGACCGAATCGCACAAATCCTCGCAGCCCGCCTTAAGGCCGCACATCACGCTCACGCCAAGCGCAGTGATGACCACGATAGATAGGAAGCGCTTAAGACTGCCCCGAATCGTGCGGTAGATGCCACGGCGAAAAACCGTCGGCACCATATCGTTTGAGCTTTGGGCGGTACGGTAGGTCGCGAACTCCCGGTCGCGGCCCGCGTGCTCCGTATCGTGGTTTTGGCTGTTTTGGCAATCTTGGTCCATGGGCGCTACCACTCGATCGTCTCGATAGGCACGGGATTTTGCTGGACCGTCTCGCTCTCCACGCGGCCGCTCTTAAAGCGGATCAGGCGATCGGCCATGGGCGCCAGCGCGGAGTTGTGGGTGATGATAATGACCGTGATGTCCTGCTTGCGGCAGGTGTCCTGTAGCAACTGCAAGATCTGCTTGCCGGTTTTGTAGTCGAGTGCACCCGTGGGCTCGTCGCACAAAAGCAGCTTGGGATTCTTGGCCAGTGCGCGGGCAATGGACACGCGCTGCTGCTCGCCGCCCGAAAGCTGTGCCGGAAAGTTGCCCAGGCGCTCGCCCAGGCCAACCTGACGAAGCGTCTGTTCGGCATCAAGCGAATCGGGGCAGATCTGAGCCGCGAGCTCGACGTTTTCGAGCGCCGTCAAGTTGGGGACCAGATTGTAGAACTGGAAGACAAAGCCGACGTCGGCACGGCGGTATTCCACGAGCTGCGCCTCGTTGGCGGAGCTCACGTCGCGCCCGTCCACCGTCACAGTGCCGGAGGTTACCGTATCCATGCCACCCAGGATGTTGAGCGCCGTAGTCTTGCCGGCACCCGAGGCGCCCAGGATAATGGCGAGCTCGCCGCGCTCAACGGTAAAGCTCGCGCCGTCGAGCGCGTGAATGCGGGCATCGCCCTCGCCGTACGCCTTGATGACGTCTTTGAATTCGATATAAGCCATCGATTAATTCCCATCTGGTCGGATAACTCCTTAGTATTACCCATTTCGCACCGACCAAAAAGGGACAGGTTCATTTTGGCAGGTTTTATATGGGGAAACGGGGAGCGCAGGCAAGCGCCGGGAAGGCAGAGAAATCATCGACGGGGTCAGGCCGACCGCCAAACACAACGCACGCATCTCTATCTGTCAGCAAAATCATTCGAACAGCTGTTCGTTTCTATGATATGATTCCGTTATCTAAGCAGGCCAATACGCAGAAAGGCGGCCAACATGGCGTTCGACTTTAAGAAGGAATGCAAGGAGCTCTACAAACCTGCAAGCAAGCCGAGCATCGTAACTGTCCCGCCTATGAGCTACGTTGCCGTTCGCGGAAAGGGCGACCCAAATACCGAAGGTGGCGAGTATCAAAACGCCCTGCCGCTGCTTTACGGCATCGCCTATACCGTCAAGATGTCGAAGAAAGGCTCAAGGAGTATCAAGGGCTATTTCGACTTTGTGGTACCGCCGCTCGAGGGCTTCTGGTGGCAAGACTCCCCGAGAGGCGACATCGATTATGTACGCAAGGACGATTTCAACTTTATCTCGTGCATCCGCCTGCCCGATTTCGTCACTCAGGATGACTTTGACTGGGCGGTCGCGGAAGCCACGGCCAAAAAGAAACTGGACTTTTCTGCCGTCGAGCTGCTTAAAGTTGACGAGGGTCTCTGCGTTCAATGCACGCATACCGGACCCTACGACAGCGAGCCGGCAACCGTAGACGCCATGCATGAATATGCGACCGAGCAGGGCTATGTCCCCGACTTCTCAGACACCCGTTTACATCACGAAATCTATCTTTCCGATCCACGCAAGTGTGCGCCGGAGAAACTTAAGACCGTGGTTCGTCATCCTATCAAGCGCGCTGAATAGCGTGGAGCGTCATTTCACGCGCTAGGTTTTAAGCCAGCCAACCAGCCGCCTCCTAGGCTGTCAAGCAATTATCTTGACGCGGCCCGTCGCATCTTATAAGTTTGTTTTGCTAAAGCTGGAAAGCCTCTCAACGATGCGCAACTCCAGCTCTTTTTCTATCAAGAGGCTTAATGAAATACCAGAAGTCGCGGATATCCATCAACGAACAAATAGCACTATTGACAGAAAACAAGGGTCTTAAGTGCTCTGATCAAAGCGAACTCGAGCGAGCTTTGGTCGAAGCCAACCACTACAGACTGTCGGCCTACTGGTTTCCCTACAAAACCAAATGCAAGTCCGGGATTACCATCTTTCGCGAAGGCACAACATTCGAAACCATCATCTACACGTATGAATTTGACCGAGCCCTCCGGCAGTTAATGTTTGATGCGGTCGGCAGTGCGGTCGGCAGAATTGAGATCTACCTCAGAAGCAGAATTGCCTATCTTGCCTCTGAGGAACGCGGGCCTTTCTGTTACCCAGATGTCGCCATAACGAGGCTCAACTCGGCATGCCCGTCGAGCTCTGCGCCGCGCTGGGATACGCCGCCGTCTTTGGCAGCGCCACCAACACGCTACTCGCGCCGATCCTCATTGGCTGCGAGATCTTCGGTTTCGGTAATCTGCCGGCGTTCTTCATCGTCTGCGTTGTGGCATATCTGTTCAACATGGACAAATCGATCTATGCTCTGCAGGAGCGGGCGTAGAAAGATGTCCAAGCAGGTGGTCTCAACCGGAAACGGCGTCCCACTCTGAGGCTATATTCCGGGACACGGTTTCCGCTTGGGACGCCATTCGGAAAGCGCATCCCGCTTTAAAACGGAATTCCGGGACGTAGTTTCCGTCTGAGCCTCCATTCGGAAAGCGTGTCCCGTTCTTTCACGGCGTCCTAGTTATGCAAAGTGCTCGAACGTTATTCCTCGTACGCGCCCTCGAGCCGAAGCAGCCACTCCTTGCGGTCAAGCCCGCCGGCATATCCGTTAAGCGAGCCGTCGGCGGCAACCACGCGATGGCACGGCACAATGATCGAAATAGGAGTCCGCGCGACCGCGGCCCCCACGGCACGGGGAGACACAACAGGTGCTTCGTTTCCCGGTACACGATGTCGAGCCGCAACACGCTGGGCGATCTCACCATACGTAGCGACCTCGCCACGCGGGATAGAAAGCAGCTCAAACCAAACCTCACGCTGAAACGCCGTGCCAATCATATGCAACGGCGGCGTAAACCGAGGCTCCTGCCCCGCAAAATAAGCATTCAGCCAAGCCCAAGAACGCTCAAGCACCGAAGAAGCCGCGCCATTTGCCGGACTCACCGAAGACATCCCACCGGTACCAGAAACCGCATCGGCGCCTTCAACATGTTCGGGATCTTCTTTGAGAAGCGTGGAGCCAAAGTGCTCCTGCCCCTCAAACCAAAGCCCCGTCAAACCGCGGCCATCAGCGGCAAGCAGGATTTCGCCCAAAGGCGAAGCAAACGTCGTCGTGACCACCAGCGGCTCCTTTCAAAACTCCGCAACATAATACCGCGAATTGTGCAGACAACCCCACAGATGCGTCTGGGCGGGCTCGCAATTGCTTAAGCGAGGCTGTTTTCCCCAATCAAGCGAAGAAGACGCAGGGCTTCGACGCCAGAGAGGTACCTCTATCAGCTGAGCTCTAATACTTTCCCGAGAAGTGAACGAGTAAAAACGAAGCCCCGGAGCATCCACACCTTTAGCCCAAAAAACCGCAGGATTCACGCTGTAAAACCGCAGGAAATAGCGGTCAAAATATGCCAATGCTTCGGGGGTCCAAATAAGCTCGTTCACTTCACGGGAAAGTATTAGACCCCGATTCACCCCAACCCCAAAGTCGCCCCAGGCAGCAGGCGCGACAGCGCCGCGGCTGCCGTCACGACCCCGCAGTCACCCCAGGCAGCAGGCGCAACGCGCCGCAGCTGCCGGCCGCGCCCCACAGTCCCCAAAGGCGGCAGGCGCAAAGCGCCGAGGCCGCCGCCGGGGCCAGGGCCCGCAACGGCCACGTGCCCTCACATCAGCCCAGCGGCCCCAGCCAACAACGGCCCCATCGCAGGCCGCTCGCAGCCGAGTCACCGCAGGCGGGGGCCGGGCTTAGTTTTCAGAACACTCCGCAGACCAGTGTGGCGCCTTGTCCGCGGCTCCGAAGGAGCAGGGCACGGCGCCCCACAGGGTCGGGGGCGTTCTGAAAACTAAGCCCGGCCCCCGCCGGACAGGTCACACTACTCGCAGAGCAGCTTAGCGATCTGGACGGCGTTGGTTGCCGCGCCCTTACGGATTTGGTCGCCGCAGCACCAGAAGGTGATGCCACGCGCGGCCTCGGGGTTCGAGATGTCGCGGCGTACGCGACCGACCCAAATCAGGTCCTGGTCGGAGGTGTCCATCGGCATGGGGAAGCGGTCGTGCGCATCCTCGGCGCTCATGTCGTCAACTAGCTTGACACCCGGAGCGGCAGCCAGCGCGGCACGGGCCTCTTCCACCGTGATGTCGCGCTCGAACTCAAGCGTGATGCTCTCGGAGTGCGAGCGCAGCACGGGCACGCGCACACAGGTGCAGTTCACGCGCAGCTCGGGCAGATGCATGATCTTGCGGCCCTCGTTTTGCAACTTCATCTCCTCGGAGGTAAAGCCCTCCTCCTTGACGCCGCCAATCTGCGGAATCAGGTTGCTCGCGAGCTGGGCGGCAAACGCGCGCGGCTCGGGAATCTCCTCGCCACGGCCCAGGGCGGCCAGCTGAGCCTCGAGCTCGGCCATACCGGGGGCGCCAGCACCCGAAGCCGCCTGGTACGTCGAGACGATCATGCGCTTCACGCCAGCGAGCTGATGCAGCGGCCACGTGGGAACCAGGCCGATGATAGTCGCGCAGTTGGGGTTGGCGATAAGGCCGTGATGCCACTTGATATCGTCGGCATTGATCTCGGGCACGACCAGCGGCACCTCGGGATCCATACGGAAGGCATGGCTGTTGTCGACCACGACGGCGCCGCGCTTGACGGCCTCGGGCAGCAGCTCCTTCGCGATATCGTCACCGGCGGCTCCAAGCACAATGTCGCAGCCCTCAAAGGCCTCGGGGCAAGCCTCTTCGATCACGATCTGCTCGCCACGGAACTCGACGGTCTTGCCCGCAGAACGCGCGCTCGCCAGCAGCTTGAGCTTGCCAACCGGGAACTCCTGCTCGTTGAGGCACTCGAGCATCTGGGTGCCCACGGCTCCCGTCGCGCCCAAAATAGCAACCGTGTACTGTTTCATGCTTCCCCCTTTAAAGGTTGTGGCTTTTGCCCGCACGCCAAGCAGGCCGATTATTGTTGCCAGTGTATACAAGAACGGGGCGGGCACGAAACCCGCCCCGTCGAAACGAAACCGAAACGAAACGCCCCGCCATAGATTTTTGAGGCAAGTCCAAAAATCTACTGGGATAGCAGCTACTTGTGGAGCGCGACCAGAGCGGGATCGACCGGCGCGGGAGCCTCCAGATCGGAGACCTTCACAATGCCGTTCTCGTCGGAGAAGGCGCGGTAGATGGTCTGAATCGCCAGGTCGAAGTCCTTCTCCTCGACACCGATAATGATGTTGATCTCGTCACAGCTCTGCGAGATCATGCGCACACTCACGCCGGCCTGGCCAAGCATACCAAACAGATGGCCCGAGATACCTGCGCGGCCGCGCAGGTTACGGCCGACGGTAGCGATGAGCGCCAGGCCCTCGACAACCTCGATCTCGAGCGGCTCGACCTCCTGCTGAATGTCGCCCACGAGTGAGTACAGTGAATCGTGCACATCCTGCTCCTGTACCACGGCGCCAAAGCGGTCGACACCGGTGGGCATGTGCTCGACGGAAACGTCATAACGCTCGAAGACCGAAAGCGCGCGGCGCATAAAGCCGACGCGGGGCTTGGTGCGGTCGCGGGCGACGTTGATGGCGACAAAACCGCGCTTGCCGGTCACGCCGGTAATGATGGGCTCTGCCTCGCCCTCGTCAGCCGTCTCGCTAATGATGGTGCCGGGGTCCTGCGGCGCATTGGTGTTCTTGATGACCAGCGGAATACCAGCCTCGCGCACGGGGAACACGGCCTCCTCGTGCAGGACGCTCGCACCCATGTACGAAAGCTCGCGCAGCTCCTCGTAGGTAACACGCGCAATGGGCTGAGCCTCGGGAACAATACGCGGATCGGCAGAATAGAAGCCCGAGACGTCGGTCCAGTTCTCGTACAGGTCGGCACCCAGGCACTTGGCCAGAATCGAGCCGGAAATATCGCCGCCGCCACGGTCGAGCAGCTTGATCTGGCCCTCACGCGTCGCGCCGTAGAAACCGGGCATAACAAAGCCGCCCTGCTGACCGTACTCCTGCACCAGCTCGGAGGTGCGATTCATGCTGAGCGTACCGTCGTGATGGAACGCCACAACCGTCGCGGCGTCCAGGAACGGCAGGCCCAGGTACTCGGCCATCAGGCGAGCGGTGAAATACTCGCCGCGGCTCACGAGCTCCTCGGTAGAGTAGCCGCCCGAGCGGGCGCGCTCGGCAAAGGCCGCGAACTCCTCGCGGATGGGATAGGTGAGCTCCAGCTCGTCAGCGATATCAAAATAGCGCTGGCCGATGTCCTCGAGCAGTTCCTCGCACGACACGTGATACTTAACGTGCGCGTTAACCAGGTAGAGCAGGTCGGTCACCTTGGTGTCGCCCTTAAAGCGGCGGCCGCAGGCGGAAACCACCACAAAACGGCGGGCAGGGTCGGCGTCGACGATGGCCTTGATCTTCTTGAAGTGTTCAGCGTCGGCGACCGACGAGCCGCCAAACTTGGCAATCTTAATCATGGGCTTGAGGTTACCTTTCTAAAAAGCCTCTGCAAACCTATTTTGCGCGCTCTGATACCATGGTTTCACCGATTGGGACCAAGGCATCCGAGGAGCAGTGTTATATGGGAACTTATCATAGTACACGAGGACGCACTTTATCGTGCTCAAGTAAGGTGGCAATCCGTACCGGCATCGCTCCCGACGGGGGTTTGTTTGTCTCGGACGAGCTCGGCACCCAGCAGGTCGATATCAGCTCGCTTGCAGATAAATCGTACTTTGAAATCGCTCAAGATGTGTTGGGAATGTTACTGAATGATTACACGGCCGAAGAAATTTCGGCGTGTGTCGACGAGGCATACCGCGGCACGTTCGCGAGTGAAGAGGTTACGCCGCTCGTCAAACTCGACGCTGCGCCGGGCGCCGACGCCCCTCAGACCTATGTGATGGAGCTCTTTGGCGGCCCCACAAGCGCCTTCAAGGACGTCGCCCTGCAGATGCTCCCCCGTCTGATGGCCCGCACTTCCGCCAGGGACGGCGGCGCTGAGCGCATCATGATCGTCACCGCCACGTCGGGCGACACGGGCAAGGCCGCGCTCGCCGGTTTTGCCGACGCTCCGGGCACGGGCATCACCGTCTTTTATCCCGAGGGCAAGGTCAGCCGCGTCCAGAACCTGCAGATGTCCACGCAGGAGGGCGATAACGTCGCCGTCTGCGGCATCCGCGGCAACTTCGACGACGCCCAGAGCGCCGTCAAGCGCATCTTTGCCGATAAGGAGCTTGCCGAGCGCTTGGAGGCCGCCGGCACGGTGCTTTCGAGCGCCAACTCCATCAACGTCGGCCGCCTGGTACCGCAGGTCGTCTACTACTTTGCCGCCTATGCGCAGCTGCTGCGCGCCGGCGCCATCGAGGCCGGCGACGCCGTGGAGTTCTGCGTACCGACCGGCAACTTTGGCGATATCTTGGCCGGCTACTACGCCAAGCGCATGGGTCTGCCCGTCGCCAAGCTCGTCGTGGCGAGCGACAAGAACAACGTGCTTGCCGACTTCCTGACCACCGGCGTTTACGACCGTAACCGCCCGTTCTTCACGACCATCTCGCCGTCGATGGACATCCTTATTAGCTCCAACCTGGAGCGCATGCTGTACTTCCTGTCCAACGGCGACTGCGAGCTCGTTGCCGGCCTTATGGAGCAGCTGGCACAGACTGGTCGCTACGAGGTTCCCGCCGACCTGCTGGCAAAGATTCAGAGCGTCTTTGGCTGCGGTTGGGCCAGCGAGGACGAGGTCCGCACTGCCATCAAGAGCTGCTGGGATGCGAACGGCTACGTGATCGACCCGCACACCGCTTGCGGCTATCACGTCTTTGAAAAAGTCGCTCCCGCCGAGGGTGCCAAGGCCCGCGTGCTGCTTTCGACCGCAAGCCCCTACAAGTTCCCGCGCGCCTGCTGCGACGCCCTGGGGCTCGACGTTCCCGAGGACGACTTTGAGGCCATGCACGTGCTCGAGCAGGCAACCAACACGGTCGCCCCGGCACAGCTCGCCGAGCTCGAGTCCAAGCCCGTCCGCTTCGAAGACGTCTGCGACGTCGATGAGATGGCCAGCTACGTAGAGCAGGCTGCAAAAAAGATAGCAACCAACTAAACCCCTTATAAGGCGCCGGCGAAAGCCGGCGCACCTTCTTTTATCAGATACCTACCGGGATGATGACGAACGTGCATAGCGTGCCTGGCTGTTTAGTTCGCCGCGAGTTCCGCACGCAAAGGAAAGCACTTAATGTGCTTTCCGTCTTGCGCAGGACTGCCCGAGCAGCGAACTAAACAGCCAGGCACGCCAGGAGGACTCACATGATCAAGATCACCGTCCCAGCAACAAGCGCCAACTTGGGCATTGGCTACGATACCCTCGGCATGGCCGTCAGCCTCTACTCGCACTTTACCTTTGAGCGCGCCGACAAGCTCACCATCACGGGCTGCCCCGAGGAGTTCCAAAACGAGAATAACCTGGTCTACGTGAGCTTTGTGGATGCACTGGCCGCATGGGGCGAGCCGGCCTTCCCCGTCGCCATCGACATTCAGACCGACGTGCCCGTCGCCCGCGGCCTGGGTTCCAGCTCAACCTGCGTCGTCGCTGGCATCATGGCGGCCGCCGCGCTGACGGGCCACACCGTCGACCGCGCCGAGCTCGTCCGCATTGCCACCGAGGTCGAAGGGCATCCCGATAACGTCGCCCCCGCTATCCTGGGCGGCGCCGTCTGCTCCTTTACGCCGACCGATTCGCTTCCCCAGTGCCTGCGCTACGAGGTAAGCGATCGCTTGCGTTTTATTACCGTGATTCCGCCCTACGAGGTACATACGAGCGAGGCGCGCAAGGTTGTGCCGCAGGAGATTCCACTCTCCACTGCCGTATGGCAAATGGGCCGCATCGCCGGCATGACGCGCGGCCTGGAAACCGGCGACCTGGACCTGATTGCCGCCGCTAATGACGACCGCATCCAGGAGCCCTATCGTCGCCGCCTCATCCCCGACTACAACGCCGTGCGCGATACCTGCCTTAACGGCGGCGCCAAGACCATCTGGATTAGTGGTTCGGGCTCGACCCTCATGGCCGTGACTGACGACACCATCGTGGCAAAGTTCCTGCAGGTCAAGCTGCGTGAGCAGTTCTCCAAGTGTGACACGCATATTCTGACGTGCGACACCGAGGGCGCTCAAATCGAGTACCTGTAGCGCCCTGCCTCATTGCTCTCACCGGTCCCCTTGGGGCTTCCCCTGAAAACGTACTCGATCATGAATTGCCCCGTCGTGCGCTTCGCGCGACGGGGCAATTCGATCTGCGGATTGTTTTCAGGGGAAGCCCCAAGGGGACCTGCGCAGCCTCGACAGGATAATCGCATTCGCTGATTTAATCTTGTGCTCCAACGGAGCCACAGACGAGAGGCCTTCGCGCTGCGGAATAATTTTGAGGGGAACACCCCGACCATCCCTGCGTTTACCTTGCTGAGGATGTCTACAGGGACCCACGCTTTGAAGGGGCGCCGGGCAGATAGGGGCTTTTTAGGTTACATAATAAACTGTTTATCTATGCTACTATTTAACTAGGCATCGCAGTATGGAGGTGGTCAAAGTGTTACGCACACTCAAAGCTTCGTTTTTCCTCTCGATACTTTTGATATTACCGATCTGTTTCTCGTTTAGCCTTTCGACTGCTTATGCTGCAGAAAGCGATGCTGTCGCAATTTCTGGCGCAACCCAAGATTTTGATTTAACGAAAGGTCCCGAGCAGTCTCATCAAATCAAGCTTAAGGATGGGACCGTTGCAGTAATAGGAATTAAAAAAACCAATGAACCCAGCCTGATATGGGACAGTTACTACAACAACGCATCTGGAACTTGGACTATCTATTACAACAGTCCTTTTATTTATCGCGAATTCAAGATCAAGATAGCGAACTCGCTCATTACCAGCGCTTGGGGACAAAACTATACGACTATCGGCTGTACGGTAACTAACGAGTCCTTTATATGGAACTCGAAACAGGCGACATATCGACTCAACTATGAATCGATGGGGATGACGTCCGGTATCGCCGTGTTGCAAGCGACCATGGAAGGCAGCACGCTCCACACCTATGCAAACTAGTCTCACATCAATTGAGGAAGTTCAATGATCCCAATTCCTGCACGCTCAGACATTATGATCGCTCTCGTTTGGATTCTCGTCGGAGTGCTTATTTGGCGTATCTGCAAATGGGTTAAAAACAAGAAATAGTTGATAAAACGTATATGCCATTTATGCGATGCTTGGGGCCGTTAAATCGGCCCCTATTTCTATAGCTTTTCAAGCAGCAGTCACCCATTTGGAAGTCGCAATGCCATTCATACGATTTCGGCCCTTTAAGCCGCTATCTATTGGTAGGGACTCTTGCTGGTAAGGAGCGCTTACTAGATACAAACCTTGGCAATATATTGGTTTAGGCGGCGCTGGTTTCTTTGTATTCGAAGACTGGCTCTAGGAGATCTTCGATGTTGCAGTGGAGGGCTTTTGCTATGGCTCTTACGCTTGTTACCGAAGCTTCATTGATGTTTCTCTGGCGCTGCTCGTACATTTGGATTGAGCGGAGTGACACACCCGATTCGTATGCTAGATCTTGTTGGGTTTTCTTAAGCTTCTTTCTTGCTAACGCAAGTTTGGTTTGCCTGGACGCTTTTTTCGCCATATCGCAGACGAGGCGAGCCACGCGTTCCTCCGAGGCTTCGTGCCAGGGATAGTACAGACTGCGCAGTGCGTCAAACGGAACGACATGCAGCAGGTCTTCGAAAGACTCCCCTAAACGCCACTGCAGATATGCCAGTATCCAGCCTGTCCAATACTCTGGCGTCTTCTCAAAACGATAGGTGCGATCCGGTATAAACCCGCTCTGATAGCCGGACCTTTCAGCGATAAGCGCGAACAGCTCAACGCCCGATTTTCCCGATACGACCCATGCGTTGCCGCGTTCGAACTCGCGAGCTACGCCGCTCAGGCAAAAGAGTTCAGCAACTTCCGATCCTTCGGCTCCATAATCGTTAACGGCATAATCAAAGCAGTCGCCGAGGTTGTTCATTGCATCCTCGAGGTAATAGATGGGATATGTTCTACTCGGTCCACAATTCGTCAACTCTTGGATCATCTAAATCAACCCTCCCTGTCATTAAATCCCTAATGTAGACACCCTCAGAGTCGAATCCATTCACAGTATCCAGGTACTTGCGCCGCGCGTTCTGTTCTCGCTTAAAGCGCTTGGGATAATACTCAGATCCCAACGCCTGCCTCCATTCGCGGAATCTGATTACTGAAAACGCACGCTCACTCATAAGAGCGTATTGGATGCCCAAATCGCCCAAACGCATAATGAGTTGCAGTTGCCTAAGCGAGATCATGCCGTTAACGAACTGTCTTGCAAACGAAAAGTAAGAATCGTCGGCGCGATAACCTCGAATTACGTCATAGGGAGAAATATCAATTAGGCAGTTATCCAGCAGATAGCGAAGTCCTTCGCGCGCCAGCGGTGTCGAAACATTGAACTCCCTATTGTTAGCCAAAATCGCAAGCCAATTGAGAATTGAAAACTCCCCGGACTCCAAGTCCAAGACCGCAAGACCATCCATATCGAGCTCATATCGATTCGCGATACCATCGGACTCGGTCCGACATGCCCACTCCATTGCCATTTCCTCATGCGGCGTGCAATAAAACCCACACCCATAGTCATTGAATTGTCTGCATTTATCCAACGACGGATGCTCGACAACAACCTCCGACCCGTGCCAAAGCTCCATATCGACCTCCAAACAAAAATATCACCCCAGTGATAGTTTACCAATAACTATCACTGGGGTGATATAGGTGGGAGCTTTTGAAGGGTTGCGGCCCGATTAGAGGCAAGCCTCGGCGATGCGCTTTTTGAGTTCGTCGATGCCGGTGCCGGTCTGGGAGCTTGTGATGATCACGTTCTCGGCCGGGACGTTGAGTTGCTTTTTGATGGCAGCTGCCTGGCGGGCCTGCTGGGTGCGGCTGAGCTTGTCGGCCTTGGTGAGGCAGACGATAAAGTTGAGCTCGTTGCCCTGCAGGTAGTCGATCATGTCATGGTCGAGCTTACTGGGGTCATGGCGAATGTCCACTAGCGACACAACCAAGTTAAAGCTGCGCTCAGAGTCGAAGAAGTCGCCGATGAGCTCGGCCCAGCGGTCGCGCTCGGCCTTGGAACGACGGGCGAAACCATAGCCCGGCAGGTCCACAAAGTGCACGTCGTCGGCCTCGAAGAAATTGATGTTGCTCGTCTTGCCCGGCGTGCTCGAAACCTTCACCAGGTTCTTGCGGCCAAAGAGCTTGTTCATGATGGACGACTTGCCCACATTTGAGCGGCCAACGAAGCTCACCTCGGGACAGGTGGACTCGGGGATCTGCGAAACCTTGCCGTAGCTGGCGACGAACTTGGCAAGCTGGTAGTTAATGGAATCGGCCATGGACACTCCTTGGTCGTAGGATCTTGCAAAAAACGCGCTATTGCGCAGCGGCAATGCGTCGAACGATATCGAGCGTGATATCGCTTGCGGCACGCGCATACTCGAACAAATCGAACTCGCGGTCGCAAATCGCATCATACGCCTCGTCACAATTATCGCTGATAGCACGCAGCACCAGGCAATCGACACCATTTTTGGTTGCGACATGGGCAATTGCCGCGCCCTCCATGCCGACACAATCGGCATGCGTCGCCTCGATGGCATCATTGCGCATAGCGGCGCCCGTCACAAAGCGGTTGCCCGTGGCAATCGTGCCGACCAGGAACTGCTTTGCGCCCTCGTTCGAAGCGGTCGCATTTGTCGAAGCATCAACAAACCCACGCTCAGCAAGCACATCGGCGGCAATATCGACCAGCGCAGGCGTCGAGACAAACTCCTCGAGCCCCGGTGCAGACTCGGCGATAAGCGCGGTATCGGTATCTAGATAGCGCAGGCATTTGCCAATGACGACATCGTCGATATGGAGCTTGGGATTCAGGCCACCTGCGATACCAGAAAACACAACTGCCTGTGGAGCATACTTGCTAATGAGGTGCTGTGTTGCGGCGGCAGCGTTTACCGTGCCCATACCCGCCGTCGTGGCGACAATCGACAGGCCGTCGAGCCCGCCGGTCACAACGTTCAAGCCCGCCTCCTGTACCATGCAAACGTTGCTCAACTCTTCCTTAATCTGCATGATCTCTTTTTCGAGCGCACCGATAATCGCGATGGTAGCCATGCCATTCCCCAAACCTATACGAAATTCTCAACCACGGTATGGTACCAGCATTTTGTTTGACCTCGTCAAACGAACACGTTAGGCCAGCGCAGCTCGCGTATCAAAGAATATCTTAGCAATCGCAGCCACCAGCTCACTCGAGCGATCACTCCATGGCATCGATGTCATGATGCTCATAATGTAGGTGTCGCCATCGACATCGATGAGGCCCGCATCGCATGTCGAATAGCAACCATCCTCGCTAATCCAGCCGGCCTTGTTGCGCACCAGGGCTTGGTCGTCCGCAATGCCGTCGCGGATAAAGGACCGGGTCGTAGAGGCCAGAAGATCCGATAGCCATTGCGACGTCTCGGTATCACGGCTCAAATACTCGCTCATCTCGCGCCACAACTTGGCCGAGGTGCGCGGGCAATAGGTGGGAAAATCACTCATCGGATCGAGTGCGGTATCGTAATCGATGCCAAGACTGGCAATCCAATCCTCGTAACCGACACGGTCAAACGTCGCGCGTAACGCAATAAACGAATCGTTGTCCGAATTAACGATCGCGGCCTCGATCAGGTCGCGCACCGTCTGCCAACCCATGTTGTAGCCACCATAGGTGCCAAGGGAATCATTGAGTGAAACCTGACCCGTCTCGACCAGAAATTCGCAGATGTACAACGCATAGAGCGCCTTGTAGCTACTCGCGCCGTAAACCTCGACATCGGGGTTATACGTCACGCCCTTGCCGCTTGACAGGTCGTAGAACACCACGCCCACATCGCCTAGCTCCTGCGCCCGACTCAGGGCATCCTGGAGCAAGGCAAGGCTCTCATCCTCCAAGGTAGGAGTCTTGTTATCTACCAATGAGAAGGTCTGAACGGTATCACCCGAAGGGATATCGTTGAAGTCCGCCTTCGAAAGTCTCGTCTTGAGATCTGCCGACGCTTTGGACTTTGAAACCTTCTCGTTTTGCGTCTGTACCGTTGACGCATCTGAGTGTGCCATTCGCTCCGACGCGTAGGTTTTGGCGGTAATTCCGAGGATAATAATCGCCAACGTTAGCATCCCAATGGCGGCAATCTTCGTCACGCGGACGCGAGCGTCGGCAAGGCCACGCGAAGACGTGCCCTTCGTCTCATATCTGCTGCTATGCTGCGGCATATACTCGTCCCGCGATGCGTTGTTTCGCACGTGGTCTCCTGACTGCTACCGTTCATATACGAGCAGCATAATACCGAGCAGGCATTTCTTTCCAAAGATATTCAGCGGCGTTTAAGGCGTCTTTAAAGAAACCACAAGCGTATTTATCCAAATGGCGCGATTCTGTTGCGCATCTCCGCCCAAAACGCAGTTGCGGTGGAATAGTTCCTATTTGGTCGGCATAAGCCAAAAAACAAGAACTATTCCACCGCAACTTGACGGGGCTCTTTGGCAATCAACTTGGTGCCCAGGGGCACTCATTTAAGTCTGTCCCCAATGAGTGCCCTTGGGGGCGAAAATGGATCGCTAGCCGGTGGCGTTTTTGAGTTCCGTGCGGCGCTTTTTCATGCCGGTCATAACGGCATTGCGCAGCTCGGGCATGCGCGCGGTATCCATCTGGGGCACGCCCTCAAGCTTATAGGGAATGCCCAGTTGCTCGTACTTGACGACGCCCATCGTGTGATACGGCAGCATTTCCAAGCCCACCACGTTATGCCACGGGGCAATCAGGCGACCGAGTGCCTCGCACTCCTCCACCGTGTCGGTAATGCCCGGCACCACCACGTGACGGATAACGACCTTGATCCTGCGACGCGCCAGCTCATCGCCAAACGCCAGAATGCGTGCGGGATCGCAACCGGTCAGCTTTTTATGCTCGACGGGATCGGCGTGTTTAATGTCGAGCAGCACCATATCGGTCTCGTTGAGTACGGCATCGAACTTCTCGGGATGGTTAGGATCGAACGCATAGCCGCAGCTATCAAGGCAGGTATGCACGCGGCCATCGGGGTTGTTGTGCATTGCACGGAACAGATCGGCCAAAAACTCGGGCTGCAGAAGCGGCTCGCCACCCGAAACCGTAATGCCGCCGCTGCGATAGAACTCATGGTTGCTCCGGAACTCGTCCATCAGGTGCTCGACGGTCACCATCGTGCCGCCGTTAACAGACCAGGTATCGGGATTGTGACAATACGCGCAGCGCATGGGGCAACCTTGGACAAATACCACAAAGCGAATGCCGGGACCATCGACCGTGCCCATCGTCTCAATCGAATGCACGCGGCCCAGGGCAAACGCGGAGTCCTCAGGACGAGCGTCCACACCCTCAAGCGTCATCTCAGCCATTCCCGCTACCTTGCCTCTCATTGGTTTTAGCTACATAAATGCCAGAGTCATTCTAGCCCATATGCATGATGGCGAAACGGTTTAGCGGTCAATTGGGTTGTTCTATTTGACCCCACGCAAGAGCGGCGGGTAGGTTGTCGCAACCCGCCCGCCGCCGAGGCAATAGAAATCGATAGACGCCAGGCCTTACGCCTTGAGCGTGAGCACCGCGCCGAAGGCGGTCGGGCCGCAATGGCTCGAGATGACGCCGCCGACCTGAGTCCAGGTAATGTCCTTAAAGCCCAGGTCGTGCGCATAGACTTCCATGTCGTCGCGCAGCTCCTGGGAAAGGCCTACCGAATACGCCAGGCCAATGTGCGAGTAGTCAATCTCGCCCTTCGCAACCATGTGGTCAATAAAGGCGCGGGCGCACTTGAGCATAGAGCCGCGGAACTTCTTGGTTGCCACGAACTTGCCGCCCGTCACCTCAATGCAGGGCTTAATCTTGAGCAGGTGGGCGCCAAGGAATGCCACGTTGGACAGACGACCGCCCGCCTTAAGGAAGGCTAGGTCGGTAGGAACAAAGCCCAGCAGCACACGGTCCATGACGGAATTCGTAAATGCAAAGATCTCGTCGACGGTAGCATCTGGATGGGCTTCGATATACTTAGCGGTCTCGACGACAACGAGCGACTGGCCCACCGAGACAAAGCGTGTGTCCATGGAGTAGACGTAGTCGCGACCCTTGGCAGCGATCTTCGATGATTGATGCGAGCAGGTCGTGGCCTCGGAATACGCAAGATGTAAAATGGTCGCGTCAGGCTGCTCAGCGTGAATGCGGTCGTACACGTGAGCAAAATCCGCAGGCGCGCAGCCACTGGTCTTGGGCATTACGCCAAACTCGTTGCAGCGTGAATAAATCTCGAGCGGATCGATCGAACCGTCCTCGACGGTCTCGTCACCAATCGTGACATGCATGGGCACGCGCACGATGCCGTAGCGCTCGCAAAGCTCCGGCGTCACATCCGACCCAGACTCAACCACGATTACGTACTTGCCCATTATTATCACGACCCATCTCAACATTGGCTTTTCAATACATGGCACGCACCGCCGCACTGTTGCACAACAGCGTCCAAGCGCCAAAGAGACGCCGCCCCTTGCACACAACAAAGGACAGCGTCTCCCTGGAAAACTCCGTGCTTATCTAAGATATTACACGGCTTATTAAGGAGTGTTACTTACTCCGCAAACGGTCGCTATACGCGATAAACGGTAGCAAGCAAGTATCCAGAACGCTCAACCCATTAGGAGAGTTCCGCCTAAAGGGTGACTACACAGGACCCCAGCCGAGCCGCTTTGGGTTGCTTTCCAAAACATTCCGCACTGATATTTTCTGTATTGAAGACGTCGATGATGCACCCGTAT
>CAUDAE010000009.1 GCA_958447445.1 uncultured Collinsella sp.
GATGCCTCATTTCTATGCAAATACCAATAGGATTTATGCAAGATTGAGATTGTAAACCGTGCACGTGCACAAAACCGGTGCGGGGACGTCTGGAGGCGGCTCGGCTCCTGGGGCATTGCACGTGCAGAACGGTTAAAATCGGGACTCGGTCTTAGTTTTACTTGGAAGGATGCATATGACTTCTAATATTGATGCTTCTCTAGAGGAGACGCTCTTCTATATCGCAGGACAGCTTAAGACGCTGACTTCTATTGCTTCGCCTACCGGCTATACCCGTGCGGCGACTGATTATCTGATGGAGACCCTGCGCGATATGGGGTTTGGGCCTGAGCGTTCTAATAAGGGTAACGTGCTCGTTGAGCTTGGCGGCGAGGGCGAGCCGCTCGTACTGGCGAGCCATGTCGATACCCTAGGCGCCATGGTGCGTTCCATTAAGGACAATGGCCGCCTGCGCCCCACGACGCTCGGTGGGCATCAGTGGTCTACGGCCGATGGCGAGAACTGCACCGTCTACACGCGCGACGGCAATGTCTACACGGGCGTGGTTCTTAACACCGAGCCTTCGGCGCACGTGGCCGACGAGCCGGTCAAGACCATCGAGAAGAACATGGAGATCTTGCTCGACGAGAACGTCGACAGCAAGGACGATGTGCTCGAGCTGGGTATTCAGACCGGCGACATCATCGCTATGGATCCTCGCACGACGGTGACGGAGAGCGGCTACATTAAGAGCCGCTTCCTGGATGACAAGCTATCGGCCGCCATTTTGTTGGGCTTGGCGCGTGCCGTCGCCGCTGGCGAGGTGACGCTTTCGCGTAAGGTTTCGCTGCTCTTTACCGTGTACGAGGAGGTGGGCCACGGCGGCGCCTTCGTGCCGGCCGACACGCGCGAGATGATCAGCGTTGACATGGGCTGCGTGGGCGACGACCTAGGCTGCACCGAGCACATGGTGTCGATCTGCGCCAAGGATTCGGGCGGTCCGTACAACTACGACCTGGTGACGGCGCTGTCCAATATCGCGCGCGAGCTTGAGCTCGATTACGCCATCGATGTGTATCCGCACTACGGCTCGGACGTTGAGGCCACGCTCTCGGCCGGCTACGACATCCGTCACGGCCTGATCGGCCCCGGCGTGTACGCGAGCCACAACTACGAGCGCAGCCACATGGACGGCGTGCGCAACACCTTCGAGCTCGTCCGCGCCTACGTACAGCGCTAGCGATGCAGCGGCCTCGGCTGATACGGCAGTACCGACCGAGGCCGTCCTCTCTAAGTTGCGGTGAAATAGGGACTGTTTGGCGGTTTTAAACGCTTAAACAGTCCCTATTTCACCGCAATTTATGAAGGGGATGGGGCTACTTAAGTGCGCCGGTCACCGTGCCGCCGCCGAGGACGATGTCGCCGCGGTAGATAACAACTGCTTGGCCGGGGGCGATGGCTCGCTGCGGCTCGTCAAAAGTCAGTAGCATTTGTCCGTCGGCGCCACGTGTAAGGGTCGCTGCCTGGTTCTTTTGACGGTAGCGGTACTTGGCGCCCACGCGAATGCCACCGGCATCGAGCTCTGCCTCCATGCGGTCGGCAGGGGCGCTCCAGATCCAGTCATTGGCCGTGAGCGCTGCGGCCGTCAGGTCCTCGGCCTCGCCCAGATGCACAATGTTGTTGGCGGCATCGACGCCCGTTACGTACACGGGATGCGCCATCGCGACGCCCAGGCCCTTGCGCTGGCCAATGGTGTAGCGCAGCGCGCCGTTGTGGCGCCCGACTACACTGCCGTCGCGCCACACAATGTCGCCCGGTGCGGCGGGATGTCCGCAGCGGCGCTCGATATAGCCCGCGTAGTCGCCGTCCGCGATAAAGCAGATGTCCTCGCTCTCGGCCTTCTTGGCGTTGATGAAGCCCTGCTCGGCGGCAATGCGGCGCACGTCGCGCTCTTTGTCCAGCCCAGCCAGCGGAAAGATCGTGCGTGCCAGACGCTCCTGCGTGAGCGAATACAAAAAGTAGCTTTGGTCCTTCTTGGGGTCCTCGCCACGGTGCAGCCGCCAGGTGCCGTCGGACGCCTGGCTCGTTTTGGCGTAGTGACCTGTGGCGATGTAGTCGCAGCCCATGTCGAGTGCCGCATCGAGCAGCGCGCCAAACTTAATATGGCGGTTGCAGATGATGCACGGATTGGGCGTCAACCCTTCCTGGTAGGCAGTCACGAAGCGCTCGATAACGTTGCGGTCGAAGGTCTGCTGCAGGTCGAGCACATGGTGGGGCATCCCCAGGCGCTCGGCGACAGCCTTTGCATCGGCGATGTCGCGGTCGACCTTACTCATGCCCGTGACGGGATCGGGCGCGGGGCAGGTGAGGCGCATGGTGGCGCCGACGCATTCGTAGCCCTGGCTTTTGAGCAGGTACGCGGTCACGCTGGAATCGACGCCGCCGCTCATGGCGACGAGCACGCGCTTGTTGTGCATGGGGAGGTTCTCCTTGGTGGCATGTGGCCAAAAAAGAAAAGCGGCGCGGGAGGCTGGTTCCGCGCCGCAGACATTGTAGCAAGTTCGGACGTCTCGTGGGACACCCTGATTGGATGGGCTCAGACTGCCGGGAGAGAGGAGACCGGCTCGTCCGTGGGCTCAACCTATGGGCGACAGGCCCTTAGTCCTGGAAGAGCGCCGTGGACAGGTAGCGCTCGCCGGTGTCGGCGAGCAGCGCCACGATGGTCTTACCCTCGTTCTCGGGGCGCTTGGCCAGCTGCAGCGCGGCCCACACGGCGGCGCCGGACGAAATGCCTACGAGCACGCCCTCCTTGTGGCCCACGGCGCGGCCGGTGGCAAAGGCGTCGTCGTTCTCGACGGGGATGATCTCGTCGTAGACCCGGGTGTCGAGGACGTCGGGCACAAAGCCGGCGCCGATGCCCTGGATCTTGTGCGGGCCGGCCTGGCCCTTAGAGAGCACCGGGGAGGTGGCGGGCTCGACGGCGACGACCTGAATCTCGGGGTTCTGCTCCTTGAGGAACTCGCCCACGCCGGTCACGGTACCACCGGTGCCGACGCCGGCGACGAAGATGTCGACCTTGCCGTCGGTGTCGTCCCAGATCTCGGGGCCGGTCGTGGCCTTGTGAATGGCGGGGTTGGCGGGGTTCACAAACTGGCCGGCGATGATGCTGTTGGGAGTCTCCTTCTGCAGCTCCTCGGCCTTGGCGATAGCGCCCTTCATGCCCTTGGAACCGTCGGTGAGTACCAGCTGTGCACCGTATGCCTGCATAAGCTTGCGGCGCTCGACGGACATGGTCTCGGGCATGGTGATGATCACCTTGTAGCCGCGGGCGGCCGCCACCGAGGCGATGCCAACGCCGGTGTTGCCGCTCGTGGGCTCGATGATGGTGTAGTCGCCGCCGCGCACGAGCTTGCCAGCCTTCTCGGCCTCGTCAATCATGTTCTTGGCGACGCGGTCTTTAACGGATCCGGCGGGGTTGAAGTATTCCAGTTTGACGAGCACGCGAGCCTTGAGGTCCTCGTCGGCCTCAAAGTGAGTGAGCTCCAGAAGCGGGGTGTGGCCGATAAGCTGATCGATGGACGTGTAAACCTTGCTCATGGTGAACCTCCAAAGTGTTCAAGTTGCTGGTTGCCGTGTGGTTTCACGGTGCGTGTAGCAGCTAAACCCATAAACCTTATAGGTTGTTCGTTTAGCTGTTGGGAAGCATAGTAGACACTAAAGCCTAGTAATGCAATAGGAAATAGAAGATTATTACGAGTCGATTAACCATCTTGACCGGAACGGGTATTTTCAAAGCCATTTTTTCGGCTAGAATTTCAACGGACTAAAAGACCGAAAGGCAGCACTATATATGTTGGTTTCTACTAAGGGCAGGTACGCCCTGCGCGTTATGGTTGACCTGGCCGAGCACCAGGCGGCCGGTCGCATCCCGCTCAAAGAGATTGCGGCGCGACAGGGGATTTCCGAGAAATATCTCGAGAACATCTTGGCTACGCTCGTGCGCGCCAACATGCTCTCGGGCATGCGCGGCAAGGGCGGCGGCTACGTGCTCACGCGCCCGCCCGAGCAGTACACGGTGGGCGAGATCTTGCGCCTGACCGAGGGCAGCTTGGCGCCGGTCGCCTGCCTGGATGGCGACTGCAAGGGTTGCTCGCGATCTGATGAGTGCCCCACGCTCGACGTGTGGAAGAACCTGGACAAGCTCATCAACGATTACCTCGACGGCGTGACGCTCGATCAACTTGTCGCTCCCAACCATGGCTACGACTACGTCATCTAGCCCACCTGCCGTTTGGGGACGGGGTAGAAATGGTAGATTTTCTTGCCCTCTGAGACTTGACAAATAAGAAGGCCGCCCATTTTTGCGATGGGCGGCCTTCGTTTTGGGCTGTTGAGACGGACACGGTCGGAATGGCCGTTTTAGTCCTCGGCGATGCTGTCGAGGATGCTGCGCGTGATGGACACCAGGATGCTGCCCATAAAGGCCGAGCCAAAGCCGGCGATGGAGATGCCGACGCCCAACAGGTTGACCGACAGGTAGCTGGCGAGCTCCAGCATAAAGCTGTTGAGCACGAGCTGGAAAATGCCGAGCGTAATGATCGTGAGCGGCAGCGAGATGACTGTGAGGAACGGTTTGACGAACGAATCGACGATGTTGAGAAACAGTCCCACAAAGGCAAAACAGACCCAGGCCTCGGCAAAGCCGAAGGGTTGGATACCGGGGACGAGGAACGTGGCGATCGCGATGGCGATCGAGGTGAAGAGCCAGTTAAGCATAAAGCGCATGGCGTGAATCCTTTCTTGCGCCGGGGTTGCTGGCGTCGCGTGAAGCGGCTTGCGGCGGCGACTTGGATGGTTACGCGGACGCGCCGCGGTGTTTGGGCGCCCATTGTCTCAAATATTCGTGGAGCTTACGTGCGCATTCGGTTTCTAAACGGCGTTCGTCCTGAAAAACGTGCCGCTGACAGAGAGTCTTGTCACTTTAGTTTGGTGGTGTGCTACACTGCTACGGGCAAAAGCCACAGGCGTTGCCCTATTGCATAGAACGGGCGAACGATGCCCGATGTCAGTATCAACTTCGATGCCTTTTGGCGGGTTTGGCGGTGATCGATGAATATCGAGAACATGTTTGACAAGCCTGATGTCAAGCAGCTGGTCCACGCATTTAGTCTTTTGGATGACGAGAAGGATATCCAGGCGTTTTTGACCGATATCTGCACGCCGCGCGAGATTTGCGACCTTTCTCAGCGTTTGCAGGTTGCGCGCTATTTGGACGAGGGCGAGCCTTATGTTGAGGTTCAGGCCCGCACCGGCGCATCGTCCACCACGGTGAGCCGCGTTTCAAAGGCGCTGAACGGCGAGTACGGTGGCTACCGCAAGATCCTCATTAAGTTGGAGGATGGCGAGTAAGCTGCGCCAAAAACGAATTGTGCAAAACCGCTCCTCCGGGGGCGGTTTTTATATGCCCGCAATCGGCTGGTTCGTTGGGGCCAAGTTGCTTTGTACCAAAAGATGGAGCTGCGGTGGCAATGTGTCCGCTTGGGCGGGTAGGATGGATGCATTGATTATTGCGAGCAGTTTGAGCGGAGGACCATGCCTGTTCGAATCTATACCACCATTGCCGGCACGGATTTGAGCGATGCCGAGTCGGCACTGCTTGCCGACCTTATTGCCCGCCGCGGGCGTGCCGTGCTGCTGGCACCAACGTTCGCCGAGCTCGACCTGTGCCGTCATGATGCGGCGGAAGCCGGGGCTTCGCTGGGTATCGACTACAAGACACCTTCGTCATGGCTTCGCTCGCTTTGGGAGCTTTTGGGCGACGGGCGCGATTTCGTCGACAACCTGCAACGCCAGATGCTGTTTTCGGATATGATTGCCCGCCGCGACGATGCCGACCTGCAGCCGCTTTCGCGTAGCCAGGGCACGGTGCGCATGCTCGCGCGCATGGCTCGCGATGTGCTTCCGGGTGTGGCGGGGACAGGTGCCGAGCGTTGCTGCGACAACGTTTGCAAGCCCAAGCCCAAAAGCGACGCCGAGGCTCGCGTGTTTGAACTTTTGTGCGCCTATGCGTGCGGCTTGGACCGTCGAGATATGGTCGAGCCCTGCGAGGCAGCTGACATTATGGCCGGCGCTTTGACCGACAGCCTGCCGGCGTGCGCCCGCGCCGTTTGCGTGCGCGGCGTCACATCATTTACGTATAGCCTGCTCGAGCTGCTGTCCGCCGTGGCAAACAACGGGGGAGAGGTTGTCGTGCTGCTCGCCCGCGAGCAAGCGGCGATGCGTGAGGAGCTGGCCACGGCCCTTGATACCCGCGGTGTGCTGTTTGAGGTTGCACCGCTGGACGAGGATGCTGGCGCTCCCGCGACTGCTCCAAAGTCCGTCGCACGTCCTGCCTTTGTGGAAGTCGCCGGCCCCCATGCTCGTGCCCGTGTCTATGCGGACGTCATCGATAAGATGGTGAAAGCGCACAAGGAGTCCAAGGTCAACGATGCCGCCTCCGCGCCCGCCGATCCCGTGCGCGTGCTCGTTGTTTCTGCCCGGGCACCCCAGCTGTTCGGTGAGCTCGCCGCCCGTTTGGCGGCGCGTCACATTGCGGCCGAGACGACTGAGTTCACGGCGTTTTCTCAATCCATTGTGGGCAGGCAGTTCACGGCGCTCGCCAACCTGATCGAGCGTATGAAAGCCGCCGACGAGGGCACTGCTTCCAAGACTGAGTGGTGGCCCGCGCCGGAGCTTACCGACTGGATCTACAGTCCGCTTTCGGGCGCTGATGCCGTCAATGCCCGTACCTTCGATAAGAATATGCGTCTCTCGCGCAGCAAGACTACCGCGGGCGTCAAGAGCCTGCTGCAGAGCGTTCAGGGCCAGGTGAGGGGCGCGCGCAAGGCGACGAGCGACGATAACTGGTTTAAGAACGTACCGTGTGTGGTCTCGGACGTGTTCCAGGCGCTGTGGCGTGACAAGCCCGTGACGGCGCTTAAGGCCATGCTTGCCGTTGCCGAGGCGTTGCCCGATCGCGCTCTAGGCGGCCTTGACGGCCAGGCCCGTCGCCAGGCAGAGACGGCTTTGCTGCGCCATGCCATCGACATCCTTATGAACGATGCTCGCGCGCTCGACGTGTCGCAGGCCGCGACCGTGCCGGTTCTCGACGGCGTTCGAACCAAGGTGGACAAGCGCAGTACCGCCTACGATTACGAGACCTATGAGGTCGATCGCACACCACGAGCACAAGTGCGCTTCGCGTCGCTTGCCGATGCGTCGGTTCTTCGCCCTGGCAGCTACGATGCCGTGCTGTTTGCCGATGTCGACCTGGACAGCTATCCGCTTTCGCACGAAGAGGGCCCGCTTGCCACGTTGACAGCCGAGCTGCGCCGCGACGGCGTGTCTTTGGAGCCCGCTGCCCTGCTGCGCGTGCGCTTTGGCCGTGCGATGCAGGCGGCGAGCGGTCCGGTCGCGCTCGCCCGTGTGACGCACGATCGCCAGGCACGCGAGTGCTACCCGGCAGCCGTATGGACCGAGCTGTGGGCACATGCCGAGGCCGCTGGCGCTGCCAAGCCCATGCGCGTGGGCGAGGGCGATATCATCGCCGACTTTGATCCCGCGGCAGGTGAAGGCCTCAAGCGCGAGCGCGTGACCTGTGAAGCCCCTCAGCATCTGAGTGCCGAGGCCGTGCCGTATTTGGTCCTGCGCCGTCGCGATGGCGAGGGTGAGGACGCGCCGCTCGTGCCGCGTCTGACGTCCGCCTCGCAGATCGAGGCCTATTCGACCTGCCCGCTATGCTGGTTCGTCTCGTACCGCGTGAAGCCCCAGTCGATCGACGCGGGCTTTGGCAACATGGAAAAGGGCAACTTTGTCCACGACGTGCTGGAGCATCTGCATGCCCGTCTGCCCCAAGAGGGCATGGAGCGCGTGACGCCCGAGAATCTGCCGCGCGCACAGGAGCTGCTGCACGAGGTCTTTGACGAGACGTTGGCCGAGCACGCCGGCAAGCGCGGCACGGAGGGCCCGCTGGTGCCGCTCTCTGCGGTGGAGGAACGCCAGGTGGCCGAGATCTTGCCGCAGCTGGAGGGTGTGCTTGCCTACGAGTCCGAGGCACTTGCCCCCTTTGCCCCGCGCTACCTGGAGTTCGCCTTCAACGAGCTCAAGGTCGAGTATGCCGGTTGGCCGCTTGGCGGGCGCATCGACCGCGTGGACGTGGACGCCGAGAATCGTGCCGTGGTGATCGACTACAAGCATCGCACGGGCGTTGAGGAGTTTAAGCTCGCCGACCCCACGGTGCGCGACGAGGAATCGGGCACGGCGCCCATCGACGATCCGCGCTGGTTGCCACCACATACCCAAACGCTCATCTACGCCCAGGCCATGCGCCGGGCGCTGGATTTGGACACCCGCGCGGCGCTCTACTTTTCGACCAAGGGTGGCAAGCCGGCGTTGCGCGGTGCCGCGAGCGCCGAGCTGCTCGAGGAAGAGCGCGGCGACGGTCGCATCCCGGGCCTTAAGAAAGGTTTCTCCGGCGAGGGTGGCAGCATGGACTTCGACGCCCTGCTCGATCGCGTTGAGGCCGGCATCGCCGAGCGCCTGCGCGAGCTCGAGGCGGGCAACGTTGCCGCCGTCGACCCGACGTCGGCTCAGGCCGCGCATGCGCGCTGCTCGTATAACCACGAAGGAACGTTTGTAAGGAGGGACGTGTAGACCATGGATCTTTCGACTTTGATGCCGCAACAGCTGCAGATTGTCAAAACGCTCGACCGTCCGCTGTTTGTCTCGGCGGGCGCCGGTTCGGGCAAGACCTTTACCCTCACGCGTCGCATCGTCTACGCGCTCTCGCCCGAATCCGGTCCGTTCGTTGAACATCTTGACCAGGTGCTCGCCATTACCTTTACCAAAGATGCCGCGGCCGAGATCCGTGACCGCGTGCGCCGTGCGCTTATCGACGAGGGCATGGACGAGGAAGCACTGACCGTCGACGACCCGTGGATCTCGCCCATTCACGGCATGTGCTCGCGTATCCTGCGCGCGCACGCGCTGGAGCTGGGCATCGACCCCGAGTTCACGGTGCTCACCGATACCGACGAGCTCATGGATCAGGCTGTTGAGCATGTGCTGGGTCGCGCGACGGCACCCGATGCCGCCCCCGAGCTCGCGGCATCGCTCAAGGCCCTCTATGCCTGGTATCCCATGGCGGGCGAGGGCGGTTCCTTTGGCGGCGGTACGACCATCAAGGGTCTGGTGCGCGACCTGCTGGAGCTGTCGAGCCAGTTGCCGGACGGTATGGACGATGTGCGCGTGGCACGCGGCCAGGCCGACACCTCGGCGCTTGCGGATGCATATCGTGCGGCGTTGGGCGCGAGCAAGGCCGCGACCGAGAAAGCGCAGGTGGCACTCGACGCCATCGACGCGTTTGAGGCGAGCGGCAAAACCATGGAGGATGCGGCGCGACTCATGATGTCGTGCAGCATGCCTCGGGCGAGCAAGGTGTTTCCTAAGGAGCAGGTGGGGCTACTCAAGGCCGAGGCAGCCGATGCGTTTATCAATATCGTGTTGGCCTGCGGTGGTCCCGCGCTCGATGCACTGGTGGGGCTTGCCCGTGCTGTGGAGGCGGAGTACCGTGCGCTCAAGGCCGACCTGTCCGCGCTCGACAACAACGACTTGCTCCGCATGGCCTACGAGGCGCTGCGCGACTACCCGGCTATTCGAGCCGCCTACGAGGGCCGCTTTAAGATGGTCATGATCGACGAGTTCCAGGACACCGACCAGATGCAGGTCGATCTGATTCGCTATCTGACGGGCGCGGGGGAGCGCGCGCTGTGCACCGTGGGCGATGCGCAGCAGTCGATCTATCGCTTTCGCGGTGCCGAGGTCGAGGTATTCCGCCGTCAGGAGCGCAAGGTGGGCTCCTCTGCTGCGCCCGAGACGTCCGTCGCATCCGATGCCCCTGCCGGTGAGCTCGTCAAGCTCGTGCGCAACTTCCGCAGCCACGACGAGGTGCTGCGCTATGTGGCACGCGTCTTTGACGGCGATACCGGTGGTTTGATGCAGGGGTTCTTGGATCTTGAGCCGAGTGACGATCACGAGGACAAGCTCAAGGCAAAGGCTTCGCGCCGCCAGGCGCTGCTCGTTGCCGGCGGCAGTACGCAGGAGCGCACACAGGCCAAGGCCCGTGCGATCGCTGAGCGATTCCGCGCGCTTGCCGATGCCGGCCAGCCTCAGGGCGGCATGGTGCTGCTGCTGGGCCGCATGACCAACGCAGACGTCTACGCACAGGCCTTCCGCGACCAGGGGCTCGACTGCGTCATCGCGGGCGGCTCGGTCTTTGCGCAGGCTGCCGAGGTGCAGACGGTGCGCGCCCTGGTTTGTGCACTCGCCAATCCGGCCGATACGGCGCAGGGTCTTATGCCACTGCTGGCCTCGCCGATGTTTGCACTCGGCGCCCAGGAGTTCCTGGCGCTGGCGACCAAACTCGATAGCGAGACGGGGGAGACCTCGCGCCGGAATATCGACGTGGGTATCATGAGCGATTCCGATGTGCCGGGTTTGCAAGACTTGCCGCTCGTGACGCGCGCCCGCGAGGTGCTGCGGTATGCGTTTCGTCGCGTGGGCCGCGATTCGTTCGCCGCCATCGCGCGCGACGTGGTCAACGCCTCCGGCTGGTTTGTGCGTCTGGCACAGCGTGGTCCCGAGGGCAAGGCCATTGCCGCCAACGTGCTCAAGGCGCTCGACGCTGTGGCCGAGGCGGAGGCCGAGTTCGGCAACTCGCCGCGTTCCATCGCGCTTGCCTTCGATCGCTTCCTGGCGGGCAAGGAAGCCCCGGGTGCCCTCAACGAGGAGGGCGACGGCGCGGTGCGCATCATGACGGTACACGCCTCCAAGGGTCTGGAATATCCGGTCGTGGCGGTCGCCGAGTGCTTTGGCGTGCGTAAGTCCTCGGGTGCGGCACAGATGGGTCGCGTCGAGGGCGGGGCGCAGGTCGTGGCACTGCCGGCGCGCTTCGACGGCGTTAAGCTTGCCGACGGTACCTTCGTGAAGGGCGATGACGTCAAAAAGCAGTTTGAACACGCGTTTAAGGGCAAGGGCACGTCACTGTGGTTGCCGCCGGAGCTCATGGAGGACGTCTGTGCGACGGGTTCTCCCGCCGAGGCATTTGCTCGCCTGCGCAACGACGACCTGCAGCTTTCGCTCGAGGAGCGGGCTCGTCTGCTCTATGTCGCCATGACGCGAGCGCGTGAGCTGGTCATTCTGGCGATGGATGCCGGCGTGAGCCGCGGCAAGGTGACGGCGCCGACCTTCGATGTCGAGACCGATCTGACCTACGATGTCCTGCGCCGCATTCTGCCGACGGACGCTCTGGACATGCCGCAGCTCGATAGCGACCGTTTGGTGTTCGACAACTCCAAGCCGGGCGACTACGAGTTCATTTCGCTCGCGGGCTTTACCTTTGGCGAGCAGGCGTTTGAGGCCAACGCTTCGTTGGATGCCGAGGGCAGGCTTGTTCGTGGCGATGCGGAGCCGGAGGGTGCCGGTGCAGATGCCCGCGCCGCCGTTCCCGGTCCTGCCGACCCCGAGCCCGATGCGTTTGAGCTCGTGTATCCCCAGGCGGTGGGCGTGCGCATGGGCATCTGTCCGTTCCCGGCGCGTGACTCGTATAGCTACTCGTCAATCGCGGCGGCGCTCCATGCCGAGACGGAAGACCGTGCCGCCGAGGCTCGTGTTCCCATGGACGAGTCCGGCGATGATGCAGAGTCGGATGGCTCGGAGATGACGGATGCAGACGTGGCTGCTGTCGAGCCCGCCGGCAATCCCATGGCGCTGGGCTCGGCCTTCCACGCTGCCTGCCAGTGGCTCATCGAGATGGGTGCCGATGCGCTGCCCGCCGAGCGTGCCGACGCCCTGGCTCGCTTGTGGCGCCTGACGCCGGAACAGCGTGAGCGCTTCGATGTCGCTCTGGATCGCTGGCTCAAGTCGTCGGTTCGTGCCGACCTGCTCGCGTGGCCGTGCGTTCGCGCCGAGGTGCCGTTCTTTTCGCTGGGCTGCGAGGACGAGGACATCGCTCGCTACGGTGCATATGCCGAAGGCGCCATCGATGCACTGGCGACGAACCCGGCGGATTCGTCACGCGCGCTGGTCATCGACTATAAGACGGGCGGCACGCCGGACGAGACGCCGGACCAGCTGCTCGAGAAGCACGCCCTGCAGGCGCGCGTTTACGCCGACGTGTTGCACAAGGCGGGCTTTGAGGCCGTGACCGTCAAGTTCGTTAGCGTGGAGCAGCCTCATCCAACCATCGTCGTCGAAGCCGCTGAACCTCAAGTAGTCACCTACAACCTCTAACCCTCAGATAACTTGCGGTGGAATACGGACTGTTTTGGCAAAAAAGCCGCCAAACGGTCCGCATTTCACCGCAACTGCAAGAGGAGCCGTGTTGGTTTGGCTAGGTTCGGGTGCCGTCCGCGCCGTGCGGTAAAATCGTTCAGTCAGAACACGAACCCGCATCGGAGCTCATCACATGGCATTCGTCCATCTGCACAATCACACTGTTTTCTCCATGCTTGACGGCGCAACCCGTATCCAGGATATGGTCAATCGTGCCGTTGAACTTGGCATGCCCGCCGTGGCCATTACCGACCACGGCTACATGTATGGCGTGCCCGACCTGGCGCTGGCCTGCGACGCCGTCAATCACAACACGCCCGAGTACAAAACCTGGAGCCACGACAAGGCCTTCTTGGAAAAGGACCGCCGCGACGAGCTGGTGGAGCCCGACCCCGAGGCAAACCCGCGCGAGCATGCCCAGTACGTCAAAGACATGGCCATGTGGGACGAGAAGGGCAACATCGACGAGCTCAAACCGCCCCTGGTCATCAAGCCCATCTTTGGCTGCGAGGTCTACTTTACGCCGGACGAGACCCTTGCCCGCGACCACAAGCCCGAGCTCTACCACATGATCCTTCTGGCCAAGGATCAGGAGGGCTACGTCAACCTAATGCAGACGGTCTCCGAGGCCGCCGTGCAGGGCTTTTACTACAAGCCGCGCGTGACGCTCGACAACCTGCGCCGCCACGCCAAGGGTATGATCTGCACGAGCGCCTGCATCGCGGGCATCATCCCCAAATACATCGACCGCGGTGACATGGAGGGCGCCATCAAGTGGGCCGAGACCTTCCGTGATACCTTCGAGCCCGGCGACTTCTATATCGAGATCCAGGAACACGGCATCACCACCGACAACGGCCTGACCGACGAGCAGATGGACCGCACGCTCATCGACATCGCCAAGCAGGTGAGCGTCAAGGTTATCGCTACCAACGACTTCCACTACCTGCGCCGCGAGGACGCGCCCGTGCAGGACGTCATCATGTGCATCGGCATGAACGCCAAGGTTGACGACCCCAACCGCATGCGCATGACCGGCTCGGAGTTTTACATGAAGACCGAGGAGGAGATGCGGGCGATGTTCCCGTATTGCCCCGAGGCCTGCGACAACACGCTCGAGATCGCCGACAAGTGCTACGTTGAGCTGGACTGGGACTCCATCATCCTGCCGCGCTTCCCGTTGCTCGACCCCGGCGAGACGCACGAGAGCCAGTTCCGCCGCGAGTGCGAGAAGGGCCTGCGCCAGCACTACGGCGACGACTGGGCCACGCGCGAGATCGGTGGCGTCAACATCAAAGAACGCTTTGAGTACGAATACAAGGTCATCTGCGACAAGGGCTTTGCCGCCTACTTTTTGATCGTTGCCGAGTACGTGCAATGGGCCAAGGACAACGGCATCGGCGTCGGCCCCGGCCGTGGCTCGGCCGCCGGCGCTATCGTCGCCTACGCCATGAACATCACCGCGTTCGACCCGCTCGAGAACGGCCTGATGTTCGAGAGGTTCCTGTCCCCGCAGCGTACCGAGATGCCCGATATCGATATGGACTTCGACGATGAGCGGCGCCTCGAGGTCGTGGAGCACGTTCGCCAGCTCTACGGCCCCGAGAAGGTCACCCACGTCATCACCTACTCGACCATTAAGGCCAAGCAGGCCATCAACGACGCCGCGCGCGTGCTGGACTATCCGGTCTACATGGGCCAGCGCCTGTCCAAGATGGTCTCGAGCGACCCCAAGGTCAAGCTCAAGCAGGTGCTCGAAAAGCAACCCGGCAAAGAGGATCTGTTTAACCCCGACTTTGCCGAGGCCTATAAAAAGGATGACGACGCCCGCCGCATCATTGACACGGCGCTCTCGATCGAGGGTCTCACCCGTGGCGAGGGTGTGCACGCGTGCGCCGTTCTGATCTGCCGCGACCCCGTCAACGAGCACGTGCCCACCAAGCTCGACACCAAGGGCGGCGTCGAGATTACCCAGTACGAGGGCCATACCGTCGCCGACATGGGCCTGCTCAAGATGGACTTCCTGGGCCTGCGCACGCTGACGGTTATCTCCAAGGCCAAGGCAAACATCAAAAAGAACTTCGGCATCGACATCAAAGAGGAAGAGATTCCCTTTGACGATCCCGAGATCTTTAAGCTCATGGGCTCCGGTCACACCGCCGGCGTCTTCCAGGTCGAGTCCGCCGGCATGACGGCCACGATCAAGAACATGAAGCCCACCGAGTACAAGCACGTCGTGGCATTGATCGCCCTGTACCGCCCGGGCCCGCTGGGCGCCGGCATGGTTTCGTCTTACATCAACCGTATGAACGGCAAAGAGCCGGCCGTCTCCTACGATGACCGTCTGGACGACATCCTGGGCGAAACCTACGGCACCATGGTCTACCAGGAACAGGTTATGCTCATCTCCGTCGAGATGTGCGGCTTCTCCAAGGGCGAATCGGACTCGCGTATCCGTAAGCCCGTGGCTAAGAAAAAGATTAAGCTGCTCACGTCGACGGTGCTCCACTGGGAGGATGGCTCGGACGAGACCACCTACGACCACTGGATGAACGGCGCTATCAAGAACAACTACACGCGCGAGGTCGCCCAGAAGATTTGGGACGATGTTCTCGAGTTCGCGTCCTACGCCTTCAACAAGTCGCACTCCGCCGGCTACGCCATCCTGGTTATGCAGACGGCGTGGCTCAAGGCACACTATCCGCACGAGTACATGGCGGCCGTTCTGACGTCCTATACGGGCAAGACCGATAAGATCGTGCACTACGTCTCGGCGTGCCGTCACGACGGCATCCCCGTGCTGTCGCCAGATGTCAACGAGTCCGGTACCGAGTTCACGGCTACCAAGGAAGGCGTGCGCTTTGGTCTGGCCGGTATCCGCGGCGTGGGCACCGGCGTGGCGCAGGCGATTATCGCCGAGCGCGAGGCGGGCGGTCCGTTTAAGACGCTGCACGACTTTGTCGAGCGCGTGGACTCGAGCCAGGCCAACCGTCGCGTGATCGAATCGCTGATCAAGGCAGGCGCCTTCGACTCCACGGGGTATCCGCGTCGCCAGATGATGCACTTTGTGGACAAGAACAACCCCGAGAACATCATCGATGCCGCGGTAAAGCGCCAGAAGGACCGCGCGAGCGGCCAGACGTCGTTCTTCGATATGTTTGGCGACGTTGAGGGCTCGGGCTTTGAGGTGAGTGTACCCGATCCGGATGGCCAGGAGTGGGACCGCCACCTTAAGCTGAGCCAGGAGAAGGAGGTCCTGGGCATCTATGTCTCGGACCACCCGCTGCGCCCGTTTGAGTATGCACTTAGCAAAGCGCGCGACTTCTCGTTCTCGCAGATCGACACCGGCTACGAGGTTCAGAATCCTACGGGCGGCACCATCAACCAGGAGATTCCCGAGGGTAAGGCGCTGTGGTGGGCCGGCATGGTCTCGAGCGTGTCCAAGCGCGTGACCAAAAACGGCGACCCCATGGGCATCGTGCAGCTCGAAGACATGGAAGGCGAGGCCACGGTCGTGGTGTTCCCCAAGACCTACAAGGAGGCCGAGGGGTACCTGTACGGCGAGGTCGATCCCGAGACCGGCGCGCAGCTGTCCGATGCGTTTGTGCGCATTAAGGGCAAGCTCGAGCGCTCGGACCGCGGCGACCAGATCATCGCGCAGGAGATCGTGCCGCTGGAGCTTAGCGAGGAGAAAAACAAGCCCAAGGTCTTTGAGGTCATGGTGCCCAACAGTCGATTTAGCCAGGGCAATATGGCGCGCCTGGCCACGGTGCTCACCACCAACCCGGGCGGCGACCGCGTGGAGATCTTTATTGAGCAAGTCGACGGGCGCGTGCTGCGTGCTGAGGTGCCGGCCAAGGTCAATGCACGCTCGATTCCGCTGCTGGCAGAGGCAAAGGCCATCGTCGGCAACCAAGGCCGCGTGACGGTTATCTAAGCTACCCCGGGTGAGATTGGAGGAAGTGATGGCGCAGGGGACGTTTGTGCAGGCGCTTCGCAAAGAGGCGGCGTTGAGCGGCACCTTTATGAAGGGGCGTTCGCTCATGCTCAACGGCGCCGTGCTGTCGATCGAGGACAGCGGCTCGCGCTTCTCCAAAAACGTGACGGTTGAGGGCTCGGTGCGCGGTTCGCGCGGCGACCTGTACAAGACGCACGTGGCGCTCGACATGGACGAGCACGAGGTGATCGACTACGACTGCGATTGCCCCGCCGCCTATCGTTACCCCGGTATGTGCAAGCACGCTATTGCCACGGCTCTGGCGTATTTGGATGCCAGCGGCGCCGAGCCCGTCGAAGGTTTGCGCACGCCGGTCCGCACGTTTACGGCGCAGCCGAAACAGCCCGCGCGCACCGCGCTCAAAGCGCCGGCCGTCAATCCCAACTTTCCCTTTCCGGCGCCCGTCCCCACGAGTCCCAGCCTCATGGCGGCGCTCTCCGATCTTTCGGACGCACGCATGGATGAGCTGGCGAGCATGCGCCGCAAGCTCGCCGGCAGTGTGGATCCCGATGCCCCCAAGGCGGTGTTGGAGCCCTCGTTGGTGCCGTACTACAATCCACTGTTTGCCGACCGCTTTAGCTGGGCGCTCGAGCTTCGCATTCGTTGTGGATCGGTCTCCTACGTGGTCAAGGATATCGACGGCATGGCCGACGCCTATGTCCGAGGCGGCACCTTCTCGTACGGCAAGAAGCTCACGTTTGTCCATACGCCCGAAGCCTTCGAGGACGTGTCGACAAAGCTGCTCAACCTTGTTGTGACGACAGTTGCCTATCTCGATGACATCACAAGCTCGCGTTCGGCGTCGTACGACTTTGCCCGCAGCGGTTTTGTCGCCGAGCGTCAGTTGCCGCTGTCCGAGCATAGCATCGTATATGTGCTGGACCTGCTGCGTGGCCAGACCATCTCCTTTGAGCCCGCCTGGTCGCGGGGGACGACGACGCATCGCACCTATGACGTGGCGGTTGAGATGCCTCCGGAAGGGGAGGACGAGGCTCTGTCTAAGCGCCCACCGCTCCTTGCCGCCAAAATCGCGCCGGCGGCTGGCGGCAGCTACGATCTACGCCTGCCGGCCGATGCATACTGCTTTGCTTCGGGCGACGTTGCCTATCTGGTCGACACCCGCCGTGCGCGCCGCGCCGATGTAGCGTTTGCCCAGCATGCGGCGCCGTTCCTATCGCGCTTACTGCCCTGTCGCACGCCGATCCATATCGCTGTCGACCAGGTGGGGGAGTTCTGTCGTATGGCGCTGCCCATTTTGCGCGACTACACCGACCTTACCGCGCCCGCCGTGCTCGACACCGTGGCGCCCGAGCCGAGCTTTGCCATGGCAATCGGTGTCGACGACGGGCTCGTGACCTGCAAGATTACGGTTTCCTACGGCGACTGGTCGGCAGATCTCTTTAGCCTGGGTGCTCCGGGAAGTCCCTTCGAAGAACAGCGCCCGGGCGTGCCGCCGCGCGACGAGATAGCAGAGTTTCGCGTTATGGACACGGCGGCCCTGTATTTCGACTTTTACGAGGGCGGCCTGGCGTTTGAGGAGCGCGACGACGAGAGCCTGTTCTGCTTGCTGACCGAGGGCCTGTCTGCCCTGTCCGAGCTGGGCGAGGTCATGCTCAGCGACCACCTACGCCAGATCTCGGTGCGCCCTGCGCCCAAGCTTTCGGTGCGTGCCACCGTCAAGAGCAACCTGCTCGATGTTGAACTGGGCGCGAGCGGTCTTTCGGCGGCAGATCTTGCCATCTACCTCGACTCCTACAAGCGCCACCAGACGTTTGCGCGCCTTACGTCCGGCGACATCATTCGCCTGGACGAGGGCGCTCGAGCCGCGTTTGGCCTCGCCAAGGACCTGGGCGTCGATGCCGTCGACCTGCTCGACGGCGTGTCGCTTTCCGCATCGAGCACCCTGTTCGTCGATAGCATGCTCGCGCGCACGCCCGCGCTCGAGGCCGATCGCGACGCTGCGTTCCGCCGTACCGTCGAGCGCCTGGACACGCTCGGCAAGATGGACTTTACGGTACCCGCCTCGCTCAAGGCCACGCTGCGTGGCTACCAGGTCGACGGCTACCAGTGGCTCGGCTCGCTTGAGCATCTGGGCCTCGGCGGTATCTTGGCCGACGATATGGGCCTGGGCAAAACGCTCCAGATGATCGCGCATATCCTGGTGCGCGTGGAGGCGGGGGACAACAAGCCCACGCTCGTGGTATGCCCGGCCTCACTCGTGTACAACTGGACTGCCGAGCTGGAGCGCTTTGCGCCCTCGCTGGATGTGTGCGCCATCGTGGGCGCCAAGGCTCAACGCCGCGTGCAGATAGCAGGCGCCGACGAGCATAACGTGGTCGTGACGTCGTATGACCTCATGCGCCGCGATATCGACGAGTATGCCGAGCGGGACTTTGCCCGCGTGGTGCTCGATGAGGCCCAGTACATTAAAAACCCGCTCACCCAGGTGGCGCGCGCCGCAAAGCGCCTGCCTGCCGGCGTGCGCTTTGCCCTGACGGGCACGCCCATCGAAAACCGCCTATCCGAGCTCTGGAGCATCTTCGACTTTTTAATGCCGGGCCTGCTCGGCACGCGCGAGTCGTTTGCCAAGCGCTTCGAAAGCCCGGTCGAGCATGCCGAGGGCGACAGTGCCGCTCGCCTGCAAGCGCTCGTGTCGCCGTTTGTGTTGCGCCGTGTCAAGGAAGACGTGGTGGCCGACCTGCCCGAGAAGATCGAGGATACGGTCATGGCGCAGCTCACCGGCGAGCAGCGCAAACTCTACCTGGCCAACCAGGACCGCATCGCCCAACAGGTGCAGCATCGCGAGGCATCCGAGTTTAAGAAGGACAAGCTCAAGGTGCTCGCCGAGCTCACCAAGCTGCGCCAGATCTGCTGCGACCCGCGTCTGCACTACGAGGATTACAAGGCGGGGAGCGCCAAACTCGATACGTGCATGGAGCTCGTGCACGGCGCACTCGACGGCGGACATCGCATCCTGTTGTTCAGCCAGTTTACGGGTATGCTCGATATTATCGGTAAGCGCCTGGCCAAGGAGGACATCGCCTTCCTTAAGCTCACGGGCGCTTCGTCTAAGGAGAGCCGCGCCAAGATGGTCGCGCAGTTCCAAGCGGGCGAGGTTCCGGTCTTTTTGATTTCGCTCAAGGCGGGCGGCGTGGGCCTTAACTTGACGGCTGCCGACGTGGTCATCCACTACGACCCGTGGTGGAACGTGGCGGCGCAGGACCAAGCAACTGATCGTGCACACCGTATTGGCCAGCAGCATACCGTGACCGTGTACAAGCTCATCGCCAAGGACACGATCGAGGAACGCATTATGCAGATGCAGGAGTCCAAGCGCGACCTGGTCAACAGCGTACTCGGCGGCGACGGCATCTCGTCGGCACTGTTCACGCGCGAGGATGTTCTGGCGCTTCTCGGCGGCGACGGGCGCTAGCCGCGCGCGGGGTGGGACTGCTGGAGTGGGCAGGACGGTCGACGCATTTTGGCCCGACCGCTTGCCTGATCCGTTATGTGTTCATTTGCAATGCCGTGGATGGTTTGTCTGCCTTTGGGCATAAGAACCATCAAGAACATTGGCACATCAGCAAAGGAGAACATCATGGCGAAATTCTTTAAGGACCCCGACGGTAAGCTCATCGCTGCCCTTGGCGACGACGTTGCGACCCCTGCCGGTTGCACGGAACTGACCGCAAACACTGAGGACGCGGCGCACGAGAAGCACGTGCCTGTTGTCGAGACCGAGCGCGACGGTCACGTGATTCGTGCACGCGTTGGCTCGGTCGAGCACCCCAGCCTGCCCGAACACTACATTGAGTGGATTGCGCTTGAGGCCGAGGGCCGCTTAGAGGTTCATTACCTTGAGCCCGGCATGAAACCCGCGACGTTTTTCGCGGGCGGCTCCAAGACCGGTACCGTCTATGCCTACTGCAACCTGCACGGGCTGTGGTCCGCGACATTCTAGGAGCGCGCCCCCGCTCGGGGTATCATAGCTAGCATATGCACATGCAAGCGCCGGCTGCATTATGCGGCCGGCGCTTTTACTACGATTTCGATGGTTTACGACGGAAAGGGCTGGGCCATGAAGCTCGCGCTTGCACAGATCGATATGCGCCTGGGTGATATTGAGGGCATTTGCGGCCGCATCGAGGACCAGGCTCGTCTGGCCCACGAGCGCGGGGCGCGCGTGCTGTGCGTTCCGGCTCCGCTCTTTATGGGCGCCATGCCCGGTGGCCTGGTGGGCGCTGCCGACTTTGAGCACGACGTGCTTGCCGGTTTGACTGGTGTCGCCGAGCGTATCCAGGAGCTTGACATGATCTGCATCGTGCCCGCGGCGGTTTCGTTTGAGGGCCAGCCGCTGCTCGACTACATGATGCTCAAGGACGGTCATGTGGTGCCGGCGCGTTCGAGCATTGCCCTGCAGCGTGGCGAGAACAACGACACACGTTGGGCGCCGCCGGTGTTCGACGTGGACGGCGTGCGCATCGCCGTGATTTTTGACTTGGACCGCGAACTCGAGATGCTGCCGACCGGTGTTGACCTCATTGCGTATTTCCAATTCAACGCGTTTGACATGACCGACCGCGAGACTGCCGCCATTGCCGCCGTTCGCAGCGGCGCCTACCGCAAGATCGCATCCAAGCGCAGCGTGTGGTTTGCCTGCATGGCGCCGGTCGGTGCCTATGACGAGTCGGTGTATACCGGCGGTTCGTTTGTGCTCGACGACTGCGGTCGCGTGGTGGCCCAGGCGCCGTGCTTTGAGGAGAGCCTGCTGGTTCAGGAGATTCAGCGCGGCGTGATGCTCGATGCCCTGGAGGATCACGAACTGCCCGAGTTCCGTTCCGAGGAGTGGCTGTGGCAGGCGCTGGTGCTCGCCGTGCGCGACAACGCCCGAGCCCACGGTGCGTCGCGTGCTGTGGTGGCACTCGAGGGTGACTTGCCGTCGTCCCTGCTGGCGGCGCTGGCCGTCGACGCTCTGGGCCCGCGCAATGTGATTGGCCTGGTGCTGGGGCGCAACCGTATCTTTACGCCGGCGCAGGAAGAAGCCGAGGCTGCCCGCTGTGCCGCCGTCCGCGCCATCGCCGAGCGTCTGCACATTCGCACCGTCGAGCGCGATGCACCGGATGCGGCGCGCGTGCTCGATCGCGACGTGTCGGCGGGCGATGCCGAGCGCCTGCGCTCGCGCACGCTGGGCCTGATGCTGGAGGATACGGCGCTCGAGCTGGGTGCGATGGCGCTGAGCCCGCTGTCCAAAACCGAGTACGCGCTGGCGGCGCCGGCGCTTTGCGGCGGCTACCAGGGCGACTTTGCGCCCTTTGGCGATGTGTACCTGTCGACGCTTGAGTTTGTGGCGCGTGTGCGCAACCGCACGTCTGCCGTGGTGCCCCAAGAGCTCGTGACGCTCAACGCAGTGGAAGATTGTATGGAGCGCGTGCTGGCGCAGGCGCTCTCGACGCTCGACGGTCCGGTCGATATGCTCGACCGTGCGGCACAGCTGCTCGGCGGGCTTGAGCCGGGTGAGGTCGATGGCGCGCTCGAGGCGCACGTGGACCGCAATCGATCTTTCGACGACATCCCGATGGCCGCTGGCAAGCCTGAGGCCTGCTCGCTGCTGCTGATGCTCGTTCGACAGGGTGAGGCTGCCCGCCGCATGTTGCCGATGGCGCCGATCGTCTCGGCCCGTTCGTTTGCCGAGCGTGCCTGGCCGTATATGCTCGCGTGGTCCGACCTGGGGCTTAACGGCAAGGAGCGTATGACGGTCGATTCGCTGGCGCGCGCCGAGGTGCGCCGTTTTGCTGACGAGGATACGAGCGAGCGCGTGCGAAACGAGATGATGGGCGTGCTGGGCGAGCTACTGGGTATTTCGCCCGAGCAAATGGAGGAGCTGCGCTCTGAGGACGGTCAGCGTCGTTTACACGAGGGAATGAAAAAGTTCGAGGGTGAGGTTCAGGGCGCCATCGATAAGATGATGGGCGGTCAGGGCGGCTCGCAAGGTAGTCCCCAGGGTGGCCCGATGCCTCACCCGCCAGTGGATCCGAGGCAGTTCCCCTTTTTCTCGCAGAACTAACTATGGGATAGGATTCGCTTCCAACCCGACACTTCAACTAAGCATCTTGGCCCCGTTGTGTTATTCTAGAACAGACGTTCGTGAATGATGCGCGAGGCCTTGTCTTGCGCTGTGCTTGTGGCGAGGGGAGGTTGGCTTGGTTATCTTGGGCATCGACCCCGGTTTGGCCCATACGGGTTGGGGGATTATCGAGGAGCGGCGCGGCGAGGTTCGCTGCCGTGCCTATGGCTGCATCGAGACCAGTGCCGGAAGTCCGCTCGCGGTGCGCCTGTCGCATATCGCCCGCGACCTCAAGGGCGTTGTCGAACGTTATCGTCCCGATACTGCTGCTATCGAGAGCATTTACTTTGGCGCCAACGTTCGTTCGGCCATACCCACGGCGCATGCCCGCGGCGCTGCGCTTGTAGCGCTTTCGGAATGCGCACTCGAGATTGGCGAGTACACGCCCATGCAGATCAAACAGGCTGTGGTGGGCACTGGCGCCGCGGACAAGCGGCAGGTCGCCTACATGGTGCGCACGCTAACACAGCTCGACCACGACCCGCATCCCGACCATGCCGCCGATGCCCTGGCCTGCGCCATCTGCCACGTAAACCTCAGCCGCACCCGCGCCCTCACCGGTGGCGAGTTCTATCAACAGAGAGGAACCGGATACTGATGATCTCCCAGCTCCACGGAACGCTTGTCGAGGCCACGATGAGCTCTGCCGTCGTCGATGTGTCGGGTGTTGGCTTTGAGCTCGGCATCTCGGGCAGCACTGCGGCCACGTTGCCGACGCCCGGCGGCGAGGTCCGCCTCTACACGCGTATGCAGGTGCGCGAGGACGCCATGACACTTTTCGGTTTTTCCTCAAAGGATGAGCGCACGATGTTCGACCGGCTCGTGTCCGTTTCGGGCGTTGGCCCGCGCCTGGCGCTTGCCGTGCTTTCCACCTATACCGTGGGGCAGCTGTATTCGCTGGTGATGGCCGAGGACGACAAGGGCATGGCCAAGGTACCCGGTGTGGGCAAAAAGACAGCTCAGCGCCTGATCCTGGAACTCAAGAGCACCTTTGCCAAGGATAAGGGCTTTGTGCCGGTCGACGTGATTCCCGGCCAGGTTGCGATGCCCGTGCCCGCTGCTGCTCCCTCGGCCATCGATGATGCCCGTGCGGCGCTCCTTTCCATGGGCTTTAGCCCGCAGGAGACCGATGTTGCCCTGAGCGGGTATGATGGGCAGAATATGCGTGTCGAGGATCTGCTCGGCGCGGCGCTTAAGCGACTCGGAATGGATGCGTGATGTGGGAAGCCGATGACTCTCAGGACCTGTGGGCGACGCCCGGCAACTCGCCGGCGGCATCCATGGCGCACGGCGAGCGCATGGTGGGCTCGGAGCTGACGGCCGAGGATCTCGATGTCGACCGCACTTTGCGCCCCCAGCGCCTGGACGATTACTGTGGCCAGGAGCACATCAAGCAGAGCCTACGCGTGTTGATCGAAGCGGCGCAGAGCCGTGGCGAGACGCTCGACCACGTGATCTTCTCGGGTCCTCCGGGCCTGGGCAAGACCACGCTGGCCACCGTTATCGCCAACGAGCTGGGCGCTCAGATCAAGACGACGAGTGGCCCTGCCATCGCGCGCACCGGCGACCTGGCAGCCATCCTTACTAACTTGCAGCCGGGTGATGTGCTGTTTATAGACGAGATCCACCGCCTCAACCGTTCGGTCGAGGAGGTCCTGTACCCCGCGATGGAGGACTTTGCCCTCGATATCGTGATTGGCAAGGGTCCGGCGGCGCGCTCGATTCGCCTGGATATTCCCAAGTTTACGCTGGTAGCGGCAACGACCCGCTCAGGCATGTTGACCGGCCCGTTGCGCGACCGCTTTGGCATTTCATATCGCCTGGATTACTACACGGTCGAGGAGCTCGCGCAGATTGTGACGCGCTCGGCGACTATCCTGGGCGTGACGATCGACCATTCCAGCGCACTCGAGATCGGCTCGCGTTCGCGCGGCACGCCACGTCTTGCCAACCGCCTTCTTAAGCGCGTGCGCGATTACGCACAGGTGCGCGGCAACGGCCCCATCGAGCTCGATATCTGCCGCCAGGCGCTCGAGTTCTTCGAGATCGACGAGCTCGGTCTGGACTGGATGGATATTCGCATTTTGGAGACGCTCGCCAAGACGTTCTCCGGTCGTGCCGTGGGACTTACGACCCTTGCCAGCGCGGTGGGCGAGGACCCGGGCACGCTCGAGGATGTCTATGAGCCCTATTTGCTGCAGTGCGGGTTGATGATTCGTACGCCGCAGGGCCGTCAGGCAACCCTTCGCACCTTTGAGCACTTGGGTATCGAGCCGACCGTTTAGGATGGGTTTGTTGGCTATCGCTGGGTATCGGGTAAACATATCGCCGTTCGTCGGTTGCGGGCGTTTTACCATTGCGCGCGCGTGCTATGCTGGATTGGTCTTTTTCTCATCCGGTAACGAAAGGACCGCCCATGCCTACTGACATCGAAATCGCACGTTCTGTTACGCCGCTGCCTATTACCGAGGTGGCCAAGAACGCCGGCGTCGACGTTAAGCATCTGATTCCGTACGGCTTTGACAAGGCAAAGGTCGACTATTCCCTGCTCAACGAGCCGACCGACCACCAGGCCAAGCTCGTCCTCGTGACCGCCATCAACCCCACGCCCGCCGGCGAGGGCAAGACCACCACGACCATCGGTCTGGCCGATGGCCTGCGTCGCCGCGGCGTCAAGAGTGCCGTGGCCCTGCGCGAGCCTTCGCTTGGCCCTGTCTTTGGCGTTAAGGGCGGTGCTGCCGGTGGCGGCTGGGCTCAGGTGATCCCCATGGAGGATATCAACCTGCACTTTACCGGCGACTTCCACGCTATCGGTGCTGCCAACAACCTGCTGGCCGCCATGCTTGATAACCACATCCAGCAGGGCAATCAGCTCGGTATTGACGTTAAACGCATCACTTGGAAGCGCGTCGTCGATATGAACGACCGTCAGCTGCGCCACGTCATCGACGGCATTGGCGGTAAGGCCCAGGGCGTGCCTCGCGAGGACGGCTTCGATATCACCGTCGCCTCCGAGGTCATGGCAATCCTGTGCCTGTCTACGAGCATCAACGACCTCAAGGAACGCTTGGGTGAGATTGTCGTCGGCTATAGCTTTGCCGGCGAGCCCGTCCGTGCCCGCGACCTCAAGGCCCAGGGTGCCATGGCCGCGTTGCTTAAGGACGCGCTCAAGCCTAACCTGGTGCAAACGCTTGAGGGCACGCCCGCGTTTGTCCACGGCGGTCCCTTCGCCAACATTGCTCACGGCTGCAACTCTATCATGGCCACGCGTATGGCGATGCGCTTTGGCGATGTCGCCATTACCGAGGCCGGCTTTGGTGCCGACCTGGGTGCCGAGAAGTTCCTCGACATCAAGTGCCGCATGACGGGCGTTCGCCCCAGCGCCGTCGTGATCGTCGCGACCGCTCGTGCGTTGAAGTACAACGGTGGCGTCGCCAAGGCCGATCTCAACGAGGAGAACCTCGAGGCACTCAAGGCTGGCATGCCCAACCTGCTGCGTCACGTCGACAACATCCAGAACGTTTATGGTCTGCCCTGCGTCGTCGCCATCAACCGCTTCCCGACGGACACCGAGGCCGAGCTTGCGCTCATCGAGTCCGAGTGCCAGAAGCTCGGCGTCAACGTTAAGCTTTCCGAGGTCTGGGCCAAGGGCGGCGAGGGAGCGCTCGAGCTTGCCGATGAGGTCATGCGTCTGATTGAGCAGCCGAGCGAGCTCAAGTTTGCCTATGAGGACGGCGCTGATGTCGCTGATGCCCTCGAGGCCGTTGCCACCAAGGTCTACCGCGCCGACGGCGTTGACTTTACGCCGGCCGCAAGGCGCCAGCTCGCCGAGCTGCGCGAGAACGGCTTTGGCAACCTGCCGGTGTGCGTCGCCAAGACGCAGTACAGCTTTAGCGACAACGCCAAGGCCCTGGGCGCTCCCGAGAACTTCCGCATCACCGTGCGTGAGCTCAAGGTTTCTGCCGGCGCCCACTTTGTGGTCGCGCTGACCGGCAGCGTTCTGACCATGCCGGGTCTGCCCAAGGTGCCCGCGGCCGAGAACATCGACGTCAACAACGACGGCAACATCACCGGCCTGTTCTAAGTCTGCTGTCCATAGCTGCTTGTCCGCCCCGCCGTGCCCACAAGGCCCGGCGGGGCTTTTTGATCCTTAGGCCCGCGCATGTCTTGTAGATACCGACGGACTCTGCCCATCATAGGCTTTTGCGCGGGTAGAATGCATGGATAACTTGATGCTTACAGGCGACGGAAGGGAATCGTTGCATGGATCAGGACAAAACAACCGTGATGGGCGGCTACGGTTCCGCGCAGGCTGGCGATAACGCCGATGCGACCCGCGTTGTTCCCAACCCCGGTTATACCGACCCCGCCGCGACGCAGCCTTCTGCCGAGCCCACCCGGGTTATGGGCTATGGAGACACGGCGCAGGATTCTTACGCTGCATCTTCGCAAGACCCCTATGGCAACGCAGCTCCGGATCCGTTTGATTACGCGCCGCAGGATTCTTATGCTGCCTCGACGCCGAATCCCTATGATGGCCTGCCGCAGAATCCCATTCCGCAGCCTCAGCAGACGACGTATATGCCTCGCACGGCGCAGCCTCGCTACGAGTCGCACGAGCCGTATCGCGAGTACCCCAAGTCGATTCCGCAATATGGCGAGGACGAGGAGAAGAAGCCGTCGCGTTCGTCGAGCGTGATCAAGAAGATCCTCATCGTGCTGGCGATTTTCTTTGCGCTGTCGGTTGTGTTTGCCATCGTGTCGGGCATGCTCAACAAGCGAGGGAGTTCAACGGCCGATACCACTGCCGAACAAACCGAGTTCGCCTCGTCTAGCACCGTCGATCTGAGCGATATCCCGGGGCAGTACTGGTCCAACGCCAAGAAGATCCTCAAGTCGCGCGGCGCCGATCTTTCGAATGCCGTGGTCCTGACTGATGATGGCTCAACGCCCGTCGTCGATGCCAACTGGGTCGTTACTTCTGCCTACTATAACGACAACGGGAACCTCGAAATTCAACTCACGCACAAGAACAGTTCGGGCAACTCGTCCGACGGCCAAAGCGGTACCGACAGCTCGAGCTCCAATACGCTGGAGGACTTGAGCAACAAGGCGCAGGAGTTGGGAGACAAGGCGCAAGAGCTGGGCGATACGGCACAAAATCTGGGCGATACCGCACAGAACTTGGGCGACATGGCGACGGATGCCTGGAACGCCCTACAAAACGGCATCTCGGGCGCGCGGGGAAACTAGCTGTTAAGTGGGCTACAGCTGCTCGGCCGGACGGTCGGGCGAGCTAAAGCCCGAGTCAAACGTAACGACGCATGAGGCATCGGGCCGGCGCTCGTGCACGATGCGCGTGACGAGCTCCAGCAGCTCCTCGTCGGATATGTCAAAGCCGTCGGGACGCACCAGGTCAAACGAAACGAACCCGTCGTGCTCGTGCAGGTCGTGGATGGAGAGTGTGGGATCGATCTGCATGACGCCGCGCTTGACCCAGCCGCGCAAGTCATCGCCGGTTGTCGCGATGGGGTCGCAATGCAGCGTGATACCAATGCCCATCTGGCGCTTGATATCGTGCTCGATGGTGTCCAGAATCTCGTGGTGCTCAAACGCGTCGCCCTCGCCGGGCATCTCCACGTGGGCGCTGGCAAACTGACGACCGGGGCCGTAGTCGTGCACCATGAGGTCGTGTGTGCCCAAGACCTGCGGATAGGACATGATCTTGTCGCGGATTGCCTGGACGAGCTTGGGGTCGGGCGCTTGCCCCAGCAACGGGCTGATGGCGTCGCGCACCAGGCCCAGACCGCTGATGCAGATGAAGATGCCCACACCCAGGCCTGCCCAGCCATCGAGATCAAAGCCGGTCGTCTGCGAAATAAGCGCCGCCACCAAGACCGAGCCCGAGGTGATGACGTCGTTTTTGGAGTCCTGTGCCGTGGCGATGAGGGTCTCCGAGTCGATGCGATCGCCCAGCGTGCGGTTGAACGCTGCCATCCAGAGCTTAACGAGCATGGACGTAGCCAGTGCCGCAAGGGAAATAAACGTGTAAGCGGTGGGCGAGGGCTTGATGATCTTGGTGATCGACTCGAGGATCAGGTTGATGCCGACGGCGCAAACCAGGACGGCGACAAACAGACCGGCCAGGTACTCGTAGCGGCCGTGGCCGTAAGGGTGACCTTCGTCAGCCGGGCGGCTGGCAAGGCGGAAACCGAGC
>CAUDAE010000010.1 GCA_958447445.1 uncultured Collinsella sp.
GGGTGGGGCCGATGGTAAAGTGCATGCAGGAGATGACCGGATACAGGTAGCGCATGTAGGTCGAGCCGTTGCAGGGACCGATCAGGCACACGGCGAGCACGCCCAGCAGCGGCACCCAAATGGCCAGCCCGCGCCACGAATGACGACGTAGCAGATAGACAACCACGGCGATCATGATCCACACATAGGTGGCCGAGCTCATGGTGAGCGAGATAAACGGGACGCGTTGTACTGCCACGCGATACAGGTTGATCAGGTGGTCGCACCAGCGCACAACCTTGCTATCGACCGGATGGAAGTCAAAGTACTTGAGGTTATCGGGCTTCGCCATGATCTCGGCACTGCGCGCCGTGCTGTAGACCCATGCGTCGCGAGCGCTCGGATAAAAATACCCATAGTAGTTATTGATGAGCGCCGAGATATAGCACCCGGGGTCCTTTTTGAACATCTGGGCCCACACCTCAAAATAGGCCTTGATGTCCTCCTGCGAGGCGTACTCGTTAAAGCAATTTTTGACGGCGTCCGACTTATCCGGGTTGTAACGGCGGCCCAGATTCTCATACTTGAGCACACGGTCGATCACGGCACGCTCTTCGTCGGTCACTAAGCCGTCGCAAGGAGCCTCCACGATGGTGCCGTCCTCCTTAACCGTGGGGTTGACGCCCGAGTTGAGGCCATCGTGCTTTTGGACGAAACGAGCCGTCTGCTGGAACGGAATCGAGAGGATTTCGCGCTTGGAACCAGGCGTGATGTCGTGCGCCGGCATAAAGACCTTGGTGAAGTACATGTTGGAGGCAAGGCAGAGCGCGAGCACCGCAAGAACTCCCACCCAGCGGAAACGCGGGATGGCGCCCGAAGGCGCAGCACCGGCCTGCTTGGCTGCACGATGAGCCACATGCGCGTCCCATGCGCAAAACGCCGCCGCGATTACGCATGCCACCAGGGGAAACACCAGGCCGCCGTTACGCAGAAACGTGGAACCCATGGCGCCCAGAGCGAGCAGCAGCCAGTCATGGCGCGCAAAGAGCACGGGCCTCTGTTCGCCCGCACGCTCGGCATTGGCATCGCGACGGGGCAGGCCGCAGGCCACGAGCTTCACGGTCTGCACCAACAGCACCAAAAACGCGTCGGTAAACAGCACATCTTTGGTAAGCAGAGCCGCATAGTTGGAGAACATGGGCATAAACACAAAGAACAGCAAGATCACGCCGCGGACCGGCAGGCTCACGCCCAGCTTGCGCAGCGACGAGATGGAATAGGCCATGCAGGCGGCCGTAATGACGAACTGGGCGCAGGTGTAGATGGCAAGACCTGCGTTGGCGCTATTGAACAGCGAAAGCCCCAGCTGGACGCACAAACCGATGATAGCCGTGTGCACCACGGGGTGATGTCCGTTGAGCAACACATTGGGATTGAGCAGACGCAGATAGTCACTCGTGCCATTGGGGTAGTTGAACCACTGGCGAATCTGCGCACCCGTATCTCCCATAAAAAGGCCAGGCAGCGAAGCGATGAGCGTGGGCGCCCAGGCGATCATAAGCACCAGGAAGGGCCCGGCAAAGGGATGGACCGAGAGCACGGCGTGAGCCACACGCCATACGCGGCCAAAGTGCGCTTCGGAAAACGGAATGCGCCGAGAGCTCAGCCAATCTAGACACTCAAAAGCGAGGTAGAAGGCAACGACCGCCAAGAGCATCCAGCCCGCGCCGCCTATCCAGGCGCAGATGATGCGGGCCTTGTCGCCGAGCACGATCTCGGCCGAATCGGTGAGGTCGTAGCTGCGGCCAAACACCATGCAGACGGCAAAGAACAGCGACGGAAGGATCACCGAGGGACGCCAAGCGTCGCCGCGGCCAAAGAACACGTAGCGAAACGGCAGCGTGAGCAGGCAGGCAAGCGCAAGCAGCATGACCGCGTCGGTATGGCCGGCAAACGAGAGGAGCACCTCGTAGCACACGTACAGCATGCCCGAGGCTTTGGGGTCAATCGCCAAGACTGCGTTGCTCGACACCGGGGCGGGATCGATGGAAAACGCCGTGGTCGCCAACAGCGCGAGCAAAAATGCGATGAGCGTCTGCTTGGCGGGGTAGCGCTTAAACCAGACGATGCGGGCAGCGTCGCGCGCAGCCGTTGTGGAGAGGTCGGAATCCTTCACAGTCCGAAAGCCTTTCTAGAAACCTATCAAACTCGGCAAGACCACCACAAAGGTGCCTGTCCCCTTTGTGGTGGTTTTGGTGGTTAGGCGTCCAGGTAGACGCGCTGGGGCCGATTGCGGTGTCGGGCGAAGATGATGAGCGCCAGACCGGCGATCACGAGCGGCAAACTCAGCAGCTGGCCCATAGTGATGACGCCTCCCAGCAGATAACCCAACTGGGCATCGGGCACGCGCACGAACTCAACGAGAAAGCGGACGATGCCGTACCCCATCACGAACACGCCCATAAACGTACCCTGGGGCAGTAGCGGCTTTTTGCGGCTGAGTACCTGCAAAATACAGAAGAGCACGACGCCCTCAAGAATCGCCTCGTAGAGCTGGGAGGGATGGCGCGGCATATCGCCCGCGGTGCCGCCAAAGACCACACCCCAAGGCAGATCGGTCGGCTTACCCCACAGCTCACCGTTCACGAAGTTGGCGCAACGGCCCAGGCACAGCGCCAGCGGAGCACCGATCACAGCAAGGTCGGCGATGGTCCAGGCGTCGAGCTTATACATGCGGCACACGATGATGCCGCCCAAGATGCCGCCCACCAGGCCGCCGTGGAAGCTCATACCCCCCTCGTTGGTGGCAAAGATTTCGAGCGGGTGGGTCCAATAGTAGCCATCGCCGTAAAAGACGACGTAGAACAGGCGCGCGCCGATGATGAGACCAAAGACCGCGCCGACCACGACGCTCGTCAGGTCATCGATCGTGATGTCGAAGCCCCAACGACGCTGCGTGCGGTACATAACAACCGCTGTGAGCAGGGCGCCGACCACATAGGCCAGACCGTACCAGTAGATGGTGATGGGGCCCGCCGAGATCGCAACGGGGTCAAGCATATGGTAGAGGTCGTTGAGCATATCGATCCCCTGCTCCCTACATACAAATGCGGCCGCGGGCCTTGTGCTCGCAGCCGCATATCTGGGCGTAACGTCTATGCGGAGCGTACCGTCCACAGCTTTCGTATCTTAGAACGGCGCGTACTCGTCGTACAGGTCCTCGGCCTCGCCGGAAGCATTGACCTGCTCGACGCGGGTAACGCCGGGCACGTGCTCCTTCAGGATGCGCTCGATGCCCATGGAAAGGGTCAGCGAGCTCATGGGGCAGCCGGCGCAAGCGCCCTGCAGCTCCAGCTTGACGACACCCTCGTCGTCGACGCCCACATACTCCATATCGCCGCCGTCGGCCTGCAGGTTGGGGCGAATCTCTTCAAGAACCTTCTTAAGCAGCTCTTCGTTAACAGCCACAGGGGCTCCTTTCTCACAATAACGCGGGCATGCCCGCGGACAGAAGCTATGTTACTACAGCCATGTACCCGCTCACGAGCCGTCCATGCGCGCAGACGCGACTTTCACGAGTAGTCAATTTGGGACGGGGCTCTTTTGGCTGTTTTGCCGCCAGCTGGCGTTGGCACGCGCTACTGCCGACCCTGTCCCCCGGTACCAATCTGGACATCGACGATGACCTGGCGGTAGCTGATGCCGCAGGAGTCGAGAATGCGGCGGCTGATACGGCCGTCATCGGTGTCGGCATACTTGTTGTCCAGGTAGACGACCTCGCCCACGCCCACCTGCGCCAGGATCTTGGCGCAGTCGTGGCACGGGAACAGCGTGACGTAGACCGTGGAACCCTCAAGGTCTTTGAGCGAGCCGCGGTAGTTGAGCACGGCGTTGGCCTCGGCATGCACCACGTAGTTGTGCTTATCCTGCAATGGGTCGTCGCTCGTGCCCCACGGGAAAAAGTCATCGTTGAGCGCCGAGGGCGTACCGTTGTAGCCCACCGAAAGGATGCGGTGGTTGGTGCTGGCGATGCACGCGCCCACCTGCGTGTTGGGGTCCTTACTGCGGCGCTGCGCGGCGATGGCCACGCTCATAAAGAACTCATCCCAGCTAATAACGTCGCGGCGCTTGCCCGACGCAGTTTGATGAAGATCGTCCGACATGGCAGACACCTCCGAAATCGCAATAGTTTGACCCATTGTAGCAGGTGAAAGGTGGAGACGTTTTTGTCTCACCGCCCCCATCGCTACGCGCGGCGAGGCTTTTGGTTGATGTGGTAGAGCTCGGCGAGACCCCGCAGCGTCAGCGCATCGTCGACCGTCAGGCTATGGCCGACCAGCGCCGCAAGCGCCTCGGCATCGTCGCCGGTAATGACGATGGGCACATCGCCCTCCCCCGCGGCCTTGGTCGCACGCATCTCGGCAAGCACCATGTCGAGCATGCCGTCGATGCGCGCCACCTCGCCCAAAACCACGCCCGAACGCATGGCCTCGCGCGTGTTGCGGCCGATGACGTGTGTCGGCGCCGAGGGCTCGACCTGAGGCAGGCGCGCTGCTGCCGCCGAAAGCGAGCGGGCGCCGAGCGCCAGCCCCGGCGCGATAACGCCGCCGACAAAGGTACCGTGCGCGTCGATGACCTCGATATTGGTCGTCGTGCCCAGGTCGATCACGATGCACGGCGAGCCGTAGACGGCGCGGGCCGCCACGGCGTCGGCGATGCGGTCGGGACCGATCTCGGCCGGGTCATCGTAGTGCACGGGTATGCCGGTCTTGAGGCCCGGCCCCACCGTGAGCACGCGCCCCGTGCAGGTACGGGAAAGCGCCGCCTTCCACGGGCGCTCGAGCGCCGGGACCACGCAGCTCAGCACAGCAGCCGCGGGCACAAGCGCGCCCGGCATGCCCGCATCGGCCGCCAGTGCGGCCATGACCTGCACGAGACGCATGCGCGCCTCGTCTGCTGTGATGCTCGACGGCGTGGTGATCTCGCACGTCGCAAGCGGACATTCCTGCGCCGCGGCCGAATCCTCTGCAAACAGGCCAAAGCGAATGAACGTATTGCCCACGTCGACCGTCAATATATATGCGCACCCATTAAGCATCGTCGGCGCTCCTTTCGTCTGCCCAGCAGTATATCGCCTACCCGAACCAGCCATCCCAGGTAGTCATTTTGGGACGGGGCTATTTTAGCTACCCCAATATGTCGGTTGATATTTGCCCCAATCCCAGATAATTCGTCGACTGTCAAAGGGTAGCTAAAATAGCCCCGTCCCAAAATGACTACCTTGCCGCTATACTGGTGCGCGGTCGCGCGCGAGCTCACGCGGCGGCCCTTGGTAACCCGACTTCCCGCGCCGTATCCGTAACGGCGCTCCCGGGGGAAGCGGATATACGCAAAGGAGTTCTATATGAGCCATCCCTCGAACCGTGCCTCGATGCGCGGGCAACTCACGCTGCGCGGCGTCGTCATCGGCGTCCTTGGCTGCGTGATCATCACGGCGAGCTCGGCCTACACGGCCCTCAAGATGGGCGCACTCCCCTGGCCGATCATTTTCGCTGCCGTCATCTCGCTGTTCTTCCTGAAGCTCATGGGCAACGCCAGCCTCAACGAGGCAAACGTCACCCACACCATCATGTCCGCAGGCGCCATGGTCGCCGGCGGTCTGGCGTTTACCATCCCGGGCGCCTGGATGCTGGGCTATGCCGATCAGATCAGCTGGCTCGACATGTTTATCGTGGCACTCGCCGGCACCATCTTGGGCCTTCTGGCCACGGCACTCATCCACCGTCACTTTATCGTAGACGCCGCGCTTGAGTTCCCCACCGGCAACGCCGCAGCTCAGACCCTGCATGCTACCGAGGCCGGCGGCAAGACCGGCAAGCAGCTCTTTGGCTCCATGGCCATCGCCGGCATCTACAGCGTGCTTCGCGACGCTCTGGGCGTGGTGCCCAGCATGCTGTGCACGCTCAATATCCCCGGCGTGACCTTTGCCATCTACAACTCGCCCATGTTGCTGTCCATCGGCTTTTTGGTGGGCTTCGCCCCCGTCGCCTTCTGGTTTGCCGGCGCGCTGCTGGGCAACTTTGGCATCATCGTCGGTGGCACCGCTGCCGGGCTGTTCGATGTTGCGACCGCGCAGGGTATCGTCAAGTCCCTCGGTATGGGCCTCATGATGGGCTTTGGCGTCGCCGTCGTCCTTAAGGACATCCTGCCGCAGGTCGCCGGTATCGTCCGTGGCCTCGCCGCCGACAGCTCCACCGACACCGACGGGCAGTCACTCATCTCGGGCTCCCTTAAGCTCGACGCCGGCATCATCGGCCTGGGCACCGCAGCCATCGCTGTGATCGTTGCCATCGCGCTCGACCTTGGTCCCGTCCCGGCCGTCATCGTCACGCTGTTCACCTTTGTCACCACCATCATGAGCGCCCAGAGCTGCGGTCAGACGGGTATCGACCCCATGGAGATCTTTGGCCTTATCGTCATGCTCATCGTGGCTGCCTTCGCACAGCTCGCGCAGGTCAAACTGTTCTTTATCGCCGGCATCGTGGCCGTGGCGTGCGGCCTTGCGGGCGACGTCATGAACGACTTTAAGGCCGGCGCCGTGCTGGGCACCAATCCGCGCGCACAGTGGGTTGGCCAGGCCATCGGCGGCATCGTGGGCGCCCTGGTCGCCGCCGCCGTCATGGTCGCGCTCGTCACCGCCTATGGTCCGGACGCCTTCGGCCCCGACAAGAGCTTCGTTGCCGCGCAGGCAAGCGTGGTCGCCACCATGGTCTCGGGCATCCCGAGCGTGCCGTGGTTTGCGGGCGGCTTTATCGCCGGCATCGTCATGTACTGGCTCGGCATTCCGGCCATGATGATCGGCCTGGGCGTGTACCTGCCGTTCTACATGTCGCTCACGGCCTTCCTGGGCTCCTGCGTTAAGCTCGCCTACGACAAGTGGGCCGCTCACCGCGACGCCGAGGCCGGTCTTTCGGACGAGGAGAAGGCCGCCAAGGACGCCGCCTTCCAGGAGCAGGGCCTGGTTGTCGCCAGCGGCCTGCTGGGCGGCGAGTCTATCGTCGGCGTTATCCTGGCGTTTGTCTCTGTTGGCCTGAGCCTGCTGGGCTAAACCCAATAACAACGCACCCGTGCAGAGCGCGGGGTCGGAGACCATCCGGCCCCGCGCTTTTTTGTCTATTTGACTCTTATGATCCTCACGGCGTTTTTAGTCATGCCGATTGGCCTGACTTCCAGGTCAACAAACCCTGTCTGACACCTCGCTCAACGCGGTGTAGAGTAAAGACGACGGGCGGGATACGCGGCACGTGCCAGAACGAGGTGGACATGGAACTCGATAAACAACAGCTCAAGCGACTGCGCGAGCGCCATCATCGGCGCCATGGCATCCGCCCCGCCCACAGCGAGGCCATGGAGAACGCAAGCCGCTTTCTAAAGCGGGCATTCAACATTCGCGAGGGGCGCGCGCCCTATCACGTGATTCGCAAGCGCTTTGTAAACGGGGCGCGCCTGACTGGCTCGCACTTATGCATCCTGATTATTGCCATGTTGATCGCGAGCATCGGCCTCGATATCGACTCGGATATCGCCATTGTAGGCGCCATGCTCATCTGCCCGCTCATGGGCTCGGTCCTTGCCATGGCATACGGCATCGCCACGCTCGACCGCGAGATCACCCTTGAGGCCGTCGCGAGCTTGGCTCTGCAGATGGCCTTTTGCCTGGTCACGTCCACGTTGTACTTTAAGCTCTCGCCCCTTGGCACCACCACGGCCGCCATCATCGACAATTCGACACCGACTGTGTGGGACCTTGCCGTCGCGCTCGCGGGCGGCTTTGCGGGTGGCCTGGGCAACTCGCGCGACCAGGAACCCGCCACGCTCATCGCCGGGGTGGCTGTGGCGACCGCGCTCATGCCGCCCCTGTGCGCGGCGGGCTATGGCATCGCCATCGCAAGCGGGTCACTGTTTCTCTCGGCGCTTTACGAGTTTGGCATCAACGTGGTCTTTATCGCACTCGCGGCCGAAGCCGTTCTGCTTCTTTTGCGCGTGCCGCTCAAGCGCGACCTCAACGGCGACGGCATTGTGACTGCCGAGGAAGATGCCGAGGTCGACGAGCTATCACGCAAGGTGCGCCGCCGCATCATTGTGGGCACGGTAGTCTTTGCCATCCCCTGCATCGTCATGACGGCGGGGTCTATTGGCTCGGCGCAGTCCGGCGTGCAGGACGGCTACGGCGTCACCGAAACCACGCGCGAGCTTGCCGCGGTGCTGCCAGGCTTTAAGGATTACACCGTCGCCGTCGAAACCTCGGCCACCGAAGGCGATGAGGAAGGCATCGTCGAGCGCGAGATTGTCGCCCATGTGACGACAGGCGAGACGCTTGGGGCACACGACCGTCACATCGCCCGCAAGCTCATCGACCTCAACGTGCCCGAGCTCGATCGTGTGGAGTTTGATGTGGAGTAATGCGGGACGCGAGGCGGGCCCGGCGCGAGCGCGCGCAGCCACGGGGCACAGGCGCAGCCAAGCGCAGCGCTACAGCTCGTACTTGTACACGCGGTAGATGTACTTCTCGGCTTCCATTTCGTAGGCGGCGATGGGCAGTCCATAGCGATCGTACTCGGCAAAGGTCTTGGCCTGGCCCGATGCCACGAGCATGCTGTTCGAATTGCCGACGCGCTGCGCACTACCTGCGCACTACTTACGTAACCTGAGAACGGCACTGCGATCTGGTCCACAAGCTCGTAGGTGCGCGCGGTCTCATCCACCGTAAAGATGCGCCCAAACGAATGCGTTCCCTTGCTGTAGTCGGTCACCACCGCGGCGCCCAGCTGGCCCCAGTCGAACTTGGGATAGCTCTCAGCCGCACCAAAGTTGTTGTCGTACAGCAGCACCTGGTAGCGACCAGTCGTTGCCATGTCAGAACTCGGCAGATACGTCACGCTGTGCTGGCCCGCATTGAGCGAAAAATCGCCCTGGGCCTGCAGTAACTTGTCCTCAAAGCCCGAACCGGCCCATTGCCACTCCTTTCTATTTCTGGATCCATCTTCTCACTGTTGGCGGACGAAAATGATCCGTTTTCCTCCGTCCCCGAGAGGTCATTTTTTAGTACTTGAAGAAGCCCTCGCCCGAGCTTTCGCCCAGCTTGCCTTCGTCGAGCATTTTCTTGAGGACGGACGCCATAGCCTTAAAGTTGTAGGGCATCATCATCTTTTTGAGCAGCGGGCTCACCAGGCCCGGGACCTTCTGATACTGCATAACGATGTTGTAAGCCGTCTGGATGCCCACCGTGTCGAACACGCGGAACGGACCTTTGGGAGCGCCAGTGCCGCGCGTCCATGCGAGGTCGATACTCTTGGGGTCGCTGACGCCCGAGACATACAGGTCAAGGCCCGAGAGCAGCCACGGCACCAGCATAGAGTTGAGCAGGTAACCGTTCTTTTCCTTGTTGACGGGAAGTGCCAGCATGCGAATGTCGTTGGCGAAGTCGACGAGCTCGTCGAAATAGCGCTTGTCGGTCTGGTCCTGGGCCATGACCTCGGTCATGTTGTTCTTCCAGATGGAGTTGGCAAAGTGCAGCGATAGGTACTTCTCGGGGCGGCCGGTGTACTTGGCAAAGGTACTCGGCAGCAGTGTGGAGGAGTTGGTCACGACGACGGTCTTTTGCGGCAGAACCGGGGCGAGCTTCTTGTAGAAGTCGATCTTTGCCTGAGTGTCCTCAGCCATAGACTCGATGACCAGGTCGGCGCCGGCCACGGCCTTGGCAAGATCGAGCTCCAGCTTGAGTGTGGAGTAGGCACGCTCAACGGCGGCGAGTGCCGCCTCCTTGTCGAAGGGCTGGCCGCTATCGGCGATACCGGCGCACCACTCGCCCGTACCGTCCGCCATGCCCTCGATAGCAGCGATGTACTCCTCGCGCACATGATCGATCTTGGGCTGGGTGCGGCCGATGCTGCCCTCGCTGCGCAGCCAAATCGTTACATCAAAGCCGCAGTAGGCTGCCTGAAAGGCAATCTGGCTTCCCAGCACGCCGCCGCCGGCAACGCAAACGGTCTTGTAGCTCATAGGAACAGTCCTCTCTTACGTAATTCCATAGATGTGTATTTATTCAACCGTAAGGGGACAGCACGCTGGGGGTGGGTTCTATAAACGGACGGTAATTTGCGGCGAACGGCTACATATGTTCATTATCTCAGGGTTCCGAGGGCGATTTTTTGTGCCACCGAGACGTCGTTTGCGGAAGTATGCGGCAAATTCCGGAACCCTTGAGTACACCCCGGTTTTCCGCCAATAAAACCGCAGGTACAGAGCTTGTACATATCCGGTATGCTCGGCCTATTCAGATTTTGCCGCATACTTCCGAAATCTAAGTTCGCAAGGGGTAATAGCCGGGGTGTTTACGCAACATATGTCCAACAAAAACGGGTGGTAGCCGGTACGGCTGCCACCCGTTTGCCTCAAATCTAGCCCAAAGCAGGCCAGTTACTTCTTAATGCCGCGTCCCAGACGTTCGGCGACCGACGCCACGGCACTCTCGTCGACCGAGCCGCAGCTCACGCAGCCGTCATGGGCACGCATCTGGCCGGTGACCTCGTCCATCGCGAGCGGCGCCACCTTCTCGAGCTTAAAGCCCTTGCCGGCGCGCATGTTCTCCTTAGCCACGCTGATCATGAGCTTAATGCGGTTGAGCTGGTTGACCTCGGATGCACCGGGGTCGTAGTCCACCGCGACGATGTTGCTCTCGGGATGCTGGCGGCGTAACTCTTTGATCACGGCCTTGCCCACCACGTGATTAGGCAGGCACGCGAAGGGCTGCGTGCAGATGATGTTGGGTGCGCCATGGTCGATCAGGTCGAGCATCTCGGCCGTGAGCAGCCACCCCTCGCCCATGTTGTTGCACACCGAAAGCACCGTACGGGCCTTGTCGGCCATGGTGCCGATGCGCTCAGGCGCCTCAAAGCGGCGGGACTTTTCGAGCATCTCCTCCACCGGCGTGCGCATCCAGTCCACGAGCTTGATGAGCGCCTGCATGCCAGCGCGCGTTGTAGCAGAGCTTCCCAGCTCGTCCTTCTGCAGCTCGGCGTTGCTCATGGAGTACAGGAAAAAGTCGAGCAGACCCGGCACCACGGCCTCGCAGCCCTCGCGCTCGATGACATCGACCACGTGGTTGTTGGCTGTGGGATGGAACTTGACCAGGATCTCGCCGACCACGCCCACGCGCGGCTTGGTGCCCTCGCCCACGAGCGGCATGGTGTCGAACGCGCGGATGGCCTCGCGGCACAGCTTGGTGTAGTTGTGGCGGTTGAACTTAGGCGCCAGTTTGCGGGCGCGCGCCATGTACTCCTCGTAGAGCGCGTTGGCGGCACCGGGCGTTGCCTCGTACGGGCGGCAACGATAGAGCATCTGCATCATCACGTCACCAAAGAGCACCGCGTAGACTGCCTGCTTAAGCAGCGCCGGCGTAACCTTAAAGCCGGGGTTGTCCTCGCCGAGCGCCACGGCCGAAAGCGAGATCACCGGAATCTCGGGGTGGCCGCTCTCGCGCAGCGCCTTGCGGATGAGCGCGATGTAGTTGGTGGCGCGGCAGCCACCGCCGGTCTGGCTGATAACAACGGCCGTCTTGGACAGGTCGTACCGACCGCTCTCGATGGCCTCCATAATCTGGCCCGTCACCAGGATCGACGGGTAGCAAATGTCGTTGTTCACATAGCGCAGGCCGGCCTCGACGGCATCGTGGTCGGTCGAGGGCAGCAGCTCCAAGTTGTAGCCAGCACCGCGGAATACCTCTTTAACCAGGTCAAAGTGGATCGGCGCCATCTGCGGGCACAGGATGGTATAGCCCTCCTCGCGCATCTGCTCGGTAAAGGGCACCTTGGGCCACGCGGTCGAAGCGCTCTCGCGCTGAGCCTCAAACGTGTACTTGCGGCTCGCGAACGCGGGGGCATCCGTGGAGGGCGCCACCGGCGCGGCATCACCCTGCTCGTAGGCCTCGCCCGCGGCCGTGGCCTCGGCCAGGCGCTCGGCCTCCTGGTCCTTGAGCGCCGCCATGAGCGAGCGGATACGGATGCGCGCGGCACCCAGGTTAGACACCTCGTCGATCTTGAGTACGGTGTAGATCTTGCCGCTGGCCTCCAGAATCTCCTGCACCTGGTCGGTGGTCAGAGCGTCCAAGCCGCAGCCGAAGGAGTTGAGCTGGATCAGGTCCAGGTCGTTGCGCATCGTCACAAAACGGGCGACGGCGTACAGGCGGCTGTGGTACATCCACTGGTCGACGACGCGAATCGGACGCTCGGGCTTCACGAGATGCGCGAGCGAGTCCTCGGTAAAGACCGCAAAGCCAAAGCTCGAGATAAGCTCGGGCAGGGCGTGGTTGATCTCGGGGTCGTTGTGGTAAGGACGGCCGGCGAGCACAATGCCGTGACCGCCGTGGTCCTCGACCCACTTAAGAGCCTCCTCGCCCATGGTCTGGATGTCCTCGTGGAAACGCGCATCGGCCTCAAAGGCAGCGTTGACGGCGGCATCGACCTCGGAGCGCGTGATTTTAGGACCGCGCACGCGACCGCGACCGGCTTGCGCATCGGCCACACGGTCGACGGCGAGCACCTGGTACAGACGGCGCTTGAGCTCGGTCTTGTCGTGATAGGGCACAAACGGGTACAGGAACTCGATGTTCTGCTCGCGAATCTCGTCGATATTGAGCGCCAGCGCCGTGGGGTAGCTCATGACGATGGGGCAGTTGTAACAGTTACCGGCGGTCGGGTCCTCCTTGCGTTCCCAGCGCACGCACGGCATCCAGATAAAGTCGACATCGCGGTCGATGAGGTTCATCACATGGCCGTGGCTCATCTTTGCCGGGTAGCACACGCTCTCGGACGGCATGGACTCGATGCCCGCCTGGTAGGTCTTCTTGCTCGACTGGTCGGACAGCTGCACGCTAAAGCCCAGGCGCGTAAAGAACGCGTGCCAGAAGGGGTAGTTCTCGTACATGTTGAGCGCGCGCGGGATACCCACGGTGCCGCGCGGGGCCTCGTCGGGGCTCAGCACCTCGCGGTTAAAGAGCAGCTCGTTTTTCTTTTTGAAGAGGTTGGGGGCCTCGGTCTTTTGCTTTTTGTGGCCGGCGCCCTTCTCGCAGCGGTTGCCGGTAATGAAGCGCCTGCCGCCGCCAAAGTCGTTGACGGTGAGCTGGCAGTTGTTGGAGCAACGGCCGCAGCGGACATGCTTTTGCGTCACGGTGAGGTGCGCGATTTCCTCGGCTGAAAGGATGGTCGAGGTGCCGTCGGCGCCGGCGCGATCGCGGGCGAGTAGGGCCGCACCGTAGGCGCCCATGCAGCCGGCGATGTCGGGACGCACGGCGTGAACGCCGGTAAGCTGCTCGAACGCACGCAGCGTAGCATCGGACATAAAGGTGCCGCCCTGGACGATCACCTGGCTGCCGATCTCCTTGGGGTCGCGCAGCTTAATGACCTTGAACAGGGCATTCTTGATGACGGAATAGGACAGGCCGGCGGCGATGTCGCCCACCGTGGCGCCTTCCTTTTGCGCCTGCTTAACGCGCGAGTTCATAAAGACCGTGCAGCGGTTGCCCAGGTCGACGGGGGCCTTGGCATGGATGGCGGCATCGGCGAACGCGCGCACGTCCATGTTCATAGAGACGGCGGAGCCCTCGCTAAAGCTGCCGCAGCCCGACGAGCAAGCCTCGTTGAGCATGATGTGCTCGATAACGCCGTCCTTGACGCGCAGGCACTTCATGTCCTGGCCGCCAATGTCCAGAATAAACTCGACGCCGGGCAGGAATGCCTTGGCGCCGCGCAGGTGTGCAACGGTCTCAATCTCGCCGGAATCGGCCTTGAGGGCCTCGATGAGCAGTGCCTCACCGTAGCCCGTGGTAGTCACGTGGCCGATAGTGCAGCCGGCGGGGATGTGGTTGTAGAAATCGGCCATGATGACCTTGGCCGTGCCCAGGATGTCGCCGTTGTTGTTGCCGTACCAGGTGTGCAGCAGCTGACCGTCCTCGCCCACGAGCGCGGCCTTCATGGTGGTGGAGCCGGCGTCGATGCCGATGAACACGCGGCCGGTGTAGCCGTCGAGCTTGCCCTTGGGGACGACTTCCTGGTCGTGGCGGGTCTTGAACTCGGCAAAGTCCTCGTCGTTGGCAAAGAGCGGATCCAGACGCTCGACCTCGGCACCCTGTGTGTCACCCAGGGCATCGATAGCCTCGATGAGCTGCGGGAACGTGCTGAGCTTGTTGGACTCGTGCGCCATGGCGGCGCCGCTCGCCACAAACAGGTGGGCGTTTTGGGGCACGATACGGTGCTCCTCGTCCAGGTTGAGCGTGAGGTAGAAGCGGTGGCGCAGCTCGGAGAGGTACTGCAGCGGGCCGCCCAAGAAGGCGACGTTGCCGCGGATGGGACGGCCGCATGCCAGGCCCGAGATGGTCTGGGTCACGACAGCCTGGAAGATGGAGGCAGCCACGTCCTCGGGGCGGGCGCCCTCGTTGAGCAGCGGCTGCACGTCGGTCTTGGCAAAAACGCCGCAGCGGCTGGCGATGGGATAGATGGTGGTGGCGTTGGCCGCGAGCTCGTTGAGGCCGCTCGCGTCGGTGTGCAGCAGGGTTGCCATCTGGTCGATGAACGCGCCCGTGCCGCCGGCACAGGTGCCGTTCATGCGCTGCTCGATGCCGTTGTCGAAATAGATGATCTTGGCGTCCTCGCCGCCCAGCTCGATGGCAACGTCGGTGGCCGGGATAAGAGTCTCGACAGCGCGCTTGCTGGCGATGACCTCCTGGACAAACTCCAGGTCGAGCCACTGGGACAGCAGCAGGCCGCCCGAGCCGGTAATGGCGCAGGTCATCTGGGCCGTCGGCAGCACGGTCGCAGCGCCCTCGAACAGGTCGCGGGCGCAGGCGCGGACGTCGGTGTGGTGGCGCTGGTACTTGGCGTAGACGATCTGGTTGTCGTCGTTGAGCACGGCGAGCTTAACGGTGGTGGAGCCCACGTCGATGCCCAGGTGCAGGTTGCCGCGGGCGTTCTCGGGGTTGAAGATCGCGCCTTCGGGGGCGTGGGCGGCGGTGGCGGCTAGGGGCTCAGCGGCGGTGGCGGGCTCGCCAGCGACGGACGTCTTTCCTGCCGCGTTCTTGGCATCGGCAACCGCCTCAGCGACTTTCTCGGCAGCCGCGGTCGCGGCCTTCTGCGCGGCGTCCACCACGGTGGGCGCGGCCTCGCGTGCGGCAGCGACCATGCGGTCCTTGATGCCCTCGACGAGTTTGCTCATTGTCTCTCCTCTTAGTTGTTGGACTCGACGGTTGCGGCGGTGTCGGCCGCGTCTTCGAGCTGCAGGTTCAATAGCTTCATGCCGTATTCCGGCACGTTGATATCGATGGGTTGGCCATACAGGTCACCAGGGCGCACAAAAGCGAGCACCGTCATAATGCGCGCCATGGCCTCGGGCGATTCGGTGAGCCCACGCTCAAACCAGCGCTGAATCATGCCGACCTCGGCGCTCACGACGTAGGTGACGTAGTAGTCAAAGAACGTGCCCAGCGCCAGGCCCAAAATGCCCGTCTGCGCACGCGGCACCACGGCCTCACGAGCGGTGTCGATGATCCTTTTAATGAAGGCCTGGTCGCCGCCCGGACCCAGCAGCGCACCGATTAAGTCGCGGTTGGCCGCAAGATAACGCAGCAGCTCAACCGAACCGGGCGCCGGCTCGAGCTCATCGATGTTGTGATAGAGGTCGGGCAGCTGAGCTGCGGTGATGAGCTCAATGCGCTCACGGATCTCGGCCAGCAAGCCATCCTCGATTTGATTGATAAAGTCGGGAATATCGCGGTAGTGCGAATAGAACGTGCGGCGCGTAAGGCCGGCGCGCTCGGTGAGCGACGCGACATTAATGCGCGAAAGGTCGCCGCTTTCGGCAAGCTCGCTGGCAAGTGCCTGGCGAAGGGCACGCTGCGAGCGAAGGGACCGGCGATCGCATTTCTCGAGCTGGGACAAGCGTCCTCCTTGTTACTCAGCCTGTGCGCTATTGCACAGTGCGAGTATTATTGCACACCGTGTGCATCAACACGTAAAGGCAATATTTGGAATGTGACAAAGGGACTATCCCTTTGCCACATTATTCGATGACGGTGCGGGAGTTCTGCTTATGCATGGTGGCGAGCATGTGTTTGGGGACGGCGTGGACCATGCAGCTGCCGACGGTCGCGCTCGCGGCGGCCTTGGCCGCGTCACTGCCATTCTTGGTGGCATAGCTGTGACGGAAACGCTTGAGCATGGCGATGTCGTTGCCGCCGTCGCCGTAAACCGCGACCTCGTCCTCGGCAATACCGTAGTAGCCCGCCAGCCAGGCCACACTCTCGCCCTTGTTGCACGCCACGTCCGTGATCTCGAACATCACCGGATCGAACGGCGCGTTGACCACGCGGTCCGATCGCTCGGCCAAATATGCCTTAAGGTCGCGCTCCAGCTCGGGCGAGGTCACGCGGCAGTTGATCTTGCACACATCGTGGCGCAGGATGTCGCCAATCGACTGATCGAAATACTGCTCCTCGTGATACCCGCCACGCGCGCGCATGCCACGCATCACGATGCGCTTAATAGGGCTGTCCTTCTTAAAACCCGCCTGGTGCATCTCGAACGAACCGCTCGAGAACATGCCGTCGGGCGTGGAGCAGTCGAAGCAAATGTCCGGGAACGCCTTGAGCAGCTCCTCGGTAACCTGCGGGTCGATGGTCCAGGTCTTGAGCACCTCACCATGGCTGTCACGCACGATGGATCCGTTGGAGCAGCAGGCGTCGAGTGCCAGACCTGTGAAGCCATGCTCGCCGATCGGCAGCGTCGAGCGTCCGGTCGCGGGAACCACATGCAGCCCGGCTTCGGTCAGCTCGCGAATGGCGCGGCGGATGGTTCCGTCGGCCTCGTGTAGGGCATTCAGCAGCGTTCCGTCTAAGTCACTCGCAAACATCTTGATCATGGGCATGCCTCTCTTTCGTCTGCACGCTATTGTAGACGAGAACGGGCGCGCCCCGAGAGAAGCGCGCCCTTCAGGCGAAAGATTGTCCTACACCGCGGCGGGGCCGTGTTCGCCGGTACGGATGCGGATGACTTCCTCGACCGGCTCGACCCAAATCTTGCCGTCTCCAACGGCACCGGTGCGTGCAGCGTTACAGATGATGCCAACAATGCCGTCGACATGCTCATCGGCGCAGATGAGGGTGAACTGCACCTTAGGGATCGTGTTGACAAGCAACTCGTTGCCGCGCACGTATTCCTTCCAGCCATGCTGTGCGCCGCAGCCCTGCACCTGGTTGATAGTCATGCCACGAACATCAGCAGCAAACAGCGCGTCTTTGAGAACCTCAAGCTTTTCCTGGCGCACGATAGCCGTGATCTTTTTCATAATGAATTCCTCTCTTTAATAAAGAAATGAATTGCCATTCAATGACGCGAGTTTCCCAGGTGCCGCAGATTGGGTTGAAAGAGGAGCGCCGCGTACTTTTGTACGCAAGCGACGGTTTGAAACCCAAGGTGCGGTGCCTGGGGAAGCCGCGCGACGATTGAACGGCAAGGTGCGGAGCTTGGGGAAGCTGCTAATCGAGTCCCGAGAAGGAGGGATACGCGCTCTCGCCGTGCTGGCTCGCATCCAGGCCCAGCGCCTCGTCGGCCTCGTCCACACGCAGGCTGCCGTGGAACAGCGCCTTGACCACTGCGGCGATCACCAAGTCGAGCACCAGCACAAGAGCGACCGTCACCACAATGCCCAAGATCTGCGAGATGAGCAGCGACACGTCGCCCGTGTAGAACAGGCCGCCCTTACCGGTCCATGAGAGCTCCGGCACGCAGAACAGGCCAGTGAGCACGCCGCCCAAGATTCCGCCGATACCGTGGCAACCGGACGCGTCGAGTGCATCGTCGTAGCCGAACTTGGTCTTGAGATGACTGATAGCCAGGTAGCAGACGGGCGACACGATCAGGCCCATGACCAGCGCCGCCCACGGCTCGACAAAGCCCGCACCCGGCGTGACCACCACAAGGCCCGCAACCAAACCGGTGCTGGCGCCCACCAGCGTGGGACGACCGGTGTGTACGCGCTCGACGGCAAGCCACGAGACCATGCCCGCCGCGCTGGCCGTCACGGTGTTAAGGATGGCGAGTGCCGCCACGGCGTCGGCCTTAAACTCGCTGCCGCCGTTAAAGCCAAACCAGCCAAACCAAAGCAGGCCGGCGCCCAGCGCCACAAACGGCACGTTATGCGGACGATAGCTCACCATGCCAAAGCCGCGACGACGGCCGAGCGTTAAACAGAGAATCAGACCCGTAAGACCAGACGAAATATGCACCACGTCGCCGCCGGCAAAGTCGAGTGCGCCGATGATGTCGCCGATAAAGGAGCCATCACCGCCCCAGACCATGTGGGCGAGCGGCGCATAGACCACGAGCAGCCAAATGCCCAGGAAGGCCGCCATAGCACCAAACTTAACGCGGCCGGCCAGGCTGCCCGTGACGATAGCAGCAGTGATCATGGCAAACGCCATCTGAAAGGCGATGTTGATAATCTGAGGGTAGACGGCGCCGTCAGCGGCATTGCCCTCGGCCGCCTGCAGCACCTGGTTGAGCACCGGCAGGCACAGCAGCTGGTCAAGGCCTCCAATAAACGGGCTGGAGCCGTCGCCGCCGTAGGCCAGCGACCAGCCGGCAACAATCCACAGCACACCAACCAGGCCAATGGCGCTAAAGCACATGAGCATGGTGTTGATAACATTTTTGCGCCTGGACAGGCCGCCATAGAAAAACGCCAGACCCGGTGTCATTAAAAACACGAGCATGGTGCAGATGAGCATAAACGTTGTCGATCCCGTATCGTACATTCGCTCCCCCTTGATCGCATGAACGTTGTCGGCGCCCATGATGCGGCCGAGGGGCAACTGGTGTAGACCAGATACGGCGTTGTTAAACGCTGCGTTGTCGAATGGAAACGGTGCCGCAATCTTGGAAACGGCGCGGCAACGGGCACGAAACGAACGGGAAATACGCGAGCAAGGGGGCCGTGAGCGCGCCCATCCCGGCTAGTGACGGAACAGCTCGCGGGCTCGGTCGCGGAGGTCGGTAGCTCGGATGACGCCCTCGTAGCAATTGATGCGCAGACGCGGGAAGGCATTGAAGAAGCGCAGGTCGCGACGACTGAGCGACACACTCGGCACCGGACGGCTCGCGCGCCTGCCGGCACGGAGACGGGCGAGCGACGGATGGGGCACGCTCGGCGCGGCATCGGCCACGCGGCGGGCGGCAAGTGCCAGGCCATGAGCGCCGTCCGAGATAAACGTCGGCATCGAAGCCTTCTCACGCAGGGCATCGAGCGTTGCATCGCCCAGCTCGGCCAGCCACGCGTTAACGGCACGGCTGCGGATATGCGTCTGCGTCACCGAGTCGATCGCCGAATCGGGAATACGTTCTAGCATGGAGTCAGACGCATCGGCAAGCGACTCATTGATGCGGTCGGCAAGGTCGGCACGCACACGCTCCAGCTGATCGGACAGGCGGCGCCAACTGGCCAAAGAGCACATCGCGTCGACCATCATCGCGACCGCGACGATAAAGGCGGACAGCCGCACAATCAGCACCGGCAGATGGCCAAGCAGCCCCAGCAATGCCGGCTCCACTACGCGACAAATGCACAACGCACCCAAGCCAAACGCGCAGGCCCAGTACAGACAGATGCGTCCATGCAAATTAAACGGCAGGTGCGAGTAATCCCAAAAGCGCGCGCCTGTTGTTTTTTCCAATAGAAAGCCCACACTGTACTCGATTACGCTGCAGACAAGCGCCGCGGCGACGAACTGGCTCGAGGCATCCGGAATCCCGCGCAGCAAAAGCCAGCAGGCTATGCCGCCCACACCATAGATAGGACAACAAGGCCCCAGCAAAAATCCGCTGTTGGCGAAGCGTCCTTGGTTGAGCATGGCGCATACTGTCGACTCCCAAGCCCAGCCGCAAAACCCGTAAAAGGCAAACGAGAGTACCAGTGCCGAGAGCGGGCAAGCGGCAAGCGTCGCGCCGCCAAACGCCATATCAATCGCGGTTTCCACCGTCTACCCTCTCCTCTTTTCGCTCGATGCTTTACTCACACCATCGTCCGCCTCGTCCTTGCGCGGCAGGCGGCCGGCGACCGTCTCGCGCAGCGCGCACCATTTGTCTGCCAGACACACAATCCATGCCTCACGACACGTCGGCGGCACCGGTACCAGCGGAAACATATGTCGCGCGATAATATTCCGTTCGCGCGGCGTCAGCTCAAAATCCTCTTCGGCACGTGCCAGGGCAAAAAATGGATGCCGAAATCCGTGCAGTCGATGGCTCGGATCGGGGTCGTGCCAATCGTAAAGAAAGTAATCGTGCAGCAGGGCTCCGCGCAGCAGCGAGGCACGGTCGACCGAAATGCCAGCACGGCCCAAGCGCTCGGCAAAGGACAGGCTCGCCCGCGCTACCGAAGTCACATGTGCATAGACCGTCACGTCGCCATGCTGGATAAACTCGTGCGTCAGGTCCAAGCGGCCCGCCTGGGCCAGCTGGTGGGCGGCATCGTCGACCTCGTGCGCGATTTTCTCGGCACGAACGGCATCAGACATGCTGCCTCCTTCCAGCGGCTCACGGCGGCAAGCCACGGCCTGCACGCATTGAATAAAATCATCATCGAATCTACCAGTATGGCATCGGACAAAACGTTTTGCCCCGCCAGTTGGCGAATTACCGCGCCGCCGTCACATATCAAACGCCAAAATGTGCGAGACTGTTTTGTGCAATTGTGCCGGCCGAGGGAGCGCCGGCGCTCGATTCGCATGGAGTAACCCACAACGATGCTGCTTACGCAAACGACAACGCCCGAGGACGTCAACGCTCTTAATCGCGCCGAGCTCCCGCAGCTCTGCGACGAGATTCGCCACGCCATCCTCGAAAGCTCCGCCGCTGTCGGCGGACACGTTGCCCCCAACCTGGGCGTCGTTGAGCTCACGGTCGCGCTCCACCGCGTGTTTAACTCCCCCACCGACAAAATTGTCTTTGACGTGTCGCACCAGACCTACGCACACAAAGCGCTGACCGGGCGCGCGTACACCTATATCGATCCGGAGCGTTATGGTGAAGCTTCTGGCTTTGCCAATCCTGACGAGTCCGAGCACGACCTGTTCGCCATGGGCCATACCTCCACGTCGGTGAGCCTGGGCTGCGGCTTGGCACACGCCCGCGATCTGGCGGGCGACAGCTACAACGTCATCACCATCATTGGCGACGGCTCGCTTTCGGGCGGCTTGGCGTTTGAGGGCTTTAACAATGCCGCCGAACTCGATAGCAACCTGATCATCATCGTCAACGATAACGACCAGTCCATCGCCGAGAACCACGGTGGCCTCTATCGCAATCTGGCCGAGCTGCGCACCAGCAACGGCACCTGTGAGCGCAACGTTTTCCGCGCGATGGGACTCGACTACCGTTATTTGGACGCCGGCAACGACGTGTTGGCCCTGGTCGACACGCTGCAGGAACTGCGCAATATCGATCATCCCATCGTGCTGCACGTCTCCACCGCCAAGGGCAAGGGCTTTGAGCCGGCCCAGAGCGACCCCGAACGCTGGCACCACGTGGGTCCGTTTGACATGGCGACTGGGCGCAAGCTTTGCCCGGGCCATCCGAGCGAGCCCGCGCCGCGCACCTATGCCGACATTACGGGCGAGGCGCTCAGCGCCGCCATCGAGCGCGATCCACAGGTCGTTGGCATCACGGCCGCCACGCCCTACATCATGGGCTTTACACCCGAGCTTCGCGCTGCCGCCGGCAAACAGTTCGTCGATGTGGGCATTGCCGAGGAGCACGCCGTGACCTTTGCCACCGCGCTTGCGCGCTCGGGCGCCAAGCCAGTCTTTGGTGTGTACGGTACGTTTTTGCAGCGCGCCTACGACGAGCTGTGGCACGACCTGTGCCTCAACGACGCCCCGGCAACCATTTTGGTGTTTGGTGCGTCGATCTTTGGCACCACGTCCGAGACGCACCTTTCGTTCTTTGATATTTCCATGCTGGGCGGTCTTCCCAACATGCACTACTTGGCGCCGGCCTGCATGGAGGAATATCTGTCCATGCTGAGCTGGTCGCTCGACCACCGCGAGCATCCCGTGGCAATCCGCGTACCGGGCATCGGCCTGGTAAGCCACCCCGACCTTGCGCCCGCCGAAGACACCGACTACAGCGCCGTTCGCTACAACGTGGTGCGTCAGGGCCGCGACGTTGCCGTGCTCGCGCTTGGCGATTTCTTTGAGCTGGGCGAGCGCGTGGCAAACCGCTTGGCCACCGAGTACGGCATCGAGGCCACACTCGTCAACCCGCGCTTTGCGACCGAGCTCGACCGTGAGTTCCTCGATAGCCTTGCCGCCGAGCATCGTGTTGTCGTCACCCTCGAGGACGGCATCTTGGACGGCGGCTGGGGCGAGCGCGTGGCATGTTATCTGGCATGCACGCCGTTGCGCACGCGCACCTTCGGCATCGCCAAGGGCTTCCCCGACCGCTACGACCCTAACGAACTGCTCGCACAGAACGGCATGACGGTCGAGAACATGGCCGCCGAAGCCGCAAGGCTACTGAACGAGTAAGAAAACCTCCGCAAGGAAAGCATTCCTGCGGAGGTTTTTGTTTTCACGACGCGATTATCTCAATCTGTAACATCTAGGGCCCGAATTCCCGTCTAGCTGTTACAGATTGAGACAAAGCAGCAAGGCTTGCCGCCGCACCGGCCAGAACCACCACAAAGGTGCCTGTCCCTTTTTGGTAGGCAGAATAACCCATAAGACAAGTATGTTTCTGAGTTATTTCGTGTTGACCCATTTGAGCGCGATAGGGTATAACTCTACTCAACCGCTAGGGATTTTATTGAGAAAGGTGTTCTACCATGAGCAAGAACCTCTCCCAGCAGGTCGTTCTCGACCGCCGCGGCTTCGTTGCCGCCACCTTCGCAACCGTCGCCGGCCTTGGTCTTGCCGGCTGCTCTGACACCAGCGCCGAGGCCGACAAGGGTTCCGCCACCGGCTCCTCCAAGGGCTCCGAGGATACCGAGGCTTCCACCACGCTCGATGCCAAGGCATTCGACAAGCTCGTCAACGACGGCCCCAAGGCCGATGACGACGCCATCGCCACCAGCACCTGGGCCACGGCCGTCAAGGACGCCGGCGTCTTTAAGATCGGTGGCGTTCAGACCTCCACGCTCTTCTCCCTCCTCAACGAGAAAGACGGTCAGACCCGCGGCTTCGACGCCGGTATCGCACAGCTCCTGTCCAACTACATTCTGGGCGAGAACAAGGTCGAGATCACCCAGGTGACCTCGGACACGCGCGAGTCCGTTCTGCAGAACGGCCAGGTCGACGCTGTCTTTGCCACCTACACCATTACCGACGAGCGCAAGAAGCTCGTCTCCTTTGCCGGTCCCTACTACTACACGCAGCAGGCCATCCTGGTGCTCGCCGACAACGACGACATCAAGAGCGTCGACGACCTGGCCGACAAGAACGTCGCCGTCCAGTCCGGCTCCAACGGCCCCGCCATCCTGGAGGAGTTCGCCCCCAAGGCCAGCCAGCAGGAGTTCAAGACCGACGAGGAGGCCCGCCAGGCACTCCAGCAGGGCCGCGTTGACGCCTACGTCATCGATAACAACATGCAGCAGAGCGCCCTGGTCCGCGAGCCCGGTAAGTACAAGATCGCCGGCAAGCCCTTCGGCAGCAAGGAGCCCTATGGCATCGGTCTGCCGCTCGATTCCGACGGCGTTGCCTTTGTCAACGACTTCCTTAAGAAGATCGAGGACGACGGCACCTGGACTGAGCTGTGGCAGATTTGCATCGGCGACCGTACGGGCGACACCAATGTTCCCGAGCTGCCCGAGATCGGGGCCTAGGCAGCGAGCCTGGTAACGGCCGCAACGAAACCATATGGAAACGCACGATGCGCTTTATTGCGATAAACTGTTTCCTCACTGAGTTGTCGGGGCTTCCGTACACACGGGAGCCCCTTTCCTTATCGGCGGGAGGTCCGCATGAGTCTCTCCGAGCTCTGGTCGCTCTATGGCCAGAACTATATTGACGCGCTGCTAGCAACCTGGGGCATGACGCTTGAGTCGTTTGCCATCGCCATGGTGTTGGCCGTCGCCGTCACCGTGATGCGCGTGTCGCCGCTCAAGCCGCTGCGCGTCTTTGGCGACCTGTATGTTCAGGTCTTCCGTAACATCCCCGGCATCGCGCTGCTCATCATCGTCGTCTATGCGCTGCCGCCGCTTAAGGTCGTTCTGCCCTACCGCACCTGCGTTATCGTCGCCACGGTCCTTTTGGGCTCGGCCTTTGGCTCCGAGAACTTTATGAGCGGCATCAACACCGTCGGCGTCGGCCAGGTGGAAGCCGCCCGCTCGCTGGGCATGAGCTTCAGCCGTATCCTCGCCAAGATCGTGATTCCGCAGGCGCTGCGCTCGAGCGTGCTGCCCATGACGAACCTCTTTATCGCCGTCATGCTCACCACCGCGCTCGGCAGCCAGGTGCCGCTTAAACCGCAGGAGCTCACCGGCGTGGTGAGCTACATCAACACGCGCTCGCTCGGCGGCGTCGCCGCGTTCTTTATCTCGGCGCTCGGCTACCTGGGCACGGCCTTTGTGGTGAGCCACATTGGCAACTACATCGATAAGAAGGTGAGGATCCTCCGATGAGCAAGCACTCCACCTCCGCGCTCACCATGCGCGATGCGCTCTACGAGGCTCCCGGCCCCAAGATGCGCGCCAAGATTCGCATCGGCACCGCCATCTCGCTTGTTGCCGTCGCCGTGCTCGTCGCCCTCGTGTTGCAGCGCTTTTATGTGACCGGTCAGCTTTCGGTCCACTACTGGTACTTCTTTACGCACCTCACCACCTGGAAGTTCTTGCTTGCCGGCTTTGAGGGCACCGTTAAAGTCGCACTCACCGCTGGCGCCATCGCGCTGGTGCTGGGCTTAGCCCTTATGCTCGGCCGCACCAGCGACATTAAGCCGCTGCAGCTGGTCTGCCGCGTGCTTACCGACTTCTTCCGTGGCGTGCCGAGCCTGCTGTTCATCTACTTCTTCTTTTTGGTGCTGCCGCAGTACAAGATCTCGCTGCCGTCGTTTTGGATGCTCACACTGCCCGTCGCGCTCGCTGCGGCCGGCGTACTGGCCGAGATTTTCCGCGCCGGCGTCAATGCCGTGCCGCGCGGTCAGGTCGAAGCAGCCCAGGCGCTCGGTCTCTCCAAGGCCAAAATCACCTTTAAAATCGTGCTGCCACAGGCGATTCGCTTTATCATTCCGTCGTTGATCTCGCAACTTGTAGTCGTGGTCAAGGACACCACCGTCGCCTACGTGGTGAGCTACCCCGACCTCATGCAAAATGCCCGCGTGCTCATTACCAACTACGACGCCCTCGTGTCGGTCTACCTGGTGATCGCGGTCATCTACATCCTCATCAACGTCGCGATTAACAAGGCCGCTGTCTACGTTTCGCACAAGACCGGCGCGACCATCATCCGCTAACGCTTTACCATTTCGAGTCATAAGGAGCCGAGCACCATGGCACAGAGCACCTCTTCCACCGGCAATCAGCCGCTGATCGAGCTCAGGCACGTCGATAAGCACTACGGCGATCTGCACGTTCTCAACGACATCAATCTCTCGGTCGACCGCGGCGAGGTCGTCGTTGTGATCGGACCCGACCATGTGCCGAACCATCAATCGCCTGGAAACCATCGACTCGGGCGAGATCCTCATCGAGGGTGAGCCCCTGCCGCAGGAAGGCAAGGATCTTGCCCGCATGCGCGCCGAGCTGGGCATGGTGTTTCAGCAGTTCAACCTGTTCGCACATATGACCGTACTGCAGAACGTCATGCTGGGACCGGTCGACGTGCTGGGTGTCTCCAAAGACGAGGCCCGCGAGCGCGCCATGGACCTGCTGAGCCGCGTGGGCGTTGCCGAGCAGGCCGATAAGGTGCCCGCACAGCTTTCGGGCGGCCAGCAGCAGCGCGTGGCCATCGCCCGTTCACTCGCCATGCAGCCCAAGGCCATGCTCTTTGACGAGCCCACAAGCGCCCTCGATCCCGAAATGATCAACGAGGTACTCGAGGTCATGGTGCGCTTGGCGCAGCAGGGCATGACGATGATCGTCATTACGCACGAGATGAACTTCGCCCGCCGCGTGGCCGACCGCGTCGTGTTTATGGCCGACGGCCAGATCGTAGAAACCGGCACGCCCGACGAGTTCTTCGACCACCCCCAGACCAAGCGCGCCCAGGACTTCCTCAACTCCATTAAGGGCCACTAACCAGACCGCCCCGTGGGACAAATCCATTGAAAGTGTTGTCCCACGTCTCTCATGTGCCCTGTCACCTTCAGATTCGAAAGCAACACCTATGATCGGAACTCGCACTTCATCGTCATACACCCCGCACGTCGACGTCGCCCCCGCCGACCGCCCACTCATCCTCGTCGCGCCGCGCTGGGAAGAGGCGAAGCCGTTTTTGAGCGAGACGCTCTCCCCCAACGAGGAGATCGCCAGCGTCTTTGTCGATGCCATCCTTGCCGCCGGCGGCCTGCCGCTGCAGATGTCCATCACCGAGGACATTGAGGTCATCCGTCATTACGTCGATATCGCCGACGGCATCGCCATTCCCGGCGGCCCCGATGTCAATCCCAAACGTTGGGGCGATGATCGACCCTACGACCCCACCCTCTGCTGCGAGATCCGCGATAGCTTTGAGTTTAAGCTGGTCGGCGAGGTGCTACGCGCCAAAAAGCCGCTCTTTACCACCTGCCGTGGCACGCAGCTGCTCAACGTCGCCACCGGCGGCACCCTGTGCATGGACGTGCCGAGCCTGGGCGCGCGCGAGGGTCGCACACAGTGGCGCCACACCCACGTGCTCAACGACCCTGTGCATCCCGTCGAGGTTGTGCCGGGCTCGCTGCTGGAGCGCGCGGTTGGCGGGCACAGGCTGATCCAGACCAACTCGGCACATCACTGCTGCGTCGATCGTCTGGGTAAGAGCACGCGCTTGGTCGCCAAGGCAACCGACGGCGTTCCCGAGTGCATCGAAGTCGAAGGCCAGCCGTTCTGCCTGGGCGTGCAATGGCATCCTGAATACACGTGGAAGACGCTCGAGACCGACTTTAACCTGTGGAAGTCGTTTATCGAGGCAGCGGCAAAGGTTAAGCAGGCTCGCTAGCTAACGAATCGCACAACAGACAAGGGTGCCCCGCCGGCCACATGGTCCGACGGGGCACCCTTTTGCCTATATGCGGCAGGCACACAGCCCAAGGCCCGCAAGCTCTTATTCAGCCGCCTCGCGCAGGGCCGACATCGTAGCCGCATATTGCTGCTGCAGCGCATGCATTCCCTCGCGAGCGCCATCAACGGCATCGGCGCCGCGCAGCGCCTCGGTCACCACGACCGCCGGCTCGTACAGATTATCGAATCCCAGGTTCTGGCTCACGCCCTTGAGCGTGTGCGCTGCCATAAACGCACCCTCGGCGTCTCCCGCCGCCATGGCGGCCTCCAGCTTGTCCATGCTCTCGTCATCCAAAAACTTGAGGGCAAAGCGGGCGAGCATTTCCTCGCCCATCAGCCGAGTGCACGCGTCATCATAATTGGCGCCGATCTTCTCATACGCCTCACGCATGGAAATCATGGATTAAAAACTCCTTTGGTCAAACTAAATCGTGGGAAACGCGACGACATCGGCGGGGCGTGCCAACGTCTCGGCAATTTGGTCTTGCACCTCGAGCAGGCAATCGAGCAGCAGCGGGTTAAAGGTGCCGCACTTACCGTCCAGGATCATCTGAATTGCCTCCTTGTGCGGGATAGCGTCCTTGTACACGCGCACGCTCGTCAGAGCATCGTACACGTCGGCCACCGAAACCACCTGTGCGGCAATGGGAATTTCGTCGCCCTTAAGGCCATCGGGATAACCCTTGCCGTCCCAGCGCTCGTGATGCCAACGCGCAA
>CAUDAE010000011.1 GCA_958447445.1 uncultured Collinsella sp.
GCGGCGTCTGCTCGATAACGTATGGCACGAGGGCGGAATCGAACTTAGCGATCATACGCATCTCCATTTCTCTCTTGCGGACTAAATTGGTTCTAGATAAACGTACGGTGCCCGCATGCTATGCATTGGCTGGCACCGTACGAAGCAACCGGATAACCGGTGTATAACTTTACCCCATCACGGGCGCACGCATGCGCTCGCGGGCAAGGTGGCGAGAATTACTCGGCGTCCTTGGCGGTCTCGTCGACCTCGGTCACCTTGGCGTTCTCGACCAGGTGGTCGACGGCCTTGGAGCGACGGATGGACTCGCGGACGGCAGGCATGCGGCCATCGGCGATAAACTCGGCCTTGGAAGCTTCGACGTCCTTGACGCCGGCCTTCTCGAACTCGGCGTTGATATCGTCCTCGGTGACCTCGATCTTGAGCTCGCGGGCGAGGGCGTCGAGAGCCAGGGACTCACGGGCAACGTCGTTGGCCTGCTTGTGCAGGTCGCCGATGAACTGCTCCATGGTCAGACCGGAAGCGGGCAGCCAGGTGTCCAGCGTCATGCCGCGGGCAGCGAGGTTGGACAGGAAGTTCTGGCCAAGCTCCTCAAAGACGGACTGCTCGTAGTCGGCATCCATCTCGTCGAGCTGCAGGCGCTCGGCGAGAGCGGAGACGCAACGGTTCTCCTTCTCGGCCGGGAGGCGGGAAGCCTTGTCCTGCTCGATCTCGATCTTGATGGCGTCGCGCATAGCGTCGATGCTGTCGAAGCCAAAGTCGGACTTGACGAGCTCGTCGGTGAGCTCGGGGGTGTTGCGGACCTTGATGCCCTTGACGGTGACCTCGACGGCGTGGGTCTCGGCCTCCTCGCCCTCCTCGACCTCGTCGGTCCAGGTGACGGACTTGACGTCGTCAACGTTGGCGCCGATCAGGGCCTCGTTGAATTCCTTGGGGTTGCTGTCGCTACCGGCGATGAGCATGCGGCCCTCGGCGGCAAAGTTGTCGGCATTCTCGACGGCCTTGAGGTCGACGGTGACGTAGTCCTCGGCCTCTACGGCGCGACCCTCGACGTCCTCGAAGGTGGCACGGTAGTTGAGGAGCATCTCGACCTGGTTGTTGATCTCGGACTCGGTGACCTCCGCGGGAGGCATCTCGATCTCGACGGCGTCGAAGGAGGAGAGCTCGGCGGCAGGACGCAGGGAGAACTCAACGGTGTAGGTGTAGTCCTCGTGATCCTTGGCGAGGTCGAGCTCCTTGTAGTCACCGCTCTTGGTGGGGACGATGTCCAGCTCGTTGAGGACGGCGGGCTCGTTGGCGGCGATCAGGTCGTTGGTGGCCTGAGCGAGGGTAGCCTCGGCGCCAAGTGCGGAGTCGATGACCGGACGGGGGGCCTTACCGGCGCGGAAGCCCGGGAAGCGGTACTTCTTGGCGGTGTCCTTGTAGGCCTTCTTGATCGCGGCGTCGACGTCGACGGCCGGGATGGTGACCGTAGCGGTGAGCTTGGCGTCCTTGACGTCAGAAGCGGTGATGTTCAACACGTTCCTCCTCATACTGCCCAGCTTATCTGAGGTGCTGGTACCTTTATGCAACAAGCGTCGCGAGGGCATAAACCGACGCGAGTGCGTTGGTGCGGGCGAAAGGACTCGAACCTTCACGGGAATCCCACCAGAACCTAAATCTGGCGCGTCTACCAATTCCGCCACGCCCGCATGAGCGCACAGACTAGGAATGATAGCAGATACGAACGGCAAGCGCACGCACACCTTTTACAGGCTCACGACCTCACCACGAGTGCAAAAGGCGGGGCGAGTTGCCCCGCCCCGCCAATTACGACTTGTACGACTTGTTCGCTGACCCGCTACTCCCCCAGCAGGGCCTTCTCGGGCGTGATCGGCAACGAGCGGACCTGGTGGCCGGTGGCGTGCGCTACGGCCGAGGCAGCAGCGGCGAGCGGCGTGTTGATGACGACCTCGCCGATCGACTTGGCGCCAAACGGGCCCGTCGGCTCGTAGCTCGGCTCAAAGGCCACGCGAATGCTGCCGATATCCAGGCGCGTGGGCAGCTTGTAGCTCATAAAGTTGCCGGTGCGCAGACGGCCGCGCTCATCGTGCTCGACGATCTCGTAGAGCGCGTGGCCGATACCCTGGGCAATGCCGCCCTCGGCCTGGACGCGCGCGAGCGCCTCGTTGATAACGGTGCCGCAGTCGACAGCCGCCGCGTAGTCCACCACGGTCACCTTGCCGGTGGCCTTGTCGACCTCGACCTCGGCAATGCCGGCCATAAACGGCGGAGGCGAAACGGGCAGACAGGCAGAGGCATGCGAGGTGAGCGCGTCGCCGCCCGCGATGTTCTTGACGCACAGGTTGGCAAAGTCGCGCAGCGTGAGGTAGCGGTTCTGCTCGCGCGCGGCACGCTCGTCGGACAGGCGCACGTACTGGCCATCAAAGACCACATCGGCGGCGTCCACATTCCACATCTGGGCGGCCTTGGCGCAAATCTTCTCGCGCAGCTCGGTCGCGGCGTTCTTGGCTGCCAGACCCGTCACGTACGTGCCCGAGCTCGCGTACGAGCCGGCGTCGAACGGCGACACGTCGGTGTCCACGCCGCGCACCACGATCAGCGAGCTCTCCACACCCAGCTCCTCGGCGGCAATCTGCGCCAGGATCGTATCGACGCCCATGCCGTTATCGGTGGCGCCGGTGCCGATGGTAATGAAGCCGTCCTCTTCCAAGCGCATGTCGATGCCGGCGATATCCACGCTGGAGATGCCCGAGCCCTGCATGGTGAGCGCACAGCCCAGAGCACGCACGCGATCGCCCAGGTCGACGGCCAGCGGCTTGTCGCGCCAGCCGATCATGTCCATCGCGCGCAGCAGGCAGCGGTCGAGCGCGCAGGCGTTGAGCTTCTCGTTGTAGTACTGCGGCATGACCTCGCCCTCACGCACGATGTTCTTAAGGCGCAGGTCGGCGGGGTCCATGTGCAGCATGTCAGCGAGCTCGTTGACGGCGCTCTCCACGGCAAACTGGCCCTGGGTGGCACCGTAGCCACGATATGCGCCGCCACGGTTGGTATTGGTGTAGACAGCATCCCAGCTAAAGCGGCTCGCCTTCACGTGGTTGTAGATGGGCAGGCTCTTGTGACCCGAAAGGCCGATCGTCGTGGTGGCGTGCTCGCCATACGCGCCGGCGTTGGACAGCGTGTGCAGATCGATAGCCGTGATGGTGCCGTCGTTCATGGCGCCCAGCTTAATGGTCATCTGCATCTGGTGACGCGAGTTGCCGGCGGTGACGGTCTCCTCACGGGTGTAGCAGCAGTAACTCGGACGGCCGGTCTGCTGCGTCACAAACGCAACGAAGATCTCGCAGCAGCCCGTCTGCTTGGAGCCAAAGCCGCCGCCGATGCGCGGCTTAATGACCTGCACCTGCGACTGCGGGATATCGAGCGACTGCGCGACCATGCGGCGCACGTGGAAGGGCACCTGCGTGGAGGTGGTCACCGAGATGCGGCCGAACGCGTCGGTCGTCGCGAAGGCGCGGAAGGTCTCCATGGGTGCGGTCTGCGTGGCCTGGCTGGTGTAGGTGCGGGTGAAGACGATGTCGCTCTGGGCGAAGGCCTCGTCCAAGTCGCCAAAGTCGCTGGTACCGCTGCATACCAAGTTGCGCGGGACGTCGCCGCCCTGCGGGAACATAAAGGTCACGTCGCCCTCGGGGTGGACCACGATGTCATTATCGAGCGCCTGGGTAAAGTCGAGCAGGGGCTCGAGTACCTCGTAGTCGACCTTGATGAGCTTGAGCGCCTTGTCGGCAGCCTCCTCGGTCTCGGCGGCGACGATCGCCACCTCCTCGTTTTGGTAACGGACGAGGTTCTCGAGAATCAGGCGGTCGTAGGGACTCGGCTGCGGATAGCTCTGGCCGGCGATGGTAAAGCGGCGCTGGGGCACGTCCTCGTAGGTGTAGACGCCCACCACGCCGGGCACCTTCAGAGCGCGCGACGTATCGATGGAGCGGATCTTGGCGCGGGCATAGGGGCTGCGCTTGAGTTTGACGATGAGTGCGCCGGCGGGTACCAGGTCGCCCGTGTAGACGGGACGACCCTCGAGCAGGGCCTTCGAGTCCTTCTTGGGCTGCTTCTTGGTGATCTGCTTGTACGCAACACCGTCGGAGCTCGTCTCGTTGACGGGCAGTTCGGGCATCTCAAAGCCAACCTGCACGCCAGACTCGTTGAGGAAGCGCACGATGGCGCGCAGCTGGCTCTCGTAACCGCTGCAGCGGCAGAGGTTGCCGGCGAGCTGGCGCGAGAGTTCCTCGCGCGTGGCGACGAGGCTCGGGTCCTCCTTGGCGGCGCGGGCAAGCGCCAGCACGTTCATGATGAGGCCGGGGGCGCAAAAACCGCACTGCTCGGCGCCTTCGGCAGCCATCGCACGGGCCAATGCCTCGGACTCGGCCTTGAGGCCCTCAAGCGTGGTGATGGTGTGTCCCTCAACACGAGCGGCGGGAACCGAGCAGTTCAGCACCGGGTCGCCGTCGAGCCACACCGTGCACAAACCGCAGTTGGTGGTCTCACAGGCGCAGCGCACCGACGCACAACCCTGCTCGCGCAACAATGCAAAGAGCATGGTGTCGGGGGCAATCTGAACCTTGACCTTACGGCCGTTGAGCGTAAAGGAAAGATCGATGAGTTTGGCAGCCATTAGCGCACCTCGCTAGAATCGACGCCGGGCACGCGGCGGCAGGAATACTCGTCCGTGGCAAACTTAGGAATCTGCACGCCCTCGAGCTCGTGGGCAAGCGCAGCCGAAAGCTCGATGCCGGCGGCGCGGCGCACAGCTTGGACGGCAAGCGGGGCCGAGATGCGGCGGCGGTAGTCGGCCGAGCCCCACAGGTTGGTGCCGTAGCTCAGCGAGCGCACGGATGCGGCCAGGGCGCGAAGCTCGTCCTCGGAAGGATGCTCGTTGGTAAGGCCGCACGCCTCGCCCTGCAGCAGGGTCGCGCGCAGCGGGCGGGCGCCCACGGTGACGTGCCAGGTGCTATCCCACCAGGCGGCGGTGACGTTCAGCGAGGGGAAGTCGGTCGCGGCCTTGCGCACGGCCTCGTAGCTCGCACGGTAATCGTGCTTGACGACCACGACATGCTCGATAACGTCGCGCACGTAGCCCATGTCCACGAACTCGACAAGCGGCACGCGACCGGCGCCCGTCAGCTCAACATAGGAATCGAGCGCGAGGAAGGCGGAGAGCACGTCCGAGAAGCCAAAGCGGCCGTAGATGCTGCCGCCCACCGTGGCGGTATTGCGCAGCTGCACGCCCACGATATCGTGGACGGCGAACTCAAAGACATTGTTGACAAGCGCGTTGAGCCCGGCATGGCGCTCGAGCTGGCGCAGGGTGCACATGGCGCCGATGCGAAACTCGGTCTCGGTCTCCTCGATCTGATCGAGTCCGCAGGCCGAAAGGTCAATTGCCGTCGCCACGCGACGCGAACCCAGGCGCATCCAGATGCCGCCGCCCACAATCTTGTTGTTGCGGTTCTTCTGTAAGAGCTCATAGGCTTCGGCCGCGTTTCCAACACGGACGTAGGTACCGAACTTGAGCACGTTCTCCCCCATCTCTTCACTTGTCCAGTACTTTTAAGTGTACCAAACGAGGGGCCGCACACCGTTTTAGGACAAAATCCACCCACCCATCCATAACTTGCGGTGATATACGGACCGAATAGCCGTTCTGGGACGCTAAATAGTCCGTATATCACCGCAAGTTATGAGGAGTCCTCCGGGATAGAAAAGGCTCCCAGCCGGATAGCTGGGAGCCTTATCACATGCTATGTCGAGTGAAGAATTAGCAGACGCCCTGGGCGAGCACGGCGTCGGCGACCTTCAGGAAGCCGGCGATGTTGGCGCCCATGACAAAGTTGCCCTCCTGGCCGTACTCCTTGGCGGTGTCGTCCACGTTGTGGAACATGCCGCGCATGAGCTGCTCGAGCTTGCCGTCGACCTCCTCGAAGGTCCAGGACAGGTGCTCGGCGTTCTGGCTCATCTCCAGGCCGGACACGAGCACGCCACCGGCGTTGGCAGCCTTACCAGGCATAAAGGCGACGCCGTTCTCCTGGAAGTAGGTCGTGGCCTCGATGGTCGTGGGCATGTTCGCGCCCTCGCCGACCACCTTGCAGCCGTTGGCGACGAGTGCCTGGGCGTCCTCGAGCAGCAGCGTGTTCTCGCGAGCGCAGGGCAGCGCGATATCGCAGGGAAGCTGCCACACGCCGCGGCCGTCGCCCTCGTGCCACACGGCGTTAGGCTTCTCGTCAACGTACATAGCGAGCGTAACGCCCTTGTCGTGGCCAGAGCGCTTCTTGTTGTAGATGTGCTCGAGCACGGTGTAGTCGATGCCGTCGGGATCCTCGACCCAGCCGTGGGTATCGGAGCAGGCGAGCACCTTGCCGCCGAGCTGAGTGACCTTCTGGACCGCGTAGATAGCGACGTTGCCGGAACCGTGAACGACGACGTTCTTGCCCTCGAAGGAGTCGCCGCGGCTCTTAAGGTACTCGTCCACAAAGTAGGCCAGACCGTAACCGGTGGCCTCGGTACGGGCGAGCGAGCCGCCAAAGGAGAGGCCCTTGCCGGTAAGAACGCCGGTCCACTCGTTGGTCAGGCGCTTGTACTGACCGAACAGGTAGGCAACCTCGCGGCCGCCAACGCCCAGGTCGCCGGCGGGAACGTCGGTGTTGGGGCCGATGTGGCGATAGAGCTCGGTCATGAAGGACTGGCAGAAGTGCATGATCTCGTTGTTGGACTTGCCCTTGGGGTCAAAGTCGGAGCCGCCCTTGCCGCCGCCCATGGGCAGGGTGGTCAGGCTGTTCTTGAGGATCTGCTCCAGGCCCAGGAACTTGAGCATACCCAGGGTGACCGTCGGGTTAAAGCGCAGGCCGCCCTTGTAGGGTCCAATGGCAGAGTTGAACTCGACGCGATAGCCGCGGTTGACCTGAACCTTGCCCTGGTCGTCGACCCAGGGAACACGGAACATGACGATGCGCTCGGGCTCGACGAGGCGCTCCAGCAGGGCGGCCTCCTCGTACTCGGGGTGGGCGTCGAGCGCCGGCTGGATGGTGCCGAGGATCTCGGTCGCGGCCTGGATGAACTCAGGCTGCTCGGGATAGCGGGCCTTGAGCTCTTCGAGAACTTTCTGCGTGTAGCTCATGCTTCCTCCAATGATGGGAAACGAAAAATGTTGATCGCGGCACCCTATGCGCCGCGAACTTTATCGAGTATGGATAATATCGCACTGTTGCGGGAAAGTTTCGCATAAGCAGACGGGCAGATGTTTCGTTTTGATTACGATGCAGGTAGAAGCGTTTTTGAGTGCCTGGCATGCAAAACCCGTGTTTCAAGCCTGTTTCGTCCACGTGTTCCAAACCACAACAAAGGCGCCTGTCCCCAATGTGGTGGTGTGGTGGTTAGAGGACGAGCTGATGGTAGTCGGCGGGGGTTATGCGGCCCTCGGTGGCGGCGCGGAAGGCGGCGAGAGCATCGCCCGAGAACGGCATGGCCCAGCACAGCCCGCAGCCAGCGGTGATGGAGCCGGGCAGCGGCATGATGCGCCCGGGCACACCGGCATCCAGGCACAGCTGCTCGCATTCCATCACATCGAAGGTGCTGTCAAACGACACGATAATCTTGCGCTCGTGGTCGGAGGAATCACCGGCTGGGCCTTCGCGGTGTGCCTCACGATACGCCGCGGCGGCCGCTTCCTCTTCCGCGGTATGTCCACAGCCACCGCAGCCGCAGGTACAGGGCTCGGAACCATCGCAAGTGCAAGGCTCTCCCGTGTCGGGGCAAATATCATGAGACATGGCAACTCCAATCGTCTAGGCGAGTAACTCGGCCGCCGCAAACTCCTCGGGCGTATTGACGTTCTCGAAGCAGAGCGTCGAGCCCGCGGCCTTAACGATCTGCGGTTCATCCATATAACCAGCCTGAACGCGATTGATCAGGCAGCGAATGCGCTGGCGGTCGCAGGCGAGCAGCTCATGGGCAATCGGCGCACACGCGTCACGGCGCCAGACGGCGCAAAGCGGCTCAATCCCCCGTTCCTCGTGCGGCACGCACACATCGAGCGCCTCGGCCTCAACACGATCGGCAAGCGCGCCGATGAGTTCCGGCGAGACAAACGGCATATCGCAGGCGACGATCGCCACGAGCGGCAATCGGGCCGCGGCCAACGAGCTCGCGATGCCGCGCATGGCACCCGCCGGCCCTTCAAGATCCGCCACCACACGCGGCACCAGGCCGCCAAGCGCGCGCTCCTCAAGATAGGCAAGCTCGCAAGGGCGCGACGTCGTCACAACCAGCTCGCCGGCAACCTGAGCCAGCCGACCCAGCACGCGCTCGATGAGCGGCTCGCCGCAAAACGCCATGCGCGCTTTATCACAGCCCATGCGCGACGACAATCCGCCCGCCTGGACGACACAAGAAAGATCGGTCCGTCTTACGGTAGTCATACGGCAAACCACCCTCATCGGCATGCTCAAAACCCAGCACACGAAGCCAAATACCGTCGCCGATAAAGTGGGCGGCACGGCAAACCCATGCAAAAACAAAACAGCGCTTTTGCGGCACGCAGCAAGACCGCGAGCACAAAAGCGCTGGTAGCGTATGGCGGGAACGTATGTGAATCGAACACATCCAAGACGTTTTGCACGCCTCGCAACGGTTTTGAGGACCGCGGAGCCCACCGGAGCCCATCCGTTCCCAAGTGCGGAGGTATTTTACCAAACCGAGCAGCCAATCTAGCGCAGGGACCTCAGGCCGCCGGCATCCTTGTCGAGGACTGTGAAGCGTACGGCATCTAGATGCTCAAGGATGCTGATGGCGCGCTTGCGCGACACACCTAGGGCCTCGCGCAGGGCGCTCGTGGTGGCAGCGCCGCCGGCTGCCTCAATGGCGGCGGCGACGAGTTCGCGCGCATGGGCCTCGGCGGTAGTGGACAGGGCAACGTCGCGTTCGACCTTAACGATCGAGCGGTTGAGCGAAAGCTCGCGCAGGGCACGCGTCATGGTGTCGCGGCCGAGCTGCAGTTGTTCGCCTACCTCGGGCAACGTCGGCGCATCGAGGCCGGCCCCATCGAGCAGCGCCACGATGCGCTCACACGCCTCATGCACCACGCGTGCCGCCGCGGCGGCCGAATGCGGATCGAATACCTCGGCGCCCTCGGCGGCGCACACGCCACGCGAGCAGCCCTCGGCAATCAGAGCCGAGGCAACGCCTTCATCAGCGGCAGGCCACGCAGCATGGGCAACGGCGCCAGGCGTAAAGCCCGTCTCCTTGGGAGCCGCCGCGTGCATGGCTGACAGGGTCGCCGCCAGCGCATCCATAGCGGCGTCGAGCGCGGAAGAATCTGCATACAGCGAGCCATCCGAGCCAGCAAGCGCGCACGCACCGCCCTGCGCCACCAGCCCGCGCAGCGCGGTATCGACCTCGCCGATACCAAGATCAAAACCCCTAGCAACATCAACGGCCGCAACCGGCAACGTCTGCAGCGCCAGCCACGCCTCAACACCAGCGGCGGTATCGCCGGCCTCAAGCGCCGCATACAGCGCACGCTCTCCTTCGGCAAGCTCGCGCGAACGACGGCAACGCGAAAGCAGCACACGCCCGCCGCCAATGAGCATAACGGGCGAATACGACAGCACCACAGCATGGTCTCCGGCTCGCAGCGGCAGCGGCTCCTCCAAGCGCACCTGTACGGTACGGGTCTCGCCCACCGCCATGGGGGCCTCGCCCTCCATAAGCATGATGTGGCCGACAACCTCGGCCGTACCCGCCATCACATGCACGCGCGCGCCCGACTCGAGCACACGCGGTTTAGCGCCCTCGCGGCCCAGGTAGGTAAACGTCATCATAAAGCGCAGCGTCTGGCCAAAACGGCCCTCCACGCCGAGCATCTCGCCGCGATCGAGCGCGGCGACAGCATCGCCCACCAAGTTGAGCGCCACACGCTGACCGGGCAACGCCTGCTGCGTGTCGCCATGCACCTGGATCCCGCGTACGCGGCAGACCGTGCGCGACGGCAGCGCGACGAGCTCATTGCCCACCGCAACCGGCGCATCGTGCAGCGTTCCCGTCACGACGGTGCCGGCGCCCTTGATCGTAAAGCAGCGGTCAATCGGCAGGCGCGGCGCGGCATCGCTCCGCTCGGCACGCTCGCGACAGGTATCCCAGCAGTCACCCACCTGCTCGTCGAGCACCGCAAGCAGCCCGTCAATCCCCTCGCCCGTCTTAGACGACACGGGCACAATTGGCGCGCCCGCAAACACAGTACCCGACAAAAAGTCATCGACATCGAGCTCGGCCAGATCAACCATCTCGCTATCGGCCAAGTCGCACATCGTCAGCGCGACCACCATATGCGTAACGCCCAGGAGCTCCAGCACATGCACGTGCTCGCGGGTCTGCGGCATCACGCCCTCGACGGCCGAAACCACCAGCACGGCAACGTCGATGCCCGTCGCACCCTGCACCATGGCGCGCAGATAATGGGCATGCCCCGGCACATCGACCAGGCCAACGATCTTGCCGCTCGGCAGCGCCAGCTCGCCAAAGCCCAGCTCCACCGTCATGCCGCGGCGACGCTCGACCTCAAGGCGATCGGGATTCTTGCCGGTCAGCGCCTCGATCAATGCCGACTTGCCGTGGTCAACGTGGCCCGCCGTGCCAACGATAACGGGACACTCCACCAGCGCCTGAACCTCACTCATCGAGTAATCGCCTTCTTAACGCACGCGACGAGCGTCGATGCCGCCGTCTCGATATCGCGGTCACCCACGAGTGTGCGCACGTCAAACAGGACGCGATCGTGCGAGGCGCGCGTGACGACCGGCGTGTCGAAATCTTGGACGAGCGAGCGCTTGAGTGCGTCAACGGAAAGACGCTCATCGACGAGGCGCACGGCAACGCACATGGTGGGCAGCTCCACGGTAGGCAGCGAGCCGCCACCAGGGGTCGACGATTCCTCGACGATCTCCACCTGAACGGCACACGGGCAACCAGCCTTATCGAGCCCGGCGACCATACGATCGCGCAGCTTGCAGGCACGTCGCTCCAAATGGGCCTGCGGCAGCGTAAGCATGCTGAGCACCGGAATATCGCGATGGGCAACATCGGCGCCGTCCATGTAGATACGCAGTGTGGCCTCGAGCGCCGCCAGCGCGAGCTTGCCCGGGCGCAGGGCACGCATAAGCGGATGCGACCCGCAGGCCTGGACCAGATCGCGACGGCCCATGATAATGCCCGCTTGTGCGGCACCGAGCAGCTTATCCCCCGAGCACGACACCAAATCGAGCCCTGCCGAAACCGAAGCCGGCGTGGTTTCTTCGCCGCCGCGCACCAAGATGTCGTCGGGCAACAGCGCGCCCGAGCCCTGGTCCTCGTAGAACAGCAGGCCATGCTTGTGAGCAAGCGCCGCAAGCTCCCGAGAGCCCACCTCCTCGTGAAAGCCCTCAATGCGATAGTTGGAAGGATGGACCTTAAGGATCATGGCCGTTTCGGGCGTGATGGCGCGCTCGTAGTCGCTCAAATGCGTGCGGTTGGTAGCCCCGACCTCAACGAGCTTGGCACCCGAGGCCTCCATAACATCGGGGATACGGAAGCTGCCGCCGATCTCGACAAGCTCGCCGCGGCTGACAATGACCTCTTTGCCCGCGGCGTGAGTCGCCAGCACCAACAGCACGGCTGCCGCGTTATTGTTAACGACCAGCGCGTCCTCGGCACCGGTGAGAGAGCGAATCAGCTGCGCGGCGTGCTCCTTGCGCGACCCGCGCGAACAGGTGTCCACGCTGTACTCGAGCGTGCTATACCCACGCGCGACCTCGGCCACAGCCTTTGCCGCCGACTCCGCAAGCGGGGCGCGGCCCAAGTTGGTATGGATGACCACACCCGTGGCGTTGACGGCAGGACGCAGGCTCGGCAGTGCGGATCGATGCGCACGCCACTCGATGGCCGAGGCCAGGTCGCGCTTAGAGCGCGGGGCAGCACCGGCGCGAATGGCGGCGCGCTCCTCGTCGAGCTCGGCCGTGACGGCAGCATGCACCACCGCGTCGCAGGTCTCCCCCGCCGCCTTCACTACCGGCCACTCGGCAAGCAGCTCGTTGACGGAGGGAATGGCGCGCAGGCGGGCGCGCACCTCATCGGACATGTTCTGGCTATCGCTCATGTGCGGCCTTTCAAAACCAAAGGTGAATCAATCATTCGAACGTCTAACTATCAGCCAATTCAATCGGCTGAGTCAATCAATCGCTATTATCCTCGCGCGCCGCGATCTTTTCCACGCGAACGGCGTTTTCCTGGGTGAGCGCGGCGCCCGTCAACAGGTCCCAACGCAACGGTGTATGGTCGAGTGGGCCGACGCCCAAGGGTTGAGCGCCGCCGGCTTCGGCGCCAAACGAACGCCCGCCGGGGGCGGCCGAGGTGAAGATGCACGCCGGATGCAGATACGGCGTCGTCTCCACGCGCACGCGGTCGCGGCCCATATCGCTCACCAGCTCGACGACCTCGCCATTGGCGATACCCATGCGTGTGGCAACACCGGCATTCATCTGCACGGCGTCCAAGTCGGAACCCGCCTCGGCGGCACCTGCTGTCGCGAGCCTGCGCGAGGTATGCGACTCAAAGGGACGGTTGCCGCTAATGAGGCGAAACATCCCCGGACCGGGCTCCACCATGGGAGCGATCCAGTTGGGTACACGACCCAGACCGGCTCGTTCCCATACGTCGCTTGCCAGCGCAATTTTGCCGCCATCCAAGGGAATCGCCGGCTCGCCCGTACGCGACGGCAGCGCAACGCCCGTGTCAGCCCAGCCGCGCTCCTTGAGCTCGTCCAGATCGATCCCAAAAGGCGCCACCTGGGCAGCCGCCAGATCGTCAGACGTAAACTGGAAGTACTCGCCCGCGCCACACGCCTGCGCCAGACCGGCAAAAATCTCCCGACCGGGACGTGTGTCGTCATGCTGCACGGGCAGCACGGCGTTGCGGTAGAACACGCGCGCATCGTTGGCGCCCGTCACCGTTCCCACGCCGCGGTCAGCCTCCAGATACGTCACGTCGGGCAGCACGAAGTCAGAAGCACGCGCCGTCTCGGACCAGCGAATATCAATCGTCACGAGCAAGTCGAGCTGCTGCAAAATACCCAACCAAGCCTGCGCATTGCCATAGCCCGCACCGGGGTTACTGGCATAGACGATGAGTCCGCGCAAATCGCCGGCAAGAATCGACTGACCGATGGTCGTGCACAGGCCGCGCACCGGATCGACCAGTGGATAGCGCTCGGACCCCAGCTTGGGCCCGCGCGGCACCGGCGGCGTCGCAAAACGTGCGGAATCGAGGTCGCCCAACAAAAGCGACGTGGGCGGGTTGAGCGCACCGCCCGCATGCCCGATACAGCCCAGCAGCACATCGACCAAGCAGATAGCGCGCGCGGTCTGGGTGCTATTGGCATACGCAATACCGATGCCGCCATGAAAGCCCGCATCCACCACAGCGGCAGGCGCAGCGGCAGCTAGATCGCGCGCCGTCGCGACAATATCTTCGGCCGGCACGTCGCACATCGACTCGGCCCACTCGGGCGTCCAAACACTGGCCGCCTGTGCCAGCTCGTCAAAACCCGTGGTATAGCGGTCCACAAACTCGCGGTCGTACAGGCCCTCGGCTACCAACACATGTGCGATACCCAGCAGCAACGCCAGATCGCATCCAGGACGTACGCGGAGCCAGCGGTCGGCAAGCGCAGCCGAGCCACTGCGCCGGGGGTCAACCACGATAATCTTCGCCCCACGTCGACGGGCATCGTTGAGCGCATCAACGGCCCCCATCGTCGACGAATCGACAATGGAGCGCCCCAGATACATGATGCAATCGGTATGCGCCAGGTCGGAGGCGGGGCTGTGGCCCAGACTGTGCTCCCAGCCGGTAAGTCTGCTTACCTCGCAGGCACCGTCGGCACCGTATACGTTGGGCGAGCCCAGCGCATGCATAAAACGATACGCCCAGTAACGGTCGAACGAGGGCACGCCGAGCGTCATGCCCAGCGCCCGAGGCCCGTGCTCGTCAACAATCCCCAAAAGACGCTCGGCAATCTGAGCAAACGCCTCGTCCCAGGTAATCGCATCGAACCCCGAGCCATCAGCTCGTCGGCGCATGGGGTGCATGATGCGGTCGCGCTCGTCAAACGGCATTGCCAGGCGATGCCGACCGCGGGTGCAGAGGGCACGCGCCGCGCACGGATGCCCCGGCACCGGCAGCTCGGCCACCACGCGACCGTCCTCAACGCGTGCCGCAAAGGCGCAATCGGCATAGCATCCCCCGCATGTGGTCACCACGGCGCGACCGTCACGCTTCACAGCAGATGCCATCTCGATTACCCCTTTCATCAGCCAAACACAACAGGCCAAAAGCCCGGCAACGAGCCCCCAGACCCAAAAAGCCTCCCGCACGGCAACGCCCCGCGGGAGGCCCAACGTCAAACAGACGGTACCTTACGCCTCGGACTTCTTGGCGTAGACAAACCAGTAGCCGAGCGCGATCAGAACCGCACCGCCCACGATGTTGCCCAGCGTGGCGGCGGACAGGTTAAACGCAATGCCCGCGGCGTTGAGCGCATTGGCACCGGCGACGTCGGCGCCATAGCCGCACGCGTGCATCACGGCACCCATGGGCAAAAAGTACATGTTGGCAACGCAGTGCTCAAAACCGCATGCCACAAAGGCGGCGATGGGCAGCAAAATGCCCACAACCTTATCGACCACGGTCTTGCCGGCGGTACCGATCCACACGGCCAGGCACACAAAGATGTTGCACAGGATGCCGCGGAAGAAGATCGTCACCCAGTCGACCGTCACCTTGCCGGCGGCGACGCTCACCATGGAATTGGCGACCGCCTCACCGTTGAGCTTGTAAATGCCGGCCATGTACACCAAAAAGACGATGAACAAGGCACCGACAAAGTTACCGACCCATACGACGGCCCAGGCCTTGAGCATCTGGACCAGGGTAATCTTTTTGCTCTTGAGCGCGCAGACCATAAGCGAATTACCGGTAAACAGCTCGGCGCCGCACACCAGCACGAGCACCAGGCCCAGGCAAAAGCACAGGCCGCCCACGACGCGCTGGGCGCCCCAGCCCAGCGTGCTATCGCTCAAGAACACGGTAAAGAACAGGCCGCCGAAGGCAATGAACGCACCAGCGAACATCGCCAACAGAAAGGCCTTTGCGACCGGCAGGTTGGCCTTGGTCACGCCGGCGGCCTCGGTCTTGGCCTCGATCGCGGCGGGCGCAAGGCAATCGGGAGCGGGATATTCTGCCTTGGAATCTGCCATGTCAATCACTTCTTTCCTAATCAGCAGGGACAAGCGCTCCTATTGCTCTTGTCCCAAGCGGACAAAGTGGGAAAAGTCGTTGGCGACCACGGCGTCGTACACGGCGTCGACGGCGTCAAAGACCTCCGGGGACATGGGGTTATAGAACTCCGTATCGCCCGGCTGAATCCCTATGAAGACGATATCTTCGCACGATTGCTCAATCTCTTCGATCAGAATCGACAAAGGGAGCGAATGCGTGGTGAACATCGACTTGCGGGCCACATCGCGCTTATCGAGCAGGCGGATAGACCCGACGGGCAGCGCCATGTCGGCGGCATCGACCAAGACCAGGCGAGGCGGACGCTCGCGCTTGACCTCGATGATGTCGTCCTCAGGCGTTTGGCCACCGTCGATGGTGTACCAACCGGCAATGGGCGCGTCCTCCATCTTTTTGGAGAGCACGGGGCCGGCGGCATCGTCGGCACGCAGCACGCTTCCCGCCGTGAGCACGATACCCGCAAACGGGGCGCCGTTCACACGACCATCCACAACGCGACCCATTACTGCAACCTTCCCGTCAGATACACACCCGACACATCGCGCACGCGCTCCACCAGATCGCGGAATTTCATCAAAAACGCGACCTGCTGGGCATGCAGGCCAAAGTCGTCATCGAACACCGAGATGCCGGCCTTGGCCGACCCGCGAAAACCGCGCTCGTCGAGTAGTGTGTCGCAGGCCTCGAGCAGCGACGGCACCGCCGCCTTGTCGAGCTGGCACTCGCCAAAGGAGCGGATGGCCTCGAACTTGGTCTTAGCCTCCCCCTCCGGCAACGCGTCGACGAGCGAATAGAACACATCCACCGGCACCGACAGGCGCGGCTCAAAGCAGTCGAGCACGCCGGTGTGGTGGCCCACGGCGAGCGTGTAGTACAGCACGTCGCAGGCCTCCTGGGGAACGTCTTCCTCGGTCTCCACAAACTTACGCGTGAGCTCATAGAAGACCACCTGGTCGGGCGCATGGCCCAGGCAGGGGTCGGCGACGCCCTCGGCGGCCTCGTCGCTTGCGCGCGAGGCATCGCCAAAAGAGCCGCCGAGCATGCCGGGGCCCGCAAAGTAACCAGAGCGGTCCGTGAGCTCCATCTAGCGACCTCCGGCCAGCACCAGATCCTGCAGCGCCGAGTACACCTCGACGCGGCGCGGATCGTCCTGCTTGTCGATGAGCAGCGCCATGGCACCGCGGATATCGCCCTTGGGCGCGCCCTCGAGCGTATCCATAAACTCGTTGGCCAGGTCGCGGCCGTAACGGTAGCCGCTCATGGCGCGAGCCTCGCGCTCGATGGCAACGCGCAGCTTGTACGGCACGCCGGGGTGCAGGATATCGGCCTGCTCGCCGGCAGCCTCCACCGTAGTCTCGGCATGGAGCTTTTGGTCCAGCAGGCCAAGTGCCATGGCAAAGCCGTAGACGGTCTGCGCGGGGCTGGGCGGGCAGCCGGGGATGTAGACATCGACCGGCAGAATCTTGTCCGTGCCGCCCCAGACGCAATAGTTGTCGTAGAAGATGCCACCGGTGCAGCCGCACGCGCCATAGGACACCACGATCTTAGGATCGGGTGCGGCCTCAAAGGCGCGCAGGGCCGGCATGCGCATGGCACGCGTCACGGCACCGGTGTACAGCAACACATCGGCGTGACGGGGCGAGGGCACGACCTTGATGCCAAAGCGCTCGACGTCGAAGACGGGCGTGATGGAACCGAAGATCTCGATCTCGCAGCCGTTGCAGCCGCCGCAGTCAACACGGTAGACATACACCGAGCGCTTGATCTTCTTAAGAAGGGTCGCCTTGGCCTTCTCGATGCTCTCGTCGAGCTCGATCTTGGTCGGGCGGTACTGAAGCCGCTCGGGCAAAAGCGTGGGTTCGGCCATGGTTACTCCTCCTTCGTATCAAAATCCATGATGATGCCCTCGACCGGCGCCGGACCGGCGGGAATCTCGGGCGCATCGGGGTTGAGCTCGCGGTCGATATACTCCGGGTTCACGCCGTGGCCGCCCAGATACTCCATGCCGGGGCCCTGGGGCTCGCCGGACGCAAGCGTCTCGTTGGCAGCCATGCCGTGCGCGTTGCCGGTCTTTACGGCCGAGGCGGCGCGCAGGGCGTCGAGCTCGCGCTTGCACTCCTGGCACATACCGACGGTACGGGCGGCCTGCTCGGCCTCCATGCCGCCGGCCTTTTGCAGCAGGCGCTTAGCGTAGTCGATCTCCTTGTGCGGGGCAAACGGCTTGCCGCAACGCGAGCAGTGCTCGAGCGTGTAGACGCTCTTGCTGGTGAGGTCGTCCTTGCTCATGACGGCCAGCTCAAACTCCTCGGTGAGCTTGATGGCCTCCATGGGGCAGGCTTCCTCGCAACGGCCGCAGAAGATGCAGCGGCCGTAGTCGATCGACCAGGTGATGGTGTCGGCCGCAAGGTCGGTGTCCATGCGAATGGCATCGGCCGGGCACGCCACGCCGCAGGCACCGCAGGCGATGCAGAGCTCGGCGTTGTGCTCGGGCTTGCCGCGCATGTCCTTGTTGGTGGGGAACGGCGCAAACGGGTACTTGACCGTCGCGTCGCCGGCCTTGGCGTTAACCTTCCAAAGCTTCAGCATATTAGAGCGCCTCCTCATCGAGCGGAGCGGCCATGGTGCCCTCGCCCGCAAGCGGCGACTTGTCGCGCCAGACGTTCTCGAACTGCTCCTTGTCGAGCACGTGGTCGCGCTTGGCGGCGACATCGGTCACCGTCACGCGGTCGGTGCAGGAGTAGCACGGGTCGAGCGAGCCGACGATCAGCGCCGCGTCGCCCACGGTGTTGCCGCGGAACATGTAGCGCAGGACCGGCCAGTTGCTGTACGTGGCCGCCTTGGCGCGCCAGCGGTAGCACTTCTGGTTGTTGCCGAGCATGGCCCAGTGCACGTCCTCGCCGCGCGGCGCCTCGGTGGCGCCGATGGCGTACTTGTGCGGGGTGTACTCCCAATCCGTGGTAAGGATGGGGCCCGACGGGCAGTTCTCGAGCATGGTCTCGATCATGTCGATCGAATCGTAGACCTCCTGGATGCGAACGGCGGTACGGCCGAAGGCATCGCAGGTGTCGGCCGTGGCGGCATGCATCTTTTGGACGTCCGGATCGGCGTAGCCGTCGAAGGGATGGTCAAAGCGCACGTCGCGGGCATAGCCAGAGCCACGCATGAGCGGGCCGACCGGCGAAAAGTCGCGAGCGATCTTGCGATCCAGAATGCCGATACCGCTCGTACGCTCGATAAAGTTGGGCGTAGAGAGCAGCATGTCGACGAGCTCCTGAACCTCGGAGCGCAGCTGGTGGATGGTCGTGAGCGTGGAGAGCTTCTGCTCGGCCAAAATGTCGCGACGCACGCCGCCGATCACGTTGAGGCCGTAGGTCTTGCGGTGACCGGAGAGCTTCTCGGCCAGGTCCATGGACTTCTCGCGGACGCGGAAGAACTGCTGGAAGCCGGAGTCGAAGCCCGTGTAGTGCGATGCCAGGCCAATGTTGAGCAGATGCGAGTGCAGGCGCTCGACCTCGAGCATGATGGCGCGGATGTACTGGGCGCGCGGCGAGACATGAATGCCCTGGGCGCGCTCGACGGCCTCGGCATAGGCCACCGAGTGGGCGCAGCCGCAGATGCCGCAGATGCGGTCGGCGAGGAACGTCACGGCGTCATAGTTCAAGCGCGTCTCGGCGACCTTCTCCATGCCGCGGTGTACGTAGAACAGACGGTAGTCGGCGTCGACGATCGTCTCGCCCTCGACGAACAGGCGGAAGTGGCCGGGCTCGTCGGAGGTGATGTGCAGCGGTCCCATGGGAACGAGCGTGGTCTCCTTGCCCTTGGTGTCGGCCAAGAACTCGTAGTTTTCCATGTCGCTCGCGGGAGCGGGACGGAAGCGGTAGTCCATGGAGTCCTTGCGCAGCGGGTACAGGCCGCTGGGCCAGTCATCGGGCAGCACCAGGCGACGACGATCGGGCAGACCCTCGGGGATCAGGCCGAACATATCGCGCAGCTCGCGCTCGCCCCACACGCAGGCGGGGACGAACGGCGTCACGGACGGGAACGTCATCTTGGCGGGGTCGACCTCGGCACGCACGGTAACCCAGCCGGGATCCTCCCCCTCCATGGAGATGACGTAGTACACGGCGTAACGGCCGCACAGGGAGCGCTCGTCGTTGCCGATGATCACGGGAATCCAGCCGTAGCGCTCGTAGTACAGGTAGTGGACGGCCTCGGGCAGCTTGTCCTGCTTGACGGTAATCGTCAGCTGGTCCTCGCATTGCCACTCGACCTTCTCGATAGCGCCCGGCACTGCGGCGCGCAGGGCCTCGACGTGGCTTTCGCAACGACGAGCGTAGTCCTTCTTTTCAGGTTCTGCCATGGTGCTAATTCACCTCGCTTGTCTTGGTCTGGGAACTGAACACCATGCGGTAGAGAGGAGCCTCGTGGAGCTCTTCGACGCTCTGGTTCAAAACGACGGACGTTGCATCCTCGACGCCGCTCGTGATGGCGACCGGGGTGGCGATACCGAACCACATGACCACGATCGCGAGGGCGATCTCGGGGATGATCATGAGGGCGGGCACCTCGTGGCGCTTCATGCCCTCGGGCGCCTTGCCGAAGATGGACTTGAGCGCAATGCCGGTAAGGGCAAAGTACACGCCGGTGAGGCCGATGGCCACGAGCACGACCACCCAGATGGGACCGGACTGGACGCCGGCCACGAAGGTGAGGAACTCGGAGATGAACAGGGCGAACGGCGGGAAGGCGGCGAGCGCGAGCAGGGCGATGATGGTGAGCGCTGCCGTGACAGGAGCGATCTCGACGACGCCCTTGATCTTGTTCAGGTCGCGGGTGTGGTAGATGTGCTGGATGTTACCGGCCATGCAGAAGGCGAGCGCCTTCGTGAAGCCGTGGAAGATGCAGTGCAGCAGGCAGGCGGCGATACCGAGCGGACCACCGATACCCAGGCACAGCGCGACCACACCGACGTTGTCGACGGAGGAGTACGCGAAGCGACGCTTGATATCGTCCTGCTTGAAGATGCACAGGGCGGCCACCAGGATGGACAGCGTGCCCAGGATGAGCAGGAGCGTTCGCGGATAGGTGTCGCCCACCGTGATGATGGACAGGGAGTAGAAGCGGATAATCACCAGCATGGCGCACTTGAGCAGCACGCCCGAGAGCAGCGCGGAAACCGGGCTCGGAGCCTGGGAGTGCGCGTCGGGCAGCCAGGTGTGCATGGGGAACAGGCCCGCCTTGGTGCCGAAGCCGATGACGATGAACGCGAACGCGAGGCGCACGAGCATCGGGTCGAACTGGTCGGCGTAGGGCATGATGGAGGTAAGGAAGGCAGCCTCATGCGCGTTGGGCATGATATCGGCGGCGTTCGCGTAGATGAGCAGCGTGCCGAACAGGCCGAAGGCCACGCCGGCGGTGCAGACCATCGCGTACTTCCAAGACGCCTCGAGCGCCTGTTTGTTCTTGTAGATACCCACGAGGAACACGGTCGACAGCGTGGTGGCCTCGACCGCCGCCCAGGTGAGGATGATGTTGTTGGACAGGCAGGCGAGCAGCATCGTGAAGACGAACAGGCTAAACAGCGCGTAGTACTGCTTGGTGCGCTCGGCCGGCATGGTCTTCTCCTCGATATCGATCTTGATATAGGAGATGGAGTACACGCCGGTGATGAACCCGATGATGCCTACCAGAAGGACGAAGATCGACGAGGGCGAATCGAGATGGAGCCACAGGCCCAAAGCGTCGATATTCTGCCCGCTCGAGAGCATGGTTCCCGCGGTGACGACCGAAAGGACGAGGGTCGCCGCGACGGAGATGGTGTTGAGCCCCGCAAAGACGCTGTAGGACGTCGTCTTGGGGAGCGCAGCCATAATCAGGGAGAACACGAGGGGACAAGCGAGCAGGGCGACCGTCAGCATTGAAACATCCATGGCCTACCCCTTCAATTCGGTCAGGTCGTGGGAGTCGAGCGACTTGGTGTCGTTCCAGATCCTCACGACGACGGCGGACATGATGATGACGGCGAAAATGGCGTCGGTGGCGATGCCGATCTCGATGATCTCGGGGGCCGTGGGCGCGAGCAGGGCGAGCGTCACGTGGCTACCGTTCTCCATAAGGCAGTACCCGAAGATTTGCTTGAGGATGTTGCGCTGGGAGATGATGCACGTGAGGCCGACGAAGAAGTGCGCGAAGCTGATGGCGAGGGCCGGAGTAGCCACCTCAGCGGTTGGCAGGCTCAGGCGCGTGACCACCGCGAAGCAGATGGCCACCTCCAGACCGGTGAGGATGATGGTCAAGGCCGGCTTGATGGAGGAGGTCAGCGTGCTATCGGCAGGCGAACCCATCTTTTTGTAGGCACGGTTGAGAATGAACGGAACGAGGATCACCTTGGTGACGAAGGCCGACGCGGCCCACATGAGAAGCTCGGTGGCACCGGTGGTGAGGCCCAGGGTGAGCAGCACGCCCACCAGGACAACCGACTGGATCGCGTACCACTTAATGGCGGACGGGATGGTCTTCGAGACGACCACCATGGTGGAGGTCACGATCAGAAGACCGCCCAGGATATTGACTAACGAATAACCCATGTCCTACCTCCTAACCCATCCAACTAGAGGACAGAGGACCGGCGGCGACGACCATGATCATGAGGACGACGAACACGAACGCCATGGCGCGCGGAAGGGGCTGGCCGGCGGCCACGGTCTCGCTCGGCTCACCGGGCAGGACCTTACCCATCCAACGCAGGAACCATGCGAAGGTGGCGACGGTCTCGACGACCATGACGCACACGAGGACGAAGATGACCGTGTTGGAAGCACCAACCGCGAAGCCACCGGAAATAATCTGGAACTTGGAGAAGAACGTGCTCATGGGGGGCACGCCGGCGATAGCGGTCGCGGCGACCGCGAAGCCCACGCCCGTGACCGGGTACTTCTTCATGAGGCCCTGGATCTTGGGCAACATACGGGTTCCCAGCGTGAAGCTGAGGGAGCCGGCGATGAGGAAGAACAGGGTCTTGGTGAACGCGTGGTTGAAGATGTGCTCGACGGCGCCGTTGAACGCCATCTGGCTTCCGAACACGGAGAGGCCCAGGCCGAAGAACACGTAGGCGAGCTGCGCGATCGTCGAGAAGGCGAGCAGGCGCTTCATATCCTTCTGGGGCAGGTACATGAGGAAGCCGAAGAGCATGGTCACGACGGCGTCGATGATGGCGACCCAACCGACGATCTCGGGGATATCGCCGGCACTCGCAAGAGCGCGGGCGAACACGCACACGCCGACCTTCACCATGGACGCGCCATGGAGGTAGGCGGAAACGGGCGTGGGGGCCTCCATTGCGGAGGGCAGCCACATGTAGAGCGGGAACTGGGCGGACTTGGCCCAAGCGGCGAACAGGATGAGCAGCAGCACGACGGTCTTCATACCGGAATCGAGCTGGGAGATCGCGCTCAGCGCGAACGTGCCGGTTCCGGCGAACAGGAAGGCCGCGCCGATGTAGAGTCCCAGAGCGCCGATATGGGTGATGATGAGCGCCTTCATACCGGCCTTCTTGGCCGTGGGCGTCATGTAGTAGCTGATGAGGCCCCAGGAGCACACGCCGGTGATCTCGAAGAAAACGAGCTGGCCGACGATGGTGGAGCTGTAGGCGAGACCGGCCATGGCGCCGATGAACGTGGAGAAGTACACGTAGAAGCGGCGACGGGGCGCGTCGGGATGCTCCTTGTTCTTATCGCTCATGTACGGGAACGAATAGATGACGACGAGCAGGCCGATAGCGACGAACGCGGGTGCGAGCAGCGTGCTCATCCGGTCGAATATGAAGCCCATGACCAAGGTCTGGCCCATACTCGCCCAGGTTACATCGACCGCGTTCATGCCGTTTCCGGCAAACGTCGCGGCCAAGCCAACGGAAGCGACCGTGGCGATGCCGCCGGCAAAGGCGCAGATCCATTTAGCGTAGGGACGCGGCAGCATGACGATGAGCAGGGAGCCCAGCATGGGGACGGCGATCGCCACCATGGCAAAGAGGGACAAGCTCGATTCGATTGACATAGTTTCTCCCTTCTCCCTACACGCCTACGACGACGAAGACGAACGCGAGGACCGCGATGCCGACGACGGCCCAGGTCTGGTTACCGAGCACCTTGAAGCGCGAACGGGAAACGGAGTTCTCGAGCACGCCGCAGACAACGAAATCGACCAGGCACTTGACAAGGAAGACGCCGCCGCCCCCGAGAGCGGTGACGCCGATGGTCGCGGGCTCTCCCCAGGGGATGAAGATGGAGGTGAACCAAGCGACGACCACGACCTGCTTCATGCCCATGGCGAGCTTCATCATGGCCAGGGACGGGCCGGAGAGCTCGGCGAGCGGGCCCTCCTGGAGCTCCTGCTCGGCTTCGGCCTGATCGAACGGAAGCTTGCCGAGCTCCATATAGCAGGCGGCCGCGAAGGCGACGCCGGCGAGGATGACGGCGACGACGCTCGAGACGTTGCCCGTAACGATGTGCTGACCCATGGTCGCAATGTCCGTGGAGCCGCACACGATGGCGACGGTAAACAGCGCGATGAGCATGGACGGCTCGATGAGCACGCTCATGAGGAGCTCGCGGATACCGCCGAAGCCCGCGTAGGCGTTGGAGGAATCCACGCCGGACAGCGCGAAGAAGAAGCGGGACAGCGCGAGCGCGTACATGATGGTGATGGCGTCACCAAAGACGGGCATGGGGCTCTCGAGCGTGAACATGGGCAGGCCCATGGCGAGCATGAACGACACCGCGAGGAACAGCGGCGGCATGATGCGCAGCACGAAGCTCGAGTCGGAACTCACGGACTCGGGACGCGCCATGAGCTTCGCGAGGTCCCGGTAATCCTGAAGGATGGACGGACCGCGGCGATTGTGCATCTTCGCGCGAATCACACGGGCGAGGCCGGAGAAGAAGGGCGCGACCAGCATGACCACGAGGCCCTGCGCTATCGCAAGAACGATGTTCATAATATCCTCTCCCCTCTCTAGACCATGACCACGGCGAGCACGAGGACGCCCGCGGGCGCCGCGACGATGTAGCAGATGTATACGGAGTAGTTGCCGCCCTCGATCTTGGAGGCGAGGCCGGCCAGCTTATCGGCACCCTCGCTCGGTGCATCGACCAGGAAGCGGTCGGGCAGGGGCTCAACGCCCTGGGCGACACCGGTGAGCTTCTGGAACACGTGCGCGATGGACCAGCAGATCTTGGTGCATACCTCGCGCAGGGTGTAGAGCGGGCCCATGAAGAGCTCTACGTCTGACGCGAAGCTCGTGGCGACGACGGGCATGTGCTCGTTGGGCTCGTAGCCGCACGCCCAAGGGTCGGTCTTCTTAGCGGGGGCCTTGGTGCCGAGGCAGGACCTCAACACGAACGCGAGGCCGGTGAGGACCACGAGCGCGATGGCGATCGCGGGGGTGGAGGTGGCGGCACCGGAAATCTCGTTCACCAGAGACACGCCCGAGGTGGCTGTGATGGCAGAGCCGGCAAGCACGCTCTGGGCGACGTCGCCCAGAACCGGGGCGATGACGGGAGAGCCGATTCCCAGCACCACGCAGATGGCCGCGAGGAGCATCTGCGAGAACAACATCGGAGCCGGGGACTCCTTGGCGTTCGCGGCCTCCTGGGAACGAGGGCTGCTCGCGAACGAGACGCCGTAGGCCTTCACGAAGCACGTGACGGCCAGGGCACCGGTGATGGCGAGGGCGGCCGCGGATGCGACGGCGAACACCATGACGACCGGGTCGGAGAGCGTCGAGATGTTGAACAGGGACTGGTAGGTGAACCACTCGGAAACGAAGCCGTTGAGCGGCGGGATAGCCGAGATGGCAAGGGCACCGATGAGGAAGCAGACGGCCGTGACCGCCATACGGCGGAACAGGCCGCCCATCTTCTCCATGTTGCGCGTACCCGTGGCATAGAGCAGGGAGCCCGCGCCGAGGAACAGCTCGCCCTTGAACATGGCGTGGTTGAGCGTGTGGTAGAGGGCGGCCATGAGCGCGATCGTCGCGATGACGTCGTTGCCCAGGGCGTGCGCCGTCATGGACGCGCCGACACCGAGCAAGATGATGCCGATGTTCTCGACGGAGTGGTAGGCCAGCAGGCGCTTAATGTCGTGCTCGTGTAGGGCGTAGACGACGCCCAGGACCGACGAGATGGATCCGAAGACCAGGACCATGAGGCCCCACCAGAGCTGGACGCCCGAACCCGCGAGCAGGTCGAGACCGACCTTGAGGATTCCCAGGATGCCGATCTTGATCATGCCGCCGGACATGAGGGCGGACACGTTGGACGGCGCCTCGGGGTGCGCCTGGGGCAGCCAGGAGTGCAGCGGGATGATACCGGCCTTTGCGCCGAATCCGAAGAACGCGAGGACGAAGCACGCGGAGGAGACGGCGGGTCCAAAGTCATGCGTACGGAAATCACTGAAGCTGAAGGAACCGCCCACGCCGTTGGTCATGAGCAGGAAGCTCGCCATGATAAGGACAAAGCCCACGTGCGCGATGACGAAGTAGAGCCAACCGCCCCTAATGGAGTTCTTGTTC
>CAUDAE010000012.1 GCA_958447445.1 uncultured Collinsella sp.
TCGCCGGTTACGCGGAAGATGTCGCGTGTGACGCGGGCGACGTTTCCGCTTGTCTTGAGCTTAATTTTGTCCGTGCCACCGGCAATGCCCTGGTAGCCCATGTCGAAGGCTGCATTCTTGGAAAGATCGAGGCCCGTCCCCTGCATTGCGGCGCTGGCGTTCTGGAGCGCGCCGTCGGGGCCGACCTTAAAGTCGATGGAGTTCTGCGCGGTTCCGGCCTTGGCGTCGGCGGCAATGGTCCAGGTGTTCATGGCGTCGATCTTCATGTTGGTGACATGGATGCCGTAGGCCGAATGATTGTCGATGGTGGTCGCGTCTTCTGAGGGGCCTTGAAGCGTGCCGTCGGCCTTGGCGACGAAGGGAATAACCGTCGGAACTTTGAACTCAACGTTGTCGATCTCGGTCCTGACCATTACCTTCGTGGTTCCAACGCGCCCGGCTGCCATAGCTGGCGTCGTGGCGGCGCCAATTGCGCGCGCGAGCCGGGGCCCTGTGCCCACGACGAGCGCTCTGACTCCGTTCATGTTCCTGGTGATGTCCATGGTCGTTCCTTTCTATTCGCCGCGGGCCGTCCCCGCGATGATTGGACGAATGCTGGTGAATTGCATGCGGTGCCGTGTCGGCCGGAAGGCTAGTTCTCGGTTTGCTCAACCCGTACCTTGACACGTGTCGGATTGCCGTGGCTGTCGAGGGTCTTTGCATCGAGTGCCTGGATCTCGATGTACGCCTCGCCTTCTTTGATGTCGCCGGCGGGGCACGTCTCGATTGTCTTGCCGGTCTCGACCACACCGGATTCGTACATGGTCTCGTCGTTTTGGATGACGCGGAATCGCTGGGGAAATTTATTGTCTTGGACGTTTTGCACGTTGACGCGCAGCTTGCCGTCCTCCTGCAGCTGAGCGACTGGCGCGACCGAAATCGTCATCATGTTGTCGCGGACGATGGCGTCGAGCTCATCTTGGATTTCCTGGCGCGTTTTGCCCTCGGCCGTCGTAACCGAAGCGCCCGCCTCGGGTACGGGCTGCGACTGCCAAGCGTATAGTCCTACGGCGACAAGGGCGCAGACGATGGCCAGGCAGGCAACGATGAGCTTCTTGCGACGACCCAGGCCTGCAAAGTGGGGTGGCTTCTTCGCGCTCATGCGGCATCCTTGGCGGTATAGATGCGCGCAAAGGTGGACGGGTTCGCTCCAAAGAGCATGTGAAGCATCAGGCGGCGTGAGTAGACAAGCTCGTCGAAGTCGGGAGGGAGCTCGATGTCGTGGATATGCGCGATGCGGTGGGCGAGCGCCGAGAACGACTCGGGGTCGCAGATCACATCGGTGGTAACGTGGTAGACCGTCGTATCGGGGAATGCCTCTTCGTCGAAAGGCAGGAGATGGGGATCGTCGTCGACTTCGATGGCGATGCCGTACTGGGGCCAGTAATATGCCATGGGAACCTCCCTGCTTCTGGGGCCAAAACTTCTGTCGGTTTTGGCTGTCGATGCCGACGGTATCAGCCGCTACTTGACCAATTGCTGACCAAATGCTTGACGGATTGGTGTCTCCGCAGGTAAAAGGCGGCAAAAAATACCCCAACTTTTTTCAAGCGACAATCGCGCGGTCGGCGACGGCGGGGCCATATGTGTCAAAAGCATCGTCTGCCGAGGAAATCAAGCCGCTCGCCGAATTGCACGAACGTAAAAATCGCCAATTATGGAGACGGTCTCGAACACGTCGACGAAACGATGCGGTAACATCTCCCTGCAAACACTGTAGTTAGCTAAAGGGGGAGTTCGCGTGTCTGCAACCATCAAACCCTTCACCGACGAGTTCGAAGAGTATGGCCGCGATGAATCTCGCGCATCGGGCGAGGCCTCGAGCATCTCGTTTCCGACAACGGAAAACGAGGTCCGTGCCATTTTGGAAAAGCTCCATGCCGAGCGTGTTCCGGTAACGGTTCAGGGCGCCCGAACCGGCCTTGCCGCCGGCGCCGTGCCCCACGGCGGGCATATCCTCAATACTTCCCGTATGAATCGCTATTTGGGCCTTCGCCGCGATGAACAAGGCCAATTTCTGCTGCGCGTGGAGCCGGGCGTTGTCCTCTCGGAGCTGCGCAAGCAGCTGAGCAAGAAGGTGCTGCCGACCGCTGGTTGGGACCAGGCATCGCTTGAGGCCTACGAGGAGTTCCAAGAGGCTCCCGAGCAGTTTTTTCCCACCGATCCCACCGAGGCGTCTGCCTGTCTGGGCGGCATGGCGGCATGTAACGCCTCCGGTGCCCGCAGCTACGCCTACGGCCCCATGCGCCCACATATCACGGGACTCCACGTCGTGCTGGCTGATGGCGATTTGCTTGAGCTTCGGCGCGGCGAGGCTTTTGCCCAGGGCCGCCACCTGTCGCTCGTGACGGCAGCGGGCCGTACACTCGAGCTCGATCTTCCCGGCTATACCATGCCCAAGACAAAAAATGCTTCGGGCTATTTCGTTGCTGACGATATGGATGCCATCGATCTGTTTATCGGTGCGTGTGGCACAATCGGTGTCATCACCGAACTCGAGATTGCCCTGCAGGTGGCACCCGCGGTCGTTTGGGGCGTGAGCTGCTTCTTCGACAGCGAAGACAAGGCCGTGTCCTTCACCGATTCTGTGCGTCCCGTCCTGTCCCATGCGGCTGCCATCGAGTACTTCGATGCTGGCGCCCTGGATATTCTACGTCGCCAGCGCGAGCAGTCGACGGCGTTTGCCTCGCTGCCTGCGCTCGACAAAGACGCCAAGGTCTGTGTCTACGTGGAGCTCGACTGCGACGACGAAGCCCAGGCGACTGAGGAGCTGTATCACTTGGGGTGGGTACTGGAGCTTGCGGGCGGCAGTGACGATGCGACATGGGTCGCGCGCACCGAGGTCGATCGCGAGTGTCAGCGATTCTTCCGCCATGCGGTGCCCGAGAGCGTCAACATGCTCATCGACGAGCGCCGCCGCATGGATCCCACCATCACCAAACTGGGTTCGGACATGTCGGTGCCCAACGCGCACTTGGCCGATGTTATCGCCCTCTATCGCCGCACGCTGGCGGAAAGTGGGCTTGAATCTGCCGCCTGGGGGCATATCGGTAACAACCATCTGCATGTGAACATTCTGCCGCGCGATGCACAGGATTATCGCCGCGGCGCAGAACTCTTTGCCCAGTGGGCTTCCGAGGTCACGGCCATGGGCGGTGCCGTCTCCGCAGAACACGGCGTCGGCAAGATCAAGGCGGGCTTCTTGGAGACGATGTACGGTCACGAGGCCATGGTCGAGTCGGCGCGGCTCAAGCTCCAGCTCGATCCTGCCGGGCAGCTGGGTCGCGGTAACCTGTTTTCGGAGAAGCTCTTGGATGAGCTCGTCCAGAAAGGGGGCGCGTGAAGATGAGCGATTTCCATATGGTGGTGTGCGTCAAGGCCGTGCCGGGCAGCACCGAGGTCAAGATGGACCCCAAGACCAATACCATCGTGCGCGATGGCAAGCAGGCGGTCATTAATCCCTTTGATGCGAGCGCTTTGGAATGCGCGCTGGCGCTGAAGGACGACTTTATCGGCTTTGGCATGGATGTGCGCGTGACGGTGGTGTCGATGGGCATCCCCGCGACCGAGTCGCTGCTGCGCGACTGCATCGCTCGAGGCGCCGACGATGCGCTGCTGCTGACCGATCGCGCCTTTGCAGGTGCCGATACCCTGGCAACCACCTATGCCCTCAAGTGCGGCATCGAGGCGCTCGACGAGGACTTCGACCTGCTCATCTGCGGCAAGATGGCGGTGGATGGCGATACGGCCCAGATTGGTCCCGAGCTTGCCGGTGCCTTTGATATTCCCTGCGTGACCGACGTGAGCTGCGTGCAGAGCGCGGGCTTTACGACCTGTGGCTCGCTGGCGCTCGTTCACGGATGCGATGCCGGCGAGGAGACGGTGTACCTTGAGATGCCGTGCGCGATGACGACTGCCAAGGAGATTGGCCAGTTGCGTATGCCGAGTATTGCCGGTATTCGCGCGGCGGAGGAGGCGGACGTGCGCGTGGTCAGTGCCGCCGACGTGAACGCCGACCCCGCGCGTTGCGGTCTTGCCGGGTCGCCGACACAGGTCGTGCGCTCGTTTGTGCCCGACCGTGACCAAACGTGCGAGGCCGTTGAGGGGACGGCGTCCGAGCAGGCGGCAAAGCTTGCCAAGATTATCGAGGGGATGGCATAGATGAGCGGACTGATTATCGATAGCGAAGCCTGTATCGGCTGCGGTCGCTGCGTTCGCGCCTGTGCCTCGGGCGGCATCGTAGTGGAAGGCGAGCGACCCAGCCGATGCGCCCGCGTAACCGACGGCTGCATCCTATGCGGTGGGTGCGTCGACGCCTGCCCTGTCAACGCTATCTCGATCGAGCGTGACGAGGCCGCTGGTGCGGTGGACCTTGATGCATATCGAGACATTTGGGTATTCGCGCAGACCGACGAGCACGATACGGTGACTCCCGTTGCCTATGAGCTTATGGGCAAGGGCCGCGAGCTTGCCGATGCTCGCGACTGCCGTCTGGTGGCACTGATCGGTATGGGTCCCGAGGGTTCTCTCGGCGACCTGGAGCATCTGGTTTGCGCGGGCGCCGACGAAGTCCTGGCCTGTCGCGACGAGCGCCTGCGCCAAAACGATGCGGAGGTCTACGCCCGCTTGATCTGCGATTTGGTAGCCGAACGCAAACCCGAGGCCATCCTATACGGTGCGACCGCTTTTGGCCGCGAACTGGCACCCGGCGTTGCCGTGCGCTTGCAGACGGGCCTTACGGCTGACTGCACCGTACTTTCGATGGATACGGAGACGGGGCTGCTGCAACAGACGCGTCCGGCGTTTGGCGGCAACCTGATGGCCACCATCGTCTGCCCCAATCATCGTCCCCAGATGGCAACGGTTCGTCCCGGCATCTTTAAGGCGCCCGACTTTGACTACGACCGCTCCGGCACGATCACCCAGATATCGCTTGCGGATGATGCTAAGGCTCGTGTCGAGATCTCGATTCCCGCCGAGGAGTGGAGGCAGCAGGCCTCGATCGCCGATGCCGAGCGCTTGGTCGTGGTGGGCCGCGGCATTGGCTCCAAGAAGAATCTGCCCCTGATGCGAAGGCTCGCCGAGGCTCTGGGAGCCGAGCTTGGTTGCACGCGACCTGTCGTGGAGGCCGGCTGGTTGGAGTGTCGCCATCAGATTGGCCAGACCGGCGTATCGGTTTCGCCCAAGCTTCTCGTGAGTATCGGTGTTTCGGGCGCCATCCAGCATCTTGCCGGCATCGGTGGGGCAGAGTGCATTATCGCCATCAACGAGGACCCGGATGCCCCCATCTTTGGTGCTGCCCAGTACAAGGTTGTCGGCGATGCCGTCGAGGGCGTCGAGGAACTGCTGGCCCAGCTTGAGCGCTAGGCGCGCGCCAGCCAGTCGCGCATCTCGTCCTTAAGGCGGCTCCAAGTCGCCTGCGTGGCGGGGTCGGTAAAGGGCCGCGTAATGCCAAAGGGCGCGTCGAGCAGGCGGTAGATATCGCCCTGCTCGCGCGCCAGCGTGCGGCTCGCTGGATAGACGAGCTCAAACATAAAGCAGATGAGTCCCACCAGGTAGTCCGCCGGCTCGTTGCGCTCGTCGCGCGCGACGCACCGATGCTCGTCAAAGGCGGCAAGCGTCGGTACCGAGAAGCGACTGGCTAGAAACGCGTCCTCATCCACCTTGAGGATGGTATCGACGGTGCTGTCGGCGATGGTGCGCATAATGTCGATCTTGTCGCCATCGCGCACGATATCGCAGAAGCACCGTGTACGCTCGTCGAGTTGTGCCGGCAGGCGAAAGTCGCTGTGATAGGCGATGCTCGCTCGGATGAGCTCGTCATGCGCACCGGTTTCGATAAAGTCACGGATGTTTGTCGTGGCGGGTGCATCGGCGGGATTCTCGCCAAAGAGGACCTCGATGCCCAGCGCCGCATGGCTCATGCTCTCGGCGTCCTTAAAGGTGTCCCAGCGTCGCAGCTGCTCAAAGCGGCCCATATCGTGTAGCAGGCCGCAAAGCCATGCCAGGTCAATATCTTCTGACGACCAGCCCTGCTCGCGCGCTACGGCATCGCATGCCTCGGCCACGTGGTACGTATGCTCGATTTTGAGCGCGATGCGTGGGTTGGTGGCGTCGTAGGCATCGGTGTAGCTTTTGAAGGCCGCGCGCGCCCGGTCTCGATCGATAGCTGTCATAATGACTTCCTAAAAAGTTGTGTCTTTCGATCCGGTGGCAATTGTAGGTGAACTCGGTTGCTGTCGGATGATGATTCTGCCGTATCGCTACATGCGGCTCGGAGACCTTGTCAGGATGAGAAGCGTATGGTGTTCAAAATCGTTAGAACCGTCTGGCCGGTGATGCTTACCTATGTTGCAATAGGCGCGCCGTGCGGAATGATCATGGGGCAGACGGGAATGGAGCCCTGGATGGTCTTTGCCCTGAGCAGCACGTTTGTGACGGGCAGCGGCCAGTTTATGATCTGCAATCTTTGGCTGGCGGACGTGCCGGCACCTTCGATTATCGCGAGCGTTGCCGCCATCTCCTCGCGTTTTGCGCTTTACTCGGCATCGATCGCGCCGCATCTGACGGGTGCCTCGAAGCGTCAGACGCTGGCTGTTGCCGCGACACTTACCGAGGAGGCATATGGCATCTCGCTTGCCAAGTTGGTTGAAGGGGAGGATTGGGGCCCGCGCGAGTCCTTTGTGCTCAACGTGATCCTCATCGCAACATGGGGCGTTTCGTGTACGATGGGCACCATCGTCGGCGCCGTTGTCGATGTTCCCACCGCCATTGCAGCCTTTGTCTGCACCTCGCTCTTTATCTGCCTGCTCTTTTCGCAGCGGCTGTCGCGCGGCAACGTTGTCGCGGCGGTTTCGGGCGCGGTGTCCGTCGCCGTATGCAAGTTCTTGGGCCTCACGAATATTGCCGTGCCGGCAAGCGTCGTGGCCGGCATTGCCATTGCGTTGGCGTGCGATGCTGTATTTGACGGAAGAGGTGCCCGCGATGCCTGTTAACGAGTTCTTGGTTCTGTGGCTGTCGTCGTGGGCTGCTATCGCGTTCTTTCGCATCGCGCCGGCGTTCGCCTTGCGCGGGCGGACCCTGTCGCCCCGCATTACCGAGGCCCTGGGCTATATCCCGCCCGCTGCCTTTGCCGCGCTGGTCGCCAACGACTTGGTGAGCCCCGGCGCGTTCGACGCGGGACTCTGGCCTGCCTTGGTTCCCTGGATTGCGGCCGTCGGCGTCGTGGTCGTGGCGGTCAAGACAAAATCGATGCTGTGGTGCTGCGTCTCGGGCATCGTACTCTATATTGTCTTGAGCCTTATATAGGGGTGGCGTCGCGGGCGCCGAATCTCGTTCCATCCCAACTTGTCGAATTTTTCACCGAGCTGGTCTATTTCTTCTGGTACCATGGTCAAACTTTACTGTAGCAAAGCATGACGTGGGCTTTTGTTCCGCGTCAGCGGAAATGGGGGTTTCATGGCACAGGAAGCGACTGCCAACGAGCAAAAGAAATTCAAGGTTCCGCGCATCCCGGGCGACATCATGATCTATCCGATGATCGTCGGTCTTTTGCTCAACACCTTCTGCCCGCAGGTTTTTGAGATCGGCGGCTTCTTTACGGCTGCCTGCCGCGGTGGCTCCAATACCATCGTCGCCGCGATCCTGCTGTTCGTGGGCGCCGGCATCAGCTTTAAGTCCACGCCGGGCGCCATCAAGACCGGTATCGTCGTGCTGATTCCCAAGCTGGTCGTCGCAGCGGCTCTCGGCCTAGGCGTGGCATATTTCTTTAACGACAACTTCCTGGGTCTGAGCTCCGTGTCTATCATCGGCGGCATTACGTTTTGCAACATGGCGCTCTATACGGGCATCATGGGCGAGTTCGGCGATGAGTCCGAGCAGGGCGCCGTCGGTATCCTGTTCTTTACGGCCGGCCCCGCCGTCACGATGATCATCCTTGGTGTTTCGGGTCTTGCCAACATCCCTGTCGGTACTATCATCGGCTCCGTTTTGCCGCTCGTTATCGGCATGGTTCTGGGCAACCTGTTCCCGTTTATCAAGAACCTGCTAGTTCCCGGTGCCAACCCTGCGATTGCCGTCATCGGATTTCAGCTTGGCGCGTCCATGAGCCTGTCGAGCTTTATCACTGGTGGTATTTCCGGCATCTTACTGGGCCTTGTCACGCTGTTTGTCGTCGGTCCCATCACCTTTGCGTTCGAGCGCCTGTGCGGTGGTAACGGCAAGGCTGCCGTGGCTTGTTCCACCATCGCCGGCACGGCTATGACCACGCCGGTTGCTCTCGCCGAGGTCGCGCCGCGCTACGCCGAGCTTGCGCCCACCGCGTACGCCCAGATCGCCACTGCCGTTATCATCACGGCAATCATGGCTCCGATTCTGACCGGCTGGGTCGACAAGAAGTTCTGCCAGGGCAAGGAGGACCTGTCGCCTGCCGGTGTCGAGGCCATCGAGGAGGCCGCCGCGACCGACATCGACGGCGAGTAACGGCCGTTACCGATAATTGATTCCGGCGTGCAATTCGCGCCGTCCGAGCGCCCGAACAGAAACTGTTTTGCAGTGATGTTCGGGCGCTTTGCTATGATTCCCTTTACCCCTGCGGAGTAAAGGGGTGTTTATTGCCCTGATTCGAATTGGGCGATTCTGACCATTCGGATATTGAAGGGATGGCGTCTAGTGGTTAAGGCACTCAAGATTGAGATATTCCTGCTATGCATGATTGTTCTTATCGGGCTTGCCGCGCGAAGTCGTCGCTCCTTGTTCTCGAGCACCCTGCAGCTATTGTTTAGCATGCTTGGCTACACCTCTGCCGCGTACATATTATTCGATATGATCTGGACGCTTTCGGATGGTGCGGACGGCACGTTGGGTATTGCTGCCAACTGGATTTCCAACGCGTGTTCGTTCTTTGCCATCGCGTGTCTCATTTGGTTTATCTATTCCGAGACGATGCAGGGCTCTCGCCTTGTGACCTCGCGCTATAGGGTGGTGCTTGTAACGTTGCCTACGGCTCTGGTGGTCGTGCTGGCTTTTACCAGTTACTGGACGCACGCCTTGTTCTATATCGATTCGCAGGGCGTGTATCGTCGCGGCTTTGCCTATATGATCCAGCCCATTGTCAGCTACTGTTACGTTATACATACGTCCCTGCATGCGTTTGTGCAATCTCGCAGGGTCGAGAGCCTGCAGACGAAGGCTATCTATCGAACCTTGGCATTTTTCGCCATTCCGGCCCTGGTGGGCGGTACCTTTCAGATCGTATACTCGGTGCCTGGCCTTTGTGTCGGCATAATGATTAGCATGTTGCTGCTCTATATCATCTGCCAGGAGCAACTCATCTCGACCGACCCGTTGACTGGCCTCAACAATCGCAACCGTTTTGAGACCTATATGCTGCCGCTCTTTTCAAATGTGGATCAGGCCGAAGATGTGTATCTGCTCATGATGGACGCCGACGGCTTTAAGCAGATTAACGATCGCTATGGACATGTGGAGGGCGACCATGCTCTTCAGGTTATATCCGCTGCGCTCAAAGAGGTCTGCTCGGCGTCTGGTGGCTTTATCGCACGCTACGGTGGCGATGAGTTCGTGGTGCTCCAAAAGGCAGTGGCGGAACAGGATATCATGCATCTGTGCGCGACAATCAACGACGAGCTCGCGCATGCCGAGGTGCCGTATGCATTGCGGATGTCCATCGGTCACGCGCGGGTCGGCGATAGTGTTGATACCTGGCAAGACTTACTTCGCGCTGCCGATGCGGAGCTCTACCGCGTCAAGGCCGAGAAAAAGAAAGCCGGCGTACAAATACGCTAGAAAAGGGGCATACGACCGCATTGATGGTCGTGCGCCCTTTTTGCGTTTGCGGGGGCCACCGGCCATAACGCCCAGGCGCGGTGCGGCAAGACGAGCGTCTGCCGCCGCGGCTCGGTACGAAATCAACGAGAGCCAGTGCATTCCATTAAGCTAAAGTGTGTGAAGGCTCTCTCTAAAAAGGTGAGCTCGCTAGGCTTTTTTGGGTTTGTTGACGATGATGATGCCGCCGCAGACCAACAGCAGGGCAACGATGACGGTAATGGGGCTCATGCCAGCGCCCTCGCCGAGCAGCAGCGCGCTCAGCAGCACACCAAAGACGGGGTTCATAAACCCAAAGACCGAGACGCGGCTGACGGGGTTGACGGCAAGCAGGCGCGACCACAGCGAGTAGGCGACCGCGGAGATAAGCGCCATGTAGATGATGAGCGCGATGGCGGGGGCAATCGCCGTGGGGGAGAGCGCGCCACCCATCAAAAAGCCGATGGCGGTGAGGACCAGGCCGCCGACCAAGAACTGCCACCCGGCAAGCAAGACGCCGTCGTGCTCACGCGAGAAGATACCGATCAGGCAGGTCGAAAGGGCACCCGCGACGGTGGAGGCTAGGATAAAACCCTCGCCGTCGAGCGTAAAGCCAAAGGTGCCGTCCGCGCCCGAAAGGTTGACGAGCGCGACGCCGGCAAAGCCCAGTACGCAGCCGAGCACTTTGGCCGCATTGAGCTTCTCGGTGTGAAATGCCAGGGCGGCAAAGAGGATTGCGAGGAAGTTGGCGCTGGCCTCGATGATGGAGCTCGACATGGCGCTGGCGCGCGAGAGGCCCAGGTAGAAAAAGAAGTACTGCCCGATAGTCTGGAAGAGCGACAAGATGCAGATGGGCTTGATATCGCGCGCTTGCGGAACGAGCGGTCGGCGCTGGGCCACGCTCATGCCAACAATGACCAGCATGCCGGCAAGGGTGAAGCGCAGGCCCGCGAAGAGCAGCTGCGAGGCGCTGTCGTGCGCGGGAATACCAAAGAGGCCGTAGCCGATCTTGATGCAGGGGAAGGCGGAGCCCCAGAGCGCGCAGCAAACGAGACAGCCCAGGATGAGTCCGGGCAGGGTGGCGAGATACGGCTTGCGGCTTTCCATGATGTCCTTCTCCTATACGCGCAAAGCAAAAAAGAACCCGCCATCGGGGGTGCCGGTGGCGGGTGTTGTTACCCGAGGGGATTGTACCCGATGGAAACGTATTAAGCGAAGTAGGCTACGCCGCTCTCAAAGATCGGCATGAATTTGTCGCCGGGGACATGCTCGGGCACGTTGCAGTACAGGTTGTCGCCGCGACGCTCGGCATGGCCCATCTTGCCCAGGACACGGCCGTCGGGGCTCGTGATGCCCTCGATGGCGAGTGCGGAGCCGTTGGGGTTGACGGAAAGGTCCATGCTGGGTTTGCCGTTCTCGCCCACGTACTGCGTGGCGACCTGGCCGTTGGCGATCAGCTGGGCGAGCACTTCGTCATTGGCGACAAAGCGGCCCTCGCCGTGGCTGATGGCGACGGTATAGGGGTCGTCCAGGCTGCACTGCGACAGCCACGGGGACAAGTTGGACGAGATGCGGGTGCGCACCAGACGGCTCTGGTGGCGACCGATGGTGTTGAACGTCAACGTGGGCGCATCGGGCGTGGCGTCGACGATGTCGCCGTAGGGCACCAGGCCGAGCTTGATCAGGGCCTGGAAGCCGTTGCAGATGCCCAGCATCAGGCCATCGCGGGCCTTGAGCAGGTCGCGGACTGCCTCGGTGACCTCGGGAGCGCGGAAGAACGCCGTGATGAACTTGGCGGAGCCGTCGGGCTCGTCGCCGCCGGAGAAGCCGCCGGGGATCATGACGATCTGGCTTGCGCGGATGCGGCGGGCAAGCTCGTGGGTGCTCTCGGCGACGGCCTCGGGCGTGAGGTTGTTGATCACGAAGGTGTCGGCCTCGGCACCGGCGGCACGGAAGGCGCGGGCGCTGTCGTACTCGCAGTTGTTGCCGGGGAACACGGGAATGATCACGCGCGGGCGGGCGATCTTGGCGCCGCCGTACACGTGGATATCCTTGGCGCGGAAGTCGATGGTCTCGATCTCGGGGGTCTCGCCGGCGCTGCGGTAGGCGAAGACGCCCTCGATGCCGCTCTCCCAGGCCTCCTGGAGCTCGGCGAGCTCGATGACCTCGGAGCCGGTGTCGATGACATAGCCCTCGACGGTGGTGCCCAGGGGCTCGACGACAACGCCGTCGGCGACCTCGGGCAGCTCGGCGTCCTCGGCGAGCTCGACGATAAAGCTGCCGTAGAGCGGGGTGAAGAGGCTCTCCACGTCTACATCCTCGGCAAGCTCGATACCGATCTGGTTACCGACGCACATCTTAAAGAGGCTCTCGGCGCCGCAGCCGTAGCCGGGCGTGGATATGGCCAGGGCGTTGCCGGTAGCAGTGAGCGCCTCGACGGCGTCAAACGCGGCGAGCAACTGCTGGGCGTCGGGACGGTAGTCCTCGCCATAGGTGGCGGGGGCGATGCGGACGACGCGGTGCGTGAGGCCCTTGAACTCGGGCGAGACGGCGCGGGCGGCCTTGCCCACGGCGACGGCGAAGCTGATCAGGGTCGGCGGAACGTTGAGCTCGCCGGTCTCGTCCTCAAACGAACCGCTCATGGAGTCCTTGCCGCCGATGGCGCCGGCACCCAGGTCGACTTGGGCCATGAGGGCGCCCAGGACGGCTGCCGTGGGCTTGCCCCAGCGCTCGGCCTCGGTGCGCAGACGCTCGAAGTACTCCTGGAAGGAGAGATGGGCGCGCTTGTGCTCAAAGCCGGCAGCCACGAGCTTGGCGATGGACTCGACCACGGACAGGTAGGCGCCCGCAAACTGGTCGGCCTCCATCAGATAGGGGTTGAAGCCCCATGCCATGGCGCTCGCCGTGGTGGTCTCGCCGTCCACGGGGAACTTGGCGACCATGGCCGAGCTTGGGGTGAGCTGCGTCTTGCCGCCAAAGGGCATGAGCACGGTCGCGGCGCCGATGGTGGAGTCGAAACGCTCGGAAAGACCCTTGTTGGAAGCGACGTTGAGGTCGGTGACGAGCGAGATCATGCGCTCGGCGAGCGTGGTGCCGGCCCAGCTGGGCTGCCACACGCTGCGGGCACAGACGTGGGCGACCTGGTGCTTGGGTGCGCCGTTGGAGTTGAGGAACTCGCGGGACAGGTCGACGATAGCGACGCCGTTCCAGGCCATGCGCATGCGCGGCTCGGCGGTAACCTCGGCGATAACGGTAGCCTCCAGGTTTTCCTCGGCGGCGTAGCCCATGAACTCCTCGACGTCACCGTCGGCGACGGCGCAAGCCATGCGCTCCTGGGACTCGGAGATAGCGAGCTCGGTGCCGTCCAGGCCGTCGTACTTCTTGGTCACGGTGTCCAGGTCCACGTACAGGCCGTCGGCAAGCTCGCCCACGGCGACTGAGACGCCGCCGGCGCCAAAGTCGTTGCAGCGCTTGATCAGACGGCAGGCGTCGCCGCGGCGGAACAGACGCTGCAGCTTGCGCTCGACAGGGGCGTTGCCCTTCTGGACCTCGGCACCCGAGGTCTCGATGGACTCGGTGTTCTGGGTCTTGGAGGAGCCGGTGGCGCCACCGATGCCATCGCGGCCGGTGCGGCCGCCCAGCAGGATGATCTTGTCGGTGGGGGCGGGGCACTCGCGACGAACGTGGTTTGCCGGGGTAGCGCCCACGACGGCGCCAACCTCCATGCGCTTGGCCACGTAACCGGGGTGATAGAGTTCGTTGACCTGACCGGTGGCAAGGCCGATCTGGTTGCCGTAGCTGGAGTAGCCGGCGGCGGCAGTGGTCACGAGCTTGCGCTGCGGCAGCTTGCCCTCGAGCGTCTCGGAAACCGGGACGGTGGGGTCGCCGGCGCCGGTGACGCGCATGGCCTGGTACACATAGCTGCGGCCCGAGAGCGGGTCACGGATAGCGCCGCCCACGCAGGTGGCGGCACCGCCGAAGGGCTCGATCTCGGTCGGGTGGTTGTGGGTCTCGTTCTTAAACAGGAACAGCCAGTCCTGGTCCTCGCCGTCGACATCGACCTTCACCTTGACGGTGCAGGCGTTGATCTCCTCGGACTCGTCGACATCGGTCATGACGCCGGTCTTCTTGAGGTACTTGGCGCCGATGGTGCCCATGTCCATGAGGCAGACGGGCTTGGCGTCGCGGCCGAGTTCGTGGCGCATCTCCATGTAGCGGTCGAAGGCTTGCTGCACCACGGCGTCGTCGATCGTCACGTCGTCCAGGACGGTGCCGAAGGTGGTGTGGCGGCAGTGGTCGGACCAGTAGGTGTCGATCACGCGGATCTCGGTGATGGTGGGGTCGCGGTCCTCATCGCGGAAGTACTGCTGGCAGAAGGCGATGTCCGCCTCGTCCATGGCAAGGCCGCGCTCGGAAATAAAGGCGGCAAGGCCGGCCTCGTCGAGCTCGCGGAAGCCGTCGAGCACCTCGACGGGCTGGGGCTCGGGGGTCTCCATGTACAGCGTCTCGGGCAGGTCGAGCGAGGCGATGCGCGCCTCGACGGGGTTCACCACGTAGTGCTTGATGGCATCGATGGCGGCTTCGTCCAGAGCGCCCGAGATCATATAGACCTTGGCGGAGCGCACGGCGGGGCGCTCGCCCTGGCTGATGAGCTGCACACACTCGCTGGCGGAGTCGGCGCGCTGGTCAAACTGGCCAGGCAGGAATTCGACGGCAAAGACGGCGCCATCGCTTGCGGGGAGTTCGTCGTAGGTCACATCGACCTGGGGCTCGCTAAAGACGGTCGGCACGCAGGAGCGGAAAAGCTCCTCGTCGATGCCCTCGACGTCGTAGCGGTTGATGATCCTCAGGGCCTCGATGCCCTTGATGCCGAGAATTTCGGTCAGCTCGCCCTTGAGCTGCTGAGCCTCGACGTCGAACCCGGGTTTCTTCTCCACGTAGATACGAGAGACCATTGGTTCCTGCCTTCCTGATCGGTTGGGCGTACGGTACTGTATGCGGCAGCGGTCGGTTTACGGGGCAAGCCTCGCGGTCGCCTTGAGCCACATGTTTGTAAACCTCACTATGATACGACAGCTCCCGGCGCGTTGAGGACGGCGAGGGTGCTACAGTGAAGCGCAAACAAGAGAAAGGCATCACATGGCATTCGTTTCGCTCGCCATCATCGCACTCGTGGCCTTTGCGAGTCCTTTTATCGCCTCGGCGATTCCCGGAAAACCTGTTCCCGAGACGGTCTTTTTGCTCGTGCTCGGCGCGGTGCTGGGACCCCATATGCTCGGCGTCATCCATGTAGATGCTGAGGTCTCGCTTGTGTCCGAGCTGGGCCTGGCCTTTTTGTTCCTGCTTGCCGGCTTTGAGATCGACCCCAAGAGCATCACGGGCGTCGAGGGGCGCTACGGCTTGGCGACGTGGGCCGTCACGTTTGGTATCGCCTGGCTTGCCGTGCGCTTTACCCCGTGGTTCTCGGTCAGTCATTTCGACGGTATCGCCGTGACGCTTGCCCTCACTTCGACGGCGCTCGGCACGCTCGTGCCCATCATGCGTGAGCGCTCGCTCACTGGCACGCGTGTGGGCGACTCGATTCTCGCGTATGGCACCTGGGGTGAGCTCGGCCCTGTGCTCGCCATGTCGGTGCTGCTGTCTGCCCGCACTGGCATCCAAACGCTCGTAATCCTTGGCTTGTTTGCGGTGGTTTGCGTGTTGCTGGCTGTGGTCCCAAGCCGCTCCAAGCGTGTCGGCAGCCGCTTCTTTGCGTTTGTCGAGGAACGCGCCGATACCACGTCGCAGACCTTCGTGCGCCTGACGGTGCTCATCCTGGTCACACTCGTGGCGTTCTCGGCCGTCTTTGATCTCGACATCGTGTTGGGTTCTTTTGCCGCCGGCTTTGTCTTGCGCTATATCATCCCCGAGGGCAACCATACGCTCGAGACCAAGCTCGATGGCCTGGCCTACGGCTTTTTGATTCCGGTATTCTTTACCGTATCGGGCGCAAAGATCGACCTGACGGCCGTGGTGTCGCGCCCGGGCTTGCTCGCGGGTTTTATCGTGGCGTTGCTGATTATTCGTGCCGTGCCCATTCTCATCTCTATGGGCATTTGTCCCGCGACGCGCGATGTGTCGGCGTATGGCCGCATTACCGTGGCCCTGTACTGCACCACGGCGCTACCGATCATCGTTGCCGTTACGAGCGTTGCCGTCAACGCGGGTGCGCTGTCGCAAGACATCGCGTCGGTTATGGTTGCCGCCGGCGCCATCACGGTGTTCTTGATGCCGCTGCTCGCGCAGCTCTTCTACCGCGTGGTGGATGCTGCGCCGGTTGCCGCCGTGGCAGAGGTTGCCGAGCATCCATCCGATGCGCTCGACATCCTGCGCGCCCATCACGACCTAGCGAGCTTGCTCGCGCGCGAGCATGAGCTGCTGACTTCGCATGGCCATGGTCGCGTATTCGAGGGCCTGCCTACGCTCGATACGATTGCCGAGCGTCTTTCCGCCGAGGCGGCGAGCGGCCACATCGATGCCCGCATCGTGGACGCGGCGCACCTGCTTGCCGATAAGACCTATGGAGACGAGGTCGACCCGTCCGAGCTGACTCCGCGCGAGCGCCGCCGCCTGGAGCGCGCCAAGCTCGCCGTGCGCGAATACCGCCGCCGCATGTTGGAGCTCTATGCAAGAGAAGAAGCCCAGGACGACGACGGCAGGTAGCCAACGCCGCCGCGGAAAATGCATCCCGGAATTGGCGTCCAGAGTGGGACGCGCTTTCCGAGAGAAGCCCGTTTCGGAAAGCGTGTCCCAGAATCCGCGCCCAGAATGGGACATAGTTTCCGAAAGAAGGCCCTGAGGGAAGCTTCGCCCCGTTCTGAGCTGAAATACCGGGACGCAGCTTCCCTTACAAACAGAACAAGGCGCGCTGCCTGCGGTTGATGCAGGCAGCGCGCCTTTTGCGTTGGGCCTCGTTGAGGTTCGAAGTAGTGGACTAGTTGGCCATGACGCCTTCGGTCCAGGCCTCAACGTCCTCGATGCGCAGGACGTTGGCGACCTCGGCTACGCAGTCGACGCTGGCAAGCTCGGCAGCGGCAGCCTGGACGTCCTTCTCGAGCGCGCTGTGCGTCAGAAAGATGACCGAGCAGGCATCGCTGACGCCCGACTTGCCGTCCTCGACCTGGTTGATGAGCGAGATCGAGATGTTGTGCTTGGCAAAGATGTCGACCGTCTCGGACAGGGCGCCCACGCGGTCGGCGACCTTCAGGCGCACATAGTACTTGGTCTGGAGCTCGTCCATAGGCTTAAAGGCGAGATTGTGACCATAGGGCTCAATCTCGGGCAGCGGAGCCACGCCGCGGCTGATCTGCTCGGAGAGCGATAGGATATCGCCCACGACGGCGCTCGCGGTGGGGAAGGAGCCTGCGCCGGCACCGTAGAACATGGTCTCGCCCACGGCGTCGCCTACCACGTAGACAGCGTTCATGGCGCCGTTGACCTTGGCAAGCATGTGGTCGGCGGGAATCAGCGTGGGATGCACGCGGACGTCGACGCCGGCGTCGGTATTGCGAGCGATGCCGAGCAGCTTAATGGTGTAGCCGAGCTCGCGGGCCTGGGCGATGTCCTCGGCGCCGATGGTACGGATACCCTGCTGGTACACATCGTCGGTGGTAACGCGGGTGCCAAAACCGATGGAGGCGAGGATTGCCGTCTTGCTGGCGGCGTCGAAGCCGTCGACGTCGGCGGACGGGTCGGCCTCGGCGTAGCCCTTGGCCTGCGCGTCGGCAAGCACGTCGGCGTAATCGGCGCCCTCGGCGTCCATGCGCGACAGGATATAGTTGGTGGTACCGTTGAGAATGCCTGCGATGGTCAGGATCTTGTTGCCCACCAGGTCGTGCTCGAGCGTGCTGACAATGGGGATGCCACCGCCGCAGCTGGCCTCGCACTTAATCTGCACGCCGCACGTGCGTGCCTTCTCGGCGAGCGTCTCGACATGACGGCCCAACAGGGCCTTGTTGGCAGAGACGACGTGCTTGCCGTGCTCAAAGGCAGTGGTGAAGATCTCGGTTGCGGGATGCTCGCCGCCGATCAGCTCGACGACGATGTCGACGGCGGGGTCGCTGACGACGTCGTGCCAGTCACTCGTAAAGGCCTCGCGCTCAATGCCTGCCGCCTCGGCCTGCTCCCAAGAAAGTGCGCAGGCGCGGGTCAGCTTAAGGTCGATGCCGTAGGCTGCCAAGTACTCATCGTGGTGGCTCTTGATCAGACGGGCCACGCCGCCGCCGACGGTTCCCAGACCGATCAGACCGACGTTCACGGTGCGCAGGGGTTCGCTCATAGATAGCTCCTTCGTGCATCTTATGGATGGATTAACCGCTTAAAGGTTGAGTGCATTCTAGCGTGAACCGAGAGCGCGTGCTCGCCAGGCGACAGGAGTCGCACAAAACGGCACCCCCGAAACGCTGCGGAAACATTGGAAACATGCTCGCTACAAACGAACTTCCGTAACAAACTGTCAACGTTTGCGCCATAAGGTTTGCCCCGTACCGCAAGACGGCCGCACCGCGGCCAGCGAAAAGGGGGACACCATGTTTAGCATCAACAACGTACTTAACCGCAGGAGTTTCTTGGCTGGCGCTGCGGCGCTCGGTAGCACCGCGGCACTCGCTGGTTGCTCGTCGGGTGGCTCGGACGGCGGCTCCGCCGATGACGGCAAGACCTTCAAGATCGGTGTCATCGGCCCTCTGACCGGCGCCGCGGCAACCTATGGCGTTTCGGCCGAGAAGGGTGCCAAGCTCGCCGCCAAGGATTTCTCGACCAAGGACCTCAAACTCTCGCTTAAGTCCGAGGATGACGTCGCTGACGGCGAGAAGGCTATCAACGCCTTCAATACCCTGTGCGACTGGGGCATGCAGGCGCTCGTCGGTCCGGTCACCACCGGTGCCGCCGTCGCTGTCTCGGGCGAGATTGCCGACGACATGCTCATGGTCACGCCCTCGGCCTCGTCGCTCGACGTCACCAAGGATAAGACCACGGTCTTTCAGGTTTGCTTTACCGATCCCACCATGGGCGCCAGCGCCGCGAAGTTCTTGGCCGAGAAGTACGCGGATGCCAAGATCACCCTGTTCTACAACTCCGGCGATACGTACAGCTCGGGTGTTGCCGATGCCTTTGCCGAGCAGGCTAAGGAGTCCAAACTTGATATCGTCGATACCGAGACCTTTAAGGACGATTCCTCCACGAGCTTTACCAACCAGCTCACCAAGGCCAAGGAGGCCGGCGCCACGCTCATCTTTGCGCCGATCTACTACACGCCGGCGTCCGTTTTGCTCAAGAACGCCAAGGACATGGGCTACGACATGACGCTCATGGGTACCGACGGCATGGACGGCCTGCTCTCTGTGGAGGGCTTCGATACCTCTCTTGCCGAGGGCGTACTGCTCATGACCCCGTTTTCGGCTGACGATGAGAAGAATGCCGACTTCGTCAAGGCCTATAAGGATGCCTACGACGAGACGCCCAACCAGTTTGCCGCCGACGCTTACGATTGCGTCCACGCCATCGCCGAGGCTATCGATAGGGCGGGGATTGACATTTCGGCCGACGGTGCCGACATTGCCGGCGACCTTGCCAAGGCCATGCGCAAGATCAAGATCGAGGGCCTGACAGGCGAGCTGACGTGGAATGACGAGGGCCAGGTCGAAAAGCCCGCCACAGCCTATGTGATCCAGGACGGCAAGTACATCGCCGCCTAAGTGCGCATAAAGCGCGACCGGTGAGGCCGTTTTATTCAGGGCAGGGACGCCTGTAACAGAACGGAAACATTACTTTCACACAATAAAGTGGCATTACTGCATAAAGTAATAGAAATACGCAGAATTATGGATAAATGAACAAATCCAAAGAAAAGTTGAAATAATCGCCACTTTCCTTAACTAAAGCGTCTAGTATTTTGCGAACGCCGAACACGGCGAAGGATGGCCTGTCGGGTAACCGAAACCCGACGAGATTTGAGAGGAGAGCCGCATGTCGAGCCTCACCGGTAAGTCATTGAACCCTGTTATGAATCGCAGGAGCGTTATCGCGAGCGCAGCAGGTCTGGGGGCGATGTCCATTCTAGCTGGCTGCTCCTCCAACGGCGGCGATAGCGGTTCCGCTTCGGGCGACGCTTCGTTTAAGATCGGTACCATCGGCCCGCTGACCGGCGCCAACGCGTCCTACGGCAAGTCCGTTACCCAGGGTGTCGAGCTTGGCTGTAAGGACTTCTCGACCAAAGAGCTGCCGCTTGCCAGCAAGGCCGAGGATGACCAGGCCGACGGCGAGAAGGCCGTCAACGCCTTCAACACCCTGCTCGACTGGGGCATGCAGGCCCTCGTCGGCCCGACCACCACGGGTGCGTCGGTTGCCGTTGCCGCCGAGTGCGGTAACGACCCCAAGACGTTCATGATCACCCCGTCCGCGTCCTCCGAGGACGTCACCGACGGCAAGGATTGCGTCTTCCAGGTTTGCTTCACCGACCCCAACCAGGGTGTCAACGCTGCCAAGTTCCTGGCGCAGAAGTATGCGGACGAGAAGTTCGTGCTGTTCTATAACTCCGGCGACGCCTATTCTTCGGGCATCGCAGATTCCTTTAAGGCCCAGGCCGCTGAGTCCAAGCTCGAGATTGTTGACGAGGAGACCTTTAAGGACGACTCCGCCACGAGCCTTCCCCACCAGCTGACCAAGGCCACGCAGGCCGGCGCCACCATGATCTTTGCTCCGATCTACTACACGCCGGCGTCCGTCCTGCTCAAGAACGCCAAGGACATGGGCTACGACGTCAAGATGATGGGCTGCGACGGCATGGACGGCATCCTGGGCGTTGAGGGCTTCGATACCTCTCTTGCTGAGGGTCTGCTGCTCATGACCCCGTTCTCCGCCGACGACGAGAAGAACGCCGACTTCGTTAACGCTTACAAGGATAAGTACGGCGATACCCCCGACCAGTTTGCCGCCGACGCCTACGACGGCGTGCACGCGGTGGCCGAGGCCGTCAAGGAGGCCGGTCTTGGTGTCGACGCCGATCCGACCGAGGTCGCCGAGAAGCTGTCCAAGGCTATGCTCAAGATTACCGTTGACGGTCTGACCGGCAAGCTCACCTGGAACGATAAGGGCCAGGTCCAGAAGGAGCCCACGGCGTACGTCATCACCGACGGCAAGTACGTACAGGCCTAATTGGCCGCCTTACATAGAGCGGTTTTGATCCCAAGCAGGGGAGGTTTTGGCCTTCCCTGCTTGCTTGGTATCTAGGGACAGTGTAACGTCCCTGTTTCATACATTAACTGGAAACCTATTCGAAAGGGGGATGTGGAACATGACGGTCTTTATCCAATACCTGGTCAACGGCCTGTCCATGGGCAGCGTCTACGCCATCATCGCGTTGGGCTACACCATGGTCTACGGTATCGCCAAGATGCTCAACTTCGCCCACGGCGATGTCATCATGGTCGGTGCCTATGTCTCGTTCTGCGCCACGTCGTATCTCGGCCTCCCGGGCTGGGCATCTGTAGTTCTCTCTTGTGTGGTCTGCACGGTCCTCGGTGTTCTCATTGAGGGTCTGGCCTATAAGCCGCTGCGCCAAGCAGGCCCGCTGGCCGTTCTGATCACGGCCATCGGCGTGTCTTACTTCCTGCAGAACGCCGCGCAGCTTCTGTGGGGCGCCACGCCCAAGAACTTCACTTCGCTCGTCACCTTCCCGGTGCCGGAGTTCTTGGCCAAGTTCAACGTAAGCGCCGTCTCGCTCGTCACCATCGTCGCCTGCCTGGTTATCATGGCCGGCCTGATGTTCTTTACGGGCAAGACCAAGATGGGCAAGGCCATGCGCGCCGTGTCCGAGGACAAGGCCGCCGCTCAGCTCATGGGCATCAACGTCAACCGCACCATCTCGATGACGTTCGCCATCGGCTCCGCCCTTGCCGCCATCGCCGGCGTGCTGCTGTGCTCCTACTCGCCGGTGCTGCAGCCCACCACGGGTGCCATGCCTGGCATCAAGGCCTTCGACGCTGCCGTTTTCGGTGGCATCGGCTCCATCCCCGGCGCCTTTGTCGGTGGCATTCTCATCGGCATCATCGAGGCGATGGCGCAGGCTTACATTTCCACGAGCCTTGCCAACTCCATCGTCTTTGGTGTTTTGATCATCGTCCTGCTCGTCAAGCCTGCCGGCCTCTTGGGCAAGTACGTCCCCGAGAAGGTGTAGGTGAGCGTTATGAAGTTTCTTAAAGACAGGCAGACGCGTCACGATTTTGTTACGTACGCCATGTGCCTTGTGGCGTTCGCCATCGTGTTCTTTATGCAGTCTAACCACATGATTCCGCGCATGATCGCCGGTCAGCTGGTTCCCATCACGGCCTATATCGTCATGGCCATCTCCCTTAACCTCGTCGTCGGCATTGCGGGTGACCTGTCGCTGGGCCACGCGGGCTTTATGAGCGTCGGCGCCTATACGGGCATCGTCACCGCCGTCGCGCTGGAGAGCGCCGTTCCCTCCGATCCGGTGCGCCTTATCATCAGCATCGTGGTCGGTGCCATCGTTGCCGCCATCCTGGGCTTCTTGATTGGTATCCCGGTCCTGCGCCTGAGCGGCGACTATCTGGCCATCGTGACGCTGGCCTTTGGCGAGATTATCAAGGAGATCGTCACCTGCCTCATTGTGGGCGTCGATTCCCGCGGCCTGCATGTGATCTTTAACATCACGGGTAACTCCACGATCGACGACCTGCACCTGCTCGAGGACGGCACCGCCATCATCAAAGGCGCCCAGGGCGCCTCGGGCGTGTCGACGTACTCGACCTTCCTCGCCGGTGCCATCCTGGTCATGGTCGCACTCGTGATCGTGCTCAACCTGGTTCGCAGCCGTACCGGCCGTGCCATTATGGCCGTGCGCGACAACAAGATCGCTGCCGAGTCTGTGGGCATCTCCGTCACCGAGTACCGCATGATCGCCTTCGTGGTTTCCGCTGCCCTCGCCGGTGCTGCCGGAGCTCTCTTCGGCGGTAACTTCTCGCAGCTCTCCGCCACCAAGTTCGACTTCAACACGTCCATCCTCATTCTGGTGTTCGTGGTCCTGGGCGGCCTGGGCAACATGCGCGGTTCCGTCATCGCGGCGGCGTTGCTCACGGTGCTTCCCGAGCTGCTCCGCCAGTTCTCGGACTACCGCATGCTCATCTACGCCATCGTGCTGATCCTGGTCATGATTTTTACCAACAACCCGCAGCTCAAGGCGTTCTTCGGTCGCGTCAAGGACCGCTTTGCTTCCAAGAAGGAGGTGGCAGCCGATGCCCAGTAAATTTGAGTTCAAGAAGGGCAAGATGGTCCCGTATCCTTCTGGCGCCATCGTTCCCGATCGTGACCTGGGCGAGCGCCCTGCACTCGAGTGCATCCACCTGGGCATTGAGTTCGGTGGCCTTAAGGCAGTCGACGACTTTAGCCTGACTATCGGCAAGACCGAGATCGCCGGTCTGATCGGTCCCAACGGCGCCGGCAAGACCACGGTCTTCAACCTGCTCACCAAGGTGTACCAGCCCACGCATGGCACCATCCTGCTCGACGGCGAGGACACCTCGGGCAAGTCGGTCTACCAGGTCAACCGCATGGGTATTGCCCGTACCTTCCAGAACATTCGCCTATTCAACACCATGACGGTGGAGGATAACGTCAAGGTCGGCCTGCATAACCAGGAGCGTTACTCCGGCTTTGAGGGCGTGCTGCGCCTGCCGACGTATTGGAAGCACGAGAAGGCTGCTCACGAGCGCGCCATGGAGCTGCTGTCCATCTTTGATATGGAGCATCTGGCAAACGAGCGGGCCGGATCGCTGCCTTACGGCGCCCAGCGTCGTCTGGAGATCGTCCGCGCGCTTGCCACCAACCCCAAGCTACTGCTGCTCGACGAGCCTGCCGCCGGCATGAACCCGTCCGAGACCGCGGAGCTGATGGAGAACATCGTCAAGATTCGCGACACCTTCGGCATTGCCATCATGCTTATCGAGCACGACATGTCGCTCGTTATGAACATCTGCGAGGGCATCTGCGTGCTCAACTTTGGCAAGGTCATCGCCAAGGGCACGGCAGAGGAAATCCAGAACAACGACGCCGTTATCGAGGCATATCTGGGCAAGCAGGATAAGGGGGAGAACTAAATGGCAGAGCCGATGCTTTCCGTCTACAACATCAACGTCTGGTACGGCGCCATCCACGCCATTAAGGACATCTCCTTTAACGTTAACGAGGGCGAGATCGTTGCTCTGATCGGTGCGAACGGTGCCGGCAAGTCCACGACGCTTAAAACCGTCTCGGGCCTGCTGCGTTCCAAGACCGGCTCCATCAAGTTTATGGGCGAGGACATTACCCATACGCCTGCCGACAAGCTGGTGGGCAAGGGCTTGGCTCAGGTCCCTGAGGGCCGT
>CAUDAE010000013.1 GCA_958447445.1 uncultured Collinsella sp.
CTTTCATGCATATCGAGAACGCGAACGAGCTCATCGGTCGCGCGGTCGAGATCGTCATTAACCACGACGTCGTCGTAGCGGTCGGCAAGGGCAAGCTCATCGGCGGCGTTTGCCATACGCAGCTCAATCGTCTCGGGAGTCTCGGTACCGCGACCGACTAGACGCTCGCGGAGCACCTCAAGCGAAGGCGGCTTGATAAAGATCAGCACGGCCTCGGGGAAACGCTCCTTCACCTGCAGGGCGCCCTGGACATCGATCTCCAAAATCAGAGATGCGCCAGAGGCGAGCTTGGATGTGACCTCGCTCACCAACGTGCCGTAGCAGTTACCGTGGACCTCGGCCCACTCAACAAACTCACCGTTTGCCACGCGGCGGTCGAACTCCTCGCGCGTCAGAAAAAAGTAATTGACGCCGTCGACCTCACCTTTGCGTGGTGCTCGCGTGGTAGCCGAAACCGTCAGGCCCAGGTTAGAGCGGCGCTCGCGCACACGAGTGACGAGCGTACCCTTCCCTGCGCCTGACGGTCCAGAAATCACAAAGAGCTTGGAATCCTGAGCGCTCACTTATTTGGTCAGCTGCTCGAGGAGCTGCTCGCGCTGACGGACGCCGAGGCCCTGGACGCGACGGGTAGCGGAGATACCGAGCTCCTCCATGATCTTGGTGGCCTTGGCCTTGCCATAACCAGGAAGAGACTCGATGAGGGTGGAAACCTTCATGCGGGAAGCGATGGGGTCATCGGAGTTGAGCACGGACTCGAGGGACTTCTCGCCCTTCTTGATCTGCTCGCGAAGCTCAGCGCGGGCGTGACGTGCGGCAGCAGCCTTCTCAAGAGCCTGCTTGCGCTGCTCATCGGTAAGCTGAGGGAGTGCCATTCGTACCTCCAAATAGTTGGGTTATATCTGATTCAATAATTGGCATTTTAGCACGTAGAACGTACAAAATGCCCAATCGCGGCTCCATAGGTTAGACGATACCCGCAAAAAGTGCAATATACTGTGCCCAAAGTTAAGCCCCTGACCTGCGATTCCACACAAAGGATGGGAAAGTTTACGCAGGCACAGGGGCTATTTTGTGCTAATGAAACCCAAAAGTGGTGACTTAGGGGAATCTTTTACGCGACGTTTTCGACCAGCTCAGCGACGATGGCGTCAAAGGCGGCAACCGGATCGTCGGCACCGGTGATGGGACGGCCCACCACAATGTGGCTTGCGCCACGCTCGATAGCCTGGGAAGGCGTCGCCACGCGGGACTGGTCACCAAGGGCGGCACCCACCGGACGCACACCCGGAGTCACGATCAGGGCATCAGGGCCCAGCAGCTCACGCATGTCGTGAGCCTCCATCGGCGAGCACACGATGCCATCGATGCCGTTGGCCTGAGCGAGCTTTGCCAGGCGGGCGGCCTCCTCGGCCACGGGCGACTCGACGCCGATCTCGCTCAAGGCATCCTGATTCATGCTCGTGAGCACGGTGATGGCGACGAGCTTGGCGCGGTCCTCGCGCGCCTCCTCGGCACCCTCGCGGCAGGCAGCGAGCATGGCGCCCGAACCCAAGCCGTGAACCGAGAGCAGGTCGGCACCGGCAAGCGAGGCCGAACGGGCGGCACCGCGAACCTGATGCGGAATATCATGGAACTTAAGGTCAAGGAAGACCTTAAAGCCCAGGTCCTTAAAGGTCTTGACGATCTCGGGGCCCTCAGCGTAATAGAGCGTCATACCAACCTTAAGCCAGGCGGCATGGCCCGAAAGCTCGTGGGCGAGCTCGAGCGCACGCTCGCGGTCGCAGTCGAGAGCGACGATTACGCGGTCGCGGGCATCGGTCTCTAGCATTCGAAAGCACCTACCAGTTCGTTGATGTCCTTCACGCCTTGGGACTCAGCCCAGGCCTCGAGCTCGTGCGCGATCTTGAGCGAAGCGCACGGATCGACGAAGTTGGCCATGCCGACCGACACGCAGGTGGCGCCGGCCAGGATAAACTCGGCCGCATCCTCGCCGGTCATGACACCGCCGACGCCGTTGATGGGGATATCGACGGCCTGGGCAACCTCCCAGACCATGCGCACGGCGATGTGGTGGCACAGCGGGCCCGAAAGGCCACCCTTGGGCTTGGCCACGCGGGACTTGCGGGTATGGACGTCGATGGCCATGCCCTGAATGGAGTTGATGACCGAAAGGCCGTCGGCGCCGGCGGCCTCGAGGGCCTTGGCGATCTCGGCGACGTTGACCGGCGCCATCTTCACGAACAGCGGCTTATCGGTCACCTTGCGGCAGGCAGCCATAACGGATGAGGCGCCCTCGGGCGTAGAGCCCATGGCGGCACCGCCGGCGGCGATATTAGGGCAGCTCACGTTGATCTCGTAGCCGGCAGCCCAGGGACACAGCTCGACATACATCTCGAGCGCGCGAACAAACTCGTCAACGGAGTGGCCGGCAACCTGACAGATGACCTGGCAGCCGTCCTTGGACAGCTGTTCGAGCCACGGACCGGACTCGCGGGCAAAGGCGGCCACGCCGGGGTTCTGAAGGCCCACGGAGTTGATCATACCGCCGGGGATCTCGGCCATGCGGGGCGCGGGGTTGCCGGACCAGGGCTCGGCAGCGCAACCCTTGGTGGTGATGGCGCCCAGCTGGGAAACATCAAAGAAGTTCTGGAACTGCCAACCGTAACCAAAAGTACCGGCTGCGGTGTTGATGGGATTCTGCATCTTGACGCCGCCGAAATCGACGGCCATGTTCACGGTACCCACTAGAAGACCACCACCTTGGAAGCATCGAACACGGGGCCGCACATGCAAGCACCCTTCATACCGTCGACCGTCTCGACATTGCAGGTGTTGCAGGCGCCAAAGCCACAGCTCATCATGCGCTCGAGGGACACCTCGCAGTACGCACCGGCCTCGGCGGCAGCGGCGGCGACTTTCTTCATCATGACAGCGGGGCCACAGCTGGCCACATAGTCGTAGCCGCCCTCGCCGAGCAGCTCAGCTGCCGGGTCGGTGCAAAAACCGTGCGTGCCCAGCGTGCCATCATCGGTGCACACGTTAACTGTGGCGCCCAGCGCGCGGAACTCATCGACACCCACGGCCTTGGAAGCGGTGCCAAAGCCCAAGCACACGTCCACATCAACACCCTGCTCGGCAAGCATACCGGCAAGACACAGCACAGGCGGAACGCCGATGCCACCGGCGACGAGCAGGGCCTTCCTGGTGCCCTCGGGTACCATCCAGCCACGACCACCGGGGCCCAGTAGGTTGGAGGTGGAGCCAGGACCCATCTGGGACAAACGACGGGTATCGTCGCCCACGACGGCGTACCACAGCTCGACGGTGCCGGCCACGGCGTCGGCGCGGTAGTAGCTCAGGGGCACGCGAAGCAGCGAGGACGCATCGCCGGGTACGGCGATGTTCACAAACTGACCGGGCTTGAGCGCACTTGCAAGCTTGGGGGCCGAGATGACGAGCGAGAAGATGCCGTCGGCGATCTCCTGGTTCGAGACGACCTCGAAGTCGTGCATGCGTGCAGTGGAAGGTGTGGGCATAGACGCTCCAATCCCCCATGCGGTTGCATGGTCCAAACGAATAGAAAGCGCGGCACCGCAAGGGCGCCGCGCACAAAAGCGATAAGGCTATGCTAGCAGATGCAGCCGTCAGCGAGCGTCTGCTTACCGCCGACAAATACATCGGTGGCACGACCGGTGAGCGTGCGGCCGGCAAAACCGGAGTTCTCGGCGCGCGACTCGTAACCGTCCTCGCCAACCGTCCAGGTGGCGGACGCGTCGAACACGGTCAGGTCGGCGACGGAGCCCGCCTTGACCTGAACCTGGTCGAGGCCCAGGATCTCACGCGGCTTGATGGCCATGAGCTCGACCATGCGGCCCATGCTCATCTTGCCCGTGTTGACCAGCTCGGTGAGTACGAGTGACAGCGAGGTCTCGAGGCCGATCATGCCAAAGGGCGCGAGCTCGAACTCACGGGCCTTCCCCCACGGGGTGTGGGGAGCGTGATCGGTGACGATAACATCGACGGTGCCGTCGATGACGCCCTGACGGATGGCCTCGGCATCCTCCTCGGTACGCAGCGGCGGGTTGACCTTGAGCGAGGTGTTGTAGGTCTCGTCCAGGTCGTTCTCGGTCAGGAACATGTGGTGCGGGGTGGCCTCGCAGGTAACCTGAACGCCAGCGGCCTTACCGGCACGCACGATCTCCAGGCCATGGGCGGTGGAGATGTGCTGGATGTGCAGCTTGGCACCAGTCAGCTTGGCGATCTCGATGTCGCGGGCGATCTGGAGCTCCTCGCCGGCAGCCGGCCAACCCTCGAGAGCCAGACGGGTCGAGACCTTGCCCTCGTTGATCTGGCCGTGGCCGACCAGGTCCTCGTCCTGGCAGTGGCTCATAAAGACCTTGCCGAACATCTTGCCGTAGTCCATGCAGCGACGGAGCATGCCCGCACCCTGCACGCCGCGACCGTCGTCGGTGAAGGCGACGGCGCCGTGGGCGACCATATCGCCCATCTCGGACATGGCCTCGCCCTTAAGACCGCGGGTCATGGCGCCCGACGGATAGACGCGGCAGTGACCGACCTCGCCAGCACGGGACTTGACGAGCGCCACGACAGTGCCGTGATCGGTGACGGGATCGGTGTTGGGCATGGAGCACACGCCGGTAAAGCCGCCCTTGGCAGCTGCGCGGGTACCGCTCTCGATGTCCTCTTTGACCTCGTAGCCGGGCTCGCGAAGGTGAACGTGAATATCCACCAGGCCGGGGACGAGGTACTTGCCGGAAAGGTCGCGGACCTCGGCTCCCTCGACGGCGAGATTCTCGCCGACCTCGGCGATCTTGTCGCCGTCAATCAGGACGTCAACGACACCGTCAAGCTCGACGGACGGGTCGACGACGTGGGCATTCTTAAGAAGCAAGGCCATTATCGGCACCTCCAAGCAGCAGATACAGGATAGCCATACGCACGCAGATACCGGCGTAGACCTGCTCCAGGATGACGGAGCGTTGCGGGTGGTCGGCCATATAGGAGTCGAACTCGACACCGCGGTTGATGGGGCCCGGATGGCAGATGATCGCATCGGGCTTCATGAGCTTCTCGCGGTCCTTGGTCAGGCCGAAGAGCTTGTGGTACTCGCGAATGGTCGGGAACGGGGCACCCTCGAGACGCTCCTGCTGCACGCGCAGCATGTAGACGACGTCCAGCTCGGGCAGGACGGAATCGAGGTCGCTCGTCACGTGGTCGCAGCCCAAGACCTCGGGTGCCGGAGGCAGCAGCGTGCCGGGGGCGACGGCGTAGGTCTCGCAGCCCATGATCTTAAGGGCGGGGATCAGCGAGCCGCAGACACGGGAGTGGGAGATGTCGCCGACGACAGCGACCTTCAGACCGTGGAAGTCACCCTTGTGCTGCCAAATGGTGTACAGGTCCAGCAGGGCCTGCGTGGGGTGGTTGTGCTTGCCGTCGCCGGCGCAGATAACGCTCGCGGGCGAATTCTGCGTGACGATATAGGGCGCGCCGGCGTGCTTGTCGCGCACGACGATGCAGTCGATCTTGTAGGCGTTGAGGGTCTCGACGGTGTCGACGAGGCTCTCGCCCTTGACCGTAGAGGTCGAGGAGCCGCCAAAGTTGAGGCTGTCGGCCGAAAGGCGCTTCTCGGCGAGCTCGAAGGAGCTGCGGGTGCGCGTCGAGGGCTCGTTGAACATGTTGACGATGGTCTTGCCCTTGAGCGTGGGGACCTTCTTGATCGCACGCTCGTTGACCTCGGAGAACGCCTTGGCGGTCTCGAGGATGAGCTTGATGTCCTCTTCGGAGTACTCGGTAATGTCGATCAGGTGCTTATGGTTGAACGCCACGGTACTACTCACCTCCCAGCGGCGCAGAACCCACGTGGGAGCCCGGCGCGACGTCGTTGATCTCGACGGCGGTGTGGCCGTCGACTTCCTTCATATATAGATGCACGTTCTCCTCATGCGACGAGGGAACGTTCTTGCCGACAAAGTCCGGCGAGATGGGGAGCTCGCGGTGGCCGCGGTCAACGAGGACTGCCAACTCAATGCGGCTCGGACGGCCCAGGTCCATGACGGCGTCGAGAGCGGCGCGGATGGTACGGCCCGTATACAGGATGTCGTCCACCAGCACGACGCGCTTGCCGTCGACGCTGAAGGGAATGTTGGTAGCGTGGATCGCGGGAGCGAAATTGGTAGCGTAGTCATCGCGGTAGAAGCTGATGTCCAGGCTGCCGAGCGGAACTTCGACGCCCTCAATCTCCTTGATCTCCTCGGCGAGCTTCTTTGCCAGAAGGTCGCCGCGCGTGACGATGCCAACCAGAGCGAGGTCTCCACAGCCCTCGTTGCGCTCGAGAATCTCGTGCGCGATGCGAGTCATCGCTCGATTGACGGCGGTCTCGTCCATAATGACCGCCTTGGGGGAAGTCGTGCCCATCGATCTCCTTCCTCACATGTCTTGACTGCTGACACAGTCATAAAAATAGATGCCCGACCGCTTAAAGCGGACCAGACACCCACAGGAAAGGCTGCTCTTTGGCAGCTATGTAATTCCATGTGGGCATCTCGTACCCCTTTAATGGTCAAGAGATAGTGTAGCCAACCTCGTGCTTAATTGCGAGCATAAATACAGAGCAATCCGTAAACGGAGCCCAATGCTCCATAAACATATATATATTTGTGGGACGAGCTTGAAAACACACGCACGAGCTGGCATAATCCCCTCTGCTGCACGCAAATCGGATCTACGTCCAGGGCCGTGGCGTGGGCACTATCGCCAAAAGAGGAATATCTCTGTGTAGATTGCGCACAGGGAGCGACTTCTGTGCTATAGTTCAGGCTTGTTTGTTAACGCGACATGTTCGTTTGTCGCCCAAGGAGGGTCAGTTATGTCCAAAGTTTGCGAAGTTTGCGGTAAGCACCCCGTTGCCGGTCGCTCCATCAGCCACTCTCACCGCGTCACCAACCGTAAGTTCCGCCCCAACATCCAGCGCGTCTACGTCGTCGTCGATGGTCACCGTCGCAAGATGAACGTTTGCTCCACCTGCCTCAAGTCTGGCAAGGTTGCGCGCTCCTAAATAAGGTCTTACCAACAAGTACCTCGGACTCTCCGGGTCAAAGACCTCGCGTTCATATAGAACTTACCAAAGGCGTCCTCCCCTACGGAGGGCGCCTTTTTGCACTCATTGGGGACAGGCTTACATGAGTGCTTTCACGCATTGGGGACAGACTTAGATGAGTGCTTTCCAAAGCTCACAGTGCATCGAAGAACTCACGGCGCTTCGATCGTCACCAGTACGTACCTCACGCAGCCTCCTTCCAGCCTGCAGTGGCCTTGGTCACGCTTGTAGCGCCGATACCGGTGATACGGGCAATTTGCTTGACCGTGAGATGTGCCCGCCTGAGCCTCAGCAGACACGCATCACGCTCGAGTCGCGGCAGGGCCTTGAGCAGCGCAGGATCTATGCTCGGCAGGACTTCGTGCGCAACGGAAAGGGCCTCCTCATCGGGGATCCGCCGGCGTGGAAGAACCTCTACTGACCAGATGCGCCCGGCAACTTTCTCAAGATGCTTGCAATAGCAACGGGAGCCTCCGACAATATCGAGCATAGGGGCCGCATCACAGATGTCAAAGGGATCATAGCCCAGCTGATATGCCTTGTAGCTTGACCAGCGGTATGCTTCGAGTGAGTTAATTGCACCCTTCACAGGATTGAGATGGATATAATCGAGTAGCTGCACCGCCTGTGTGTCCGACTCGACCGCGACCCGCGAATAGCGATTGTCAAACAAATGCCCCGTTCTCCCCGTTTTCCCATTGAAATACTTAGCATATGCCGTCAATACGCACTGCATCGCCTTTGAAAGATTGTCGAACGGATCATCAACCATCAAATGAAAGTGGTTGTCCATAAGGCACCAAGCCAAAACCGCCACTTCATGGCGCGCAAACCTGTCCGAGATATCCGATAGGAAACGATAGCGGTCGGAGTCATCTTCAAAAATAATCTGTTTAGAGTTACCACGGTCAAAGACGTGGTAATAGCCGGTGAGCGAAACGGCGCGGGCGCATCGGGGCATAATCTCTCCTTTCAAAAACTGAACAGGCAACACCTAAAAGGAGAGAAGGAACGCGAAATGCTGAGCCTGTGACATATTTATATCCAATGAGCGGCAAAAATAGGTCAAGAACGGCAAAATGGCAAATCGATGTCTGTCCCCAATGAGTGAAAGCACTCATGTAAGTCTGTCCCCAATGAGTGGGGCGATGAAGCAGGCAGATAGTTTTAGTTAAAGCGTTTCAGTTTATTGAAGCGTTTTAGTGTGCCTTTTACGGGAATCTTACCGTTCACCGAATAATTTCTTGCTATCATGCAAGGCGTAGGGTAAATCTCCGATCGCAAGGAGACACAAATGGTGAAAAAGTCACCGGAAAACACTACTCCCGCAATTGTGGACAACGTAGAGGCGCTTGAGGCTAAGCTCGCTCAGATGCGAGAGGCCCAGGCGCTTTTTGCTACGTACACGCAGGAGCAGGTCGACAAGATCTTCTATGAGGCCGCCATGGCCGCCAACAAGGCTCGTATCCCGTTGGCGAAGATGGCCATCGAGGAGACCGGCCGCGGCGTTCTTGAGGACAAGGTCATCAAGAACCACTACGCCGCAGAGTACATCTACAACGCTTACAAGAACACCAAGACCTGTGGTGTCCTGGAGCGCGACGAGGCTTACGGCATCACCAAGATCGCCGAGCCCATCGGCATCGTGGGCGCCGTCATCCCGACGACCAACCCCACCTCCACCGCGATCTTCAAGACGCTGATCTGCCTGAAGACCCGCAACGCCATCATCATCTCCCCGCACCCGGCTGCCGCCAAGTGCACCATCGCCGCCGCCAAGCTCGTGCTTGACGCCGCCGTCAAGGCCGGCGCCCCCGAGGGCATCATCGGCTGGGTCGATGTCCCCTCCATCGAGCTGACCAACATGGTCATGCGCGACGTCGACATCATCCTCGCCACCGGTGGCCCGGGCATGGTCAAGGCCGCTTACTCCTCGGGCAAGCCCGCCCTGGGCGTTGGCGCCGGTAACACCCCGGTCGTCATCGACGACACCGCCGACGTGCTGCTCGCCGTCAACTCCATCATCCACTCCAAGACCTTCGACAACGGCATGATCTGCGCTTCCGAGCAGTCCGTGACTGTCATCGACAGCATCTATGACCAGGTTAAGGCCGAGTTCCAGAAGCGCGGCTGCTACTTCGTCAAGCAGGGTGCCGAGATGGAGGCCCTGCGTGCCGCCATGTTCAAGAACGGCGCTCTCGATCACCGCATCCCCGGCATGGCTGCTGCCAAGATCGCCGAGCTCGCCGGCATCGAGGTTCCCGACAAGACCAAGATCCTGATCGCCGAGGTCACCTCCACCGACCCCGCCAAGGAGGAGTTCTCCCACGAGAAGCTCTCCCCGGTCCTGGCCATGTACCACGCCAAGGACTTCCAGGAGGCCGTCGACAAGGCCGAGCACCTGGTGCTCGCCGGTGGCCCGGGCCACACCGCCTCTCTGTACGTGCACCCCGCTCAGGCCGAGAAGATCAGCCTGTTCGAGCACGTCATGAAGGCCTGCCGTATCGTCATCAACACCCCGTCCTCGCACGGCGGCATCGGTGACCTGTACAACTTTGGCATGAAGCCGTCTCTGACCCTGGGCTGCGGCTCCTGGGGCGGCAACTCCGTCTCCGAGAACGTTGGGGTGAAGCACTTGATCAACGTTAAGACTGTGGCCGAGCGCCGTGAGAACATGCTGTGGTTCCGCGCTCCCGAGAAGGTCTACTTCAAGAAGGGTTCCACGCCCGTCGCCCTCGACGAGCTGGGCAACGTCATGGGCAAGAAGCGTGCCTTCATCGTCACCGACCAGTTCCTCTTCAAGAATGGCAACACCCGCGCCATCGAGGCCAAGCTCGACGAGATGGGCATCGCCCACGACTGCTTCTACGACGTCGAGCCCGATCCGTCGCTGCAGTGCGCACGTCGCGGCGCCAAGCAGATGGCTCTCTTTGAGCCGGACGTCATCATCGCCGTCGGCGGTGGCTCCGCTATGGACGCCGGCAAGATCATGTGGATGATGTACGAGCACCCCGAGTGCAAGTTTGAGGACATGGCCATGGACTTCATGGACATCCGCAAGCGTATCTTCACCTTCCCCGAGATGGGCAAGAAGGCCTACTTCGTCGCCGTCCCGACCTCCTCGGGTACCGGCTCCGAGTGCACGCCGTTCGCCATCATCACCGACAAGGAGACCGGCATCAAGTGGCCGCTCGCCGACTACGCGCTGCTCCCCAACATGGCTATCGTCGACGCCGACAACTGCATGACCGCCCCGCGCGGCCTGACCGCTGCCTCCGGCATCGACGTCATGACCCACGCCATCGAGTCCTACGTCTCCATCATGGCTTCCGACTACACCAAGGGCCTCTCCGAGCGCGCTGCCAAGCTCGTCTTCGAGAACCTGCCCTCCAGCTTCACGAACGGCGCCAAGGACCCGCACGCCCGCGAGGAGATGCACAACGCCTCCTGCATGGCCGGTATGGCCTTCGCCAACGCCTTCCTGGGCCTCAACCACTCCATGGCCCACAAGCTCGGCGCTTTCCATCACCTGCCCCACGGCCTCGCAAACGCTGTCATCCTGACCCGCGTCATGCGCTACAACGCCGCCGAGGCTCCCGTCAAGATGGGTACCTTCTCCCAGTATCCTTACCCCAACGCGCTGCACAACTACGCCGAGATGGCCAAGTACTGCGGCATCGAGGGCAAGGACGACAAGGAGGTCTTCGAGAACTTCATCACGAAGCTCGAGGAGCTCAAGGACTTCATCGGCGTCAAGAAGACCATCGCCGACTACGGTGTTGACGAGCAGTACTTCCTCGACACCCTCGACGAGATGACCGAGCAGGCATTCAACGACCAGTGCACCGGCGCCAACCCGCGCTACCCGCTCATGAGCGAGATCAAGGAGCTCTACCTGGACGCCTACTACGGCCGCGAGCCCCAGGATTACGCCGTCTGCTAGTTTTAGCACGGTTTTTAACGGCGGGGGTGCACGGGTGTTTCACACACCCCCGCCGTCGCTTCTATCGCATCGTTGAAAGGATGCAACCATGCTGCTACCCGATTCCAAGACCGAGCTCGTCCGCCGTGGCAACAAGGTCGTTTACGACCTGGGCGACAAGATCGTCAAGGTCTTTAACGAGACCAAGCCTGTCTCCGACGTGTTCAACGAGGCTTTGAATCTTGCCCGCATCAATGAGTGCGGCATCCGCAGCCCCAAGGCTCTCGAGGTTTCCCAGCTCGAGAACGCCAACGGCTGGGCGCTCGTGACCGAGAAGGTTCCGGGCACCACCCTTGCCGAGAAGATGACTGCCGAGCCCCAGCGCTTTGGTGAGTACCTCGAGATGTTCGTCGACCTCCAGATCGAGATCCACGGCTACACCTCCCCGCTGCTCAACCGTCAGCGCGACAAGTACGCCCGCATGATCGACAGCCTTGATCAGCTCAATGCCACCACGCGCTACAACCTTCAGGAGCGTCTGGACGGCATGACCAAGGAGTTCAAGGTCTGCCACGGCGACTTCAACCCCTCCAACGTCATCGTCGGCGACGACGGCCAGCTCTATGTGTGCGACTGGGCACACGCCACCCAGGGCTCCCCTGCTGCCGACGTTGCCACCACGTACCTGCTCTTTGCCCTCAACAGCAAGGATCAGGCTGAGGCCTACCTGGAGCTCTACTGCGACCGCGCCGACATGCCCATGCAGGTCGTGCGTCAGTGGACGAGCATCGTCGCCGCTTCCGAGCTCGCTCGTAAGCGCAACGTGAACGATGAGTTCCTGAAGAACTGGATCGACGTCGTCGATTATCAGTAATATCTGAGCGATTTATTTCGCATCGGAGGCACAAGGAAAACCCCGCAGCTCGCATGGGCTGTGGGGTTTTCCTTTTAGATATCGAGGATGCCACAAGATAAAAGGACGGCCCCGCATCTCCCCGATCTGGAGAAATGCGGGGCCGTCCCGTATATCGAACTACAAGCGAAATCGTCGATTAACGGCGTGCTGCCTTCACAAGCTCGGCGACCTTGGCGACGACCTCGTCGATCGCCACGTCCTCGCGCTCGCCCGTGGCACGGTCCTTGAGCTCAACGGTGCCATTCTTAAGGCCGCGCTTGCCCAGAACCACCTGATACGGGAAGCCCATAAGGTCGTTGTCGGCAAACTTAAAGCCGGGACGCTCATCGCGGTCGTCGACGACGACCTCGATACCCTCGGCGCACAGACCGTCGACGATCTGCTCACAGACGGTAGCGCACTCCTCCTTCTTGGGGTCGAGCGGAATCACCGCGACCTCGTAGGGGGCGACGGAAACCGGCCAGACGATACCGTGCTCGTCGTTGTGCTGCTCTACAACGGCAGCGAGCGAGCGGGACACGCCCACGCCGTAGCAACCCATGATGAGCGGCTTCTCCTTGCCGTCCTCATCCATAAAGGTAGCACCCATGGCCTCGGAATACTTGGTGCCCAGCTGGAAGACCTGGGAGACCTCGATACCGCGAGCAGCAGAGAGCGGCTTGCCGCAGTGCGGGCAAGGATCGCCGGCCACGACAGTGACCAGGTCGGCCCACTCGTCGACGGTAAAATCGCGCTCGGGGCAGGCACCGGTAAAGTGATAATCGACCTCGTTGGCACCGCAGGCCCACTGCTTGGACTCGCGCAGGCTCTCGTCGCACACCAGGCGGATGCCCTCGGGCAGGTTAACCGGTCCGATAAAGCCCTTATGCAGACCATAAGTCTGGAGCTCCTCGTCGGTCATCATGCGATAGCCCTTGCCAAAGACGTGCTCGGCCTTACAGTCGTTGAGCTCGTGATCGCCCGGAACAATGGCCACGACAGGCTTGCCCTCGGCGTCGATGAGTGCCAGCGACTTGCGCGTGCCGTTCTCGGGGAAGCCGAAGAACTTAGCAACGGCCTCGATGGTGCCCATGCCCGGAGTCTCAACCTTGGTGAGCGTACCGTCACCAGGACCCTCGGTCACGACGACCTTGGTGCTTGCCGCCTCGTCATCGGCAGCAAAGCCGCAATCGTCGCAGTAGACGAGCGAAGCCTCGCCGGCGTCGGCCAAAGCCATGTACTCGACGGAGGTATCGCCACCGATCTCACCGGAGTCGGCAACAACGGGCAGGGCCTTGATATAGCAGCGCTCGCAGATGTTAGCGTAGGCCTGCTTCATCTTGTCATACTCCTCCTGCAGGCTCTCCTGCGTGGCGGAGAAGCTGTAGGCGTCCTTCATGATGAACTCGCGACCGCGCATCAGGCCAAAGCGGGGGCGGAACTCGTCGCGGAACTTATCCTGGATGTGGTAGAGGTTAACGGGCAGCTGCTTATAGGAGCGCAGCTCATTGCGCACCAGGGCCGTGACGGTCTCCTCGTGCGTGGGGCCCAGGACGAACTCGCGACCATGACGGTCGTCAAAGCGCACAAGCTCCTTGCCATAGGCATCGATGCGGCCGGACTCACGCCACAGCTCGGCGTCGACCATGATAGGCATCATAAGCTCCTGGGCGCCGGCAGCGTCCATCTCGTCGCGCACGATATTCTCGATCTTGCGAATCGAGCGCCATGCGAGCGGCAGATAGGAATACAGGCCGGCGGCCTCTTTGCGGATCATGCCGGCACGGAGCAGCAGGCGGTGGCTAGCGAGCTCAGCGTCCGCCGGATCCTCTTTAAGCGTCGGCGCATAGAGCTTAGACATATACATTGCTCGGGTCATTTATTTCTCCTCAATAAGCTTGTCGACCTCTGCCATAAGCGCGTCGACAATTTGGTCCTCAGCTACTTTACCAATGATCTGGCCATGCGAAAAGAGCAAGGCCTGACCACGTCCGCAAGCAACGCCCAGATCGGCATCAGAAGCCTCGCCGGGGCCATTAACGGCACATCCCATCACAGCGATCGAAAGCGGCGCGGAGTAGTTCTTAAGCCGCTCGGTAACCTCCTCGGCAATGGGAATAAGGTTAACCTGGCAGCGGGCGCATGTGGGGCACGAGACAATCTCGGGGCCACGGCGACACAGGCCCAACGACTGCAGAATACCCCAGGCAACCGGCGGCTCCTCAACCGGATCGGCTGTGAGCGACACACGCATGGTGTCGCCAATGCCTTCGGAAAGCAAGATACCCAAGCCTACAGAGCTCTTGATGGTGCCCTGGAGCTTGGTCCCCGCTTCCGTCACGCCCAGGTGAAGCGGAACGTGGGGAATCTCACGCGACAGGGCTCGATAGGTATCAAGCGTCGTTTGCACGCTATGGGCCTTGGCCGAAAGCACAATGTTCGTAAAACCGCGGTCCTCAAAGTGCTTGACGAAGCGCTCGCTCGACATCACGAGCTTTTCGGGCTGCGTGAGGTCGTCGCGCTCGGCGATATCCTGCTCGAGCGAACCGGCATTGACGCCGATACGAATCGCGCACCCAGCGGCGCCCGCGGCATCGATCACGGCATCGACCTTAGCCCAATCGCCGATATTGCCGGGATTGATGCGAAGCTTGGCGGCACCAGCCTCGACGGCGCCGATGGCGAGCTTATGGTTAAAGTGAATATCGGCGACGATCGGCACCGGAGACTCGGCACAGATGGTGCGGAAACCCTCAAGCGCGGCCTCAGTGGGCACGCTCACACGCACGATATCGCAGCCAGCCTGCGCCAACGCGCACACTTGCGCAAGCGTTGCCTGGGCGTCAGCGGTATCGGTGCAGGTCATGGATTGGACCACCACCGGCGCGCCGCCACCGATCTGCACACCGCCCACATGCACGGGGCGCGTCAACTCGCGAGGCAAAGGATAGGATAAAGACAATCCAAACACTCCCCTACAGGATAAATCGAAGGACGTCGGAACGAAGCATATAGACAAACAGCAGCGCAAAGAGCGCGATGCCCACATAGCTCACAATCGTCTGGACCTTGAGCGGAAGCTCGCGGCCAGCAATCTTTTGAATGATCTCGATGACCAGCTTGCCGCCATCGAGTGGTGGGATGGGCAGCAGGTTCATAAAGCCAAGCGAGAACGAAATGAGGGCGGCAAACGAAAGGAACGTGGCAGGGCCGGCAGCAGCAGCCTGTGAGGACATAACGCTAATGCCCACGATCGAAGAAGACTGATCGAGAATCTCCATCGTATGCTGCGGCTGGAGCAGGCGCATCACGCCCTCCGGTGTCTGCACGACATAGGAGAACGAAAGGCGAGCCGACGTGATGGGGTCTAAACGGACCACCTGCGTAGAGGCATACACACCTAGGCGCTCGTCCTCTTTGAGCGCAACCGAGGTCGAATGCTGCTTGCCGTCGCGCTCATACTCAATGGCGATATCGTCCTTACCGGCGGCCTTGCCGATGGCATCGTAAACGTCCATCCAGGTAGAGCACGATACTCCGTCAACCGAAAGGATCGCGTCGCCGCCCTCGATACCCGCCTTGGCGGCAATAGACCCCTCGTCAACCTGACCGATCACGTTGGTATCCATCGGCACGGTGACACCCGCAATAGAGTAGATGCTCATAAGCAGCAAAAAGCCCGTCAGGATATTGACGAGAATGCCCGCGAGCAGCATAAAGGCGCGCTTGAGAAAACCCTGGCCCAGATAGGTATGCGAACGCTCTTGCGCAAGGAACTCGGCTTCGCCGCACGGCAGCTCCCACACATCGCCCTCGGTAGTCGCATGCTCTCGATCGAAACGGCGGCCGTCAAAGGTGGTGTAACCCGCCGCGTCTCGCGGCAGCGTCTGATACTTGGTGGGATAGTAGCTCGGCGAGGGCTTCTCCCCTTCCTCATACCAAGGCGCGATAGAGCCCCAACCCAAGAGCAAGGCGCATGCCTCGAGCACAACCTCCTCGGATAGCTCGAGCTCGACAGCAAGGTCGGCCACGGTCACGCGACCATGACGATAGATAGCCGCGAGCACGCGATCGGCACACGAGACGTCCGTGGGATCCATGCCGCAGATGGCAGCGTAGCCACCCAGCAGCAGCGGGGTCACGCCAAACTTGGTTCCAATGCGACGCGACGTGTAATGGATGTCAAAGCGACACGGCAGGCCCAAAAAGAACTCGGTCACACGGACGCCGCAGGCACGCGCCGCCAAAAAGTGGCCGCCCTCGTGCAAAAACACGAGGACGGAAAGCATCAGCAGGCCCCAAAAGACCGATGAGAGAACGCTCAGAACAGTATCCATAAAACGAAAAAGCAATCCTTATGGGTTAGGAACGGGTTGCGGCGAGCACCTGCGCAGCCTTTTCACGCGCCCACGCATCGATGTCGCGAAGCTGCTCAAACGAATCGACCGCCTGCATATCGTGGGCATCCATGCAGGATTCCACAACGCGGTCGATATCGGTAAAGCTACAGCCGTCGTGTAAGAACGCATCGACAGCGACCTCGTTGGCCGCATTAAGCACGCACGGCATGGTGCCGCCCGTCTTGCCGGCACGCTCGGCCAGCGCAAGGCAGCGGAACGTGTCCATATCGGCGGCATCAAAGGTGAGCTGCCCCAGCTCACGAAAATCGAGACGAGGCGCCGGAGTATCCCAACGCTCAGGATACGAGAAGGCAAACTGAATGGGAATGCGCATATCAGAGGCGCCAAGGTGTGCCATCACGGAGCCATCCGCATACTCGACCATTGAGTGGATCTTGGACTGGCGCTGCACGACCACGTTGATAAAGTCGAGGTCGCAACCGAACAGGTGCATCGCCTCGATACGCTCCAGACCCTTGTTCATGAGGGTGGCGGAGTCGATCGTGATCTTAGCACCCATGGACCACGTGGGATGTGCCAGCGCATCGGCGCGTGTCACGCGATCGAGCTCATCGCGCGTACGGCCAAAGAACGGACCGCCCGAGCAGGTGAGCCAAATGCAGTGGACCTCGCGCGGATTCTCCCCCAAATAGCACTGGTAGATGGCGGAGTGCTCGGAGTCGACCGGAATGAGCTGACCCGGCTGCGCCAGCGGCATCAGCAGGTCGCCACCGACAACGAGGGACTCCTTGTTAGCAAGTGCAAGACGCTTGTTCGAGGTCAGGGCCGCATGGCTCGCTTCGAGCACGGCAGCGCCCACGATGGCCACGAGCACGCAGTCGACATCATCGCGGCATGCGAGCTCGCACACGGCCTGCGCACCAACACCAAGCTTCGTTCCCTCGGGCAACTCCTGCAGTACGGCGTCATCGCCATGAGCGACATCGGCCACGGCAACCGCCGGAACCGAGAACTCGCGGGCAGCGGCAACAAGCTCGGAGGTGCTGGAGTTAACGGACAGCGCCGTCACCTGCAGGCGATCGGCATGCTGGCGGCACACATCGAGCGCCTGGGTGCCGATGGAGCCCGTACAACCCAGGATGGCAACACGGAGGCGTCCATCGGGGCCATACGTCGTTTGGAAGGACATTACAGCACGCCTCCGATCATCAAAAGCAGCTGAGCGGTAATACAGCCAAAGATAAGCGAGTCGCTACGGTCGAGCATGCCGCCGTGGCCCGGGATAAGGTTGCCGGAATCCTTGACGCCCACGCCACGCTTGATGCGCGACTCGATAAGGTCGCCGATAACGCCCAGGACGGACACGACCACGCCGCACAGCAGCGCATAGGGCAGGCTGAGCTTGTAGAAGTGCGTCGCCCACAGAATGAGCCAAATCAAAACCGAGCCCAGGATGCCGCCGACAAACCCCTCCCAGCTCTTTTTGGGAGAGATCTTGGGAACCATCTTGTGCTTACCGATACGGCTGCCCACGATGTAGGCAAACGAATCGGAGACCCAAAGGGACGCGCAAACGCCCACCGAAAGCAGGGCGCCGGCAAAACCGGGCACGGCATCGCGCAGCAGCACGATAGCCGACAGCATAAAGCCAGTGTAGATGGGACCCATGAGCGTCACGGCCACATCAGAGATGCGGGTACGCGGCGACCAAACATACCAAATGCCCACAGCGAGCATCAGGGCAAAAAGCAGGGCATTCAGCAACATCGAATCGCCCAACGCCGACAGCGGAAAGAGTACGGCGGCAGCGATACCCATGCGCTCGTTAGCCATCTTGCCATCGAGCCTCGTCATACGGAAAAACTCATAGCAGCACAGACCGCTCATGACAGAAACAAAGATGGCCGTGGGCACAATACCCAAAACCAGGCACAGGATAAAGACAACGGCATAGACGATACCGGCGGCGGCACGGGTGATAAAGCCGGCAAGCCACGAACCGGTGCCATTCTTCGCTGCGGGCGCTCCCGCAGCGACAGCCTTGCGCTCAGATGTCTTGGGAGCAATTGCCTTGGGACGATCGGACACGATTAAGCCTCCTCGGTCTTGCTCAGACCACCAAACCTACGGTCACGGCCCTGATAGGCCAAAATGGCGTCGACAAGGCCCCAACGATCAAAGTCGGGCCAATAGGTATCGGTGACGTAGAATTCGGAATAAGCCACCTGCCACAGCAGATAGTTCGAAAGGCGCAGCTCACCAGAAGTGCGAATCACAAGCTCAGGATCGGGAAGGCCAGCGGTATAGAGGTGGGAAGCCACCATGTCGTCATCAATTGCGCCAGGATCGATCTTACCGGCGGCAGCGTCGAGTGCGATCTGACGGACAGCGCGGGTAATCTCGGCACGCGCGCCGTAGTTGACGGCAAGCGCCAGCGTCATGCCGGTGTGATTGGCGCACTCGGCAAGACCTCGCTCAAAGACATCGCGGGTCTTCTTAGGCAGTGCGGAAATATCGCCCAAAAAGACAACGCGAACGTTTTCGCGCTTAAGCAGCGGCAACTCATCGATAAACGTCTTGGCAAACAAATGCATCAAAACGTTGACCTCGTGCTGCGGACGATTCCAGTTTTCGGTGGAAAACGCATAGGCCGAAAGGACGTCGACACCCAAGCGCACGCATGCGGTAATGATCTCGCGCAGGGAGACGATACCCGCCTTGTGGCCCTCGGTGCGTGCAAGACCGCGCGACGTGGCCCAACGACCGTTACCGTCCATGATGCACGAGATATGGTGCGGAATGTTATTAAGGTCAAGGTCGGAAAAACCGACGCCCGCAGGGGCGTCGGCAAAGTACTCGACCAGTTTATGCTCGTCGTATTGCACCTTAGATCTCCATGACCTCGGCTTCTTTTTCCTTCAGAAGCTCCTCGACCTTGGCGACATACTCATCAGTGTGCTTCTGGACCTTGGCCTGCTCGCGACGGACATCGTCCTCGGTGAGCTCCTCATCGCGCTCGAGCTTGTTGTTGAAGTCGCGACGGATGTTACGGATAGACACCTTGGCCTGCTCGGCGTACTCGCGGCACTCCTTGACGAGCTCGCGACGGCGCTCCTCAGTGGGAGCCGGGAACGGAAGACGAACGACGGTGCCATCGGAGTTGGGGGTAATGCCCAGATCGGAAGCGCCGATGGCCTTGACGATAGCATTGATGAGTGCCTTGTCCCACGGCTCGATGAGCAGCATGTGGGCCTCGGGGGTCTTGACGGCGGCAACCTGCGTGACCGGCGTGGGAACACCGTAATAATCGACGGTGATGTCGGACAGAATGTTGGCATTGGCGCGGCCGGTACGGACCTTGGAGAAGTTATGCTTGAGGGACTCGAGCGACTTGTCCATATGGGCGGTGATGTTCTCTGCCATGCTTAATCCTCCTGATAGACGAGCGTGCCGACGGGCTCACCCGAAAGCGCGCGCTTGACGGTGTCCTCGCCATCGATGTTGAGGACCAAAATCGGCATACGGTTATCCTGGCACAGTGCCGTAGCCGTGGAATCCATAACCTGCAGACCGCGGACAAGAACCTCGTGGTAGGTAATCTTGTCAAAACGGACAGCATCGGCGCACTTGACGGGATCTTTGTCGTAGATGCCGTCAACCTTGGTGGCTTTAATCAGAATCTCGGCGCCGATCTCGCACGCACGAAGAGCCGCGGCGGTGTCGGTCGTAAAGTACGGATTGCCCGAACCGGCAGCAAAAATAACGACGTTGCCCTTGGAAAGGTGGTTGATGGCGCGACGACGAATATAGGGCTCGCAGATCTCGTTCATCTGGATAGCGCTCATCACGCGGCAGGGAACATCGTTATGCTCGAAGGCATCCTGCAGGGCGAGCGCGTTCATAACGGTCGCGAGCATGCCCATATAATCGGCCTGAGCACGCTCCATGCCACCGGCAGCGCCGGCCATGCCGCGGAAAATATTGCCGCCGCCAACAACGACGCCGACCTCATGGCCAACGGCTAGCAGCTCCTTGACCTGCTTGGCAAGATGGTCGGTAACCTTGGGGTCGATGCCATATTGGCCGTCGCCCATCAGTGCTTCGCCGGAAAGCTTAAGAAGCACGCGTTTATATCGGATGTCGGACAAAGCGATCCTCCTTTAATTAGACTCTCAATATGATATCAAAGGCTCTGATAAGAGCCATGAAAAAGCAGGCTGTGAGTAAAACCCACAGCCTGCTCATTACCAGCTACAAGAGCTTATTTACTCGCCACGGACCAGACGGTCAAAGGCAACGACGGTAATGGTGTCGCCGAGCTCCTTGGAGACCTGCTCAGCGTACTTCTTGATGGTGAGGGAGCTGTCCTTGATGAACTCCTGCTCGGTGAGCACGGACTGCTTGTAGAACTTCTCCAGACGGCCGGCAGCCATCTTCTCCTGGATAGCCTCGGGCTTGCCGGACTCGGCAGCCTGAGCCATGTAGATCTGCTTCTCGTGCTCGACGGTCTCGGCCGGAACCTGATCGCGGGTAGCGCAGATCGGGGCGACGGCAGCAACCTGAAGGGCAACGTCGTGAGCGAAGGTCTTGAAGGACTCAGCCTGAGCGGTCTCGGCCTTCTCGAAGGCGAACTCGACGAGGACGCCGATCTTACCACCCATGTGGATGTAAGAAGCGAGCGCGCCGTTCTCGGCCTTGCGGGCAGCGAAGCGGGAGATCTTCATGTTCTCGCCCATGATGTGAATCATCTCGGTGAGCTCGGAGGAAACGGTCTCCTCGCCCATCGGCTTCTCGAGCAGAGCGTCGACGTCAGCAGGCTCGGTGGTAGCGACAACCTCAGCGACCTTGGAAGCAAAGCCGGTGAACTTGGCGTTGGAGCCAACGAAGTCGGTCTCGCAGGAGAGCTCGAGCAGAGCGCCGGTCTTGCCATCCTCGGAGACGAACGCGGCGACAGCGCCCTCGTTGGTCTCACGGCCAGCCTTCTTGGCAGCCTTGGCAAGGCCGTTCTTACGCAGAACGTCGACAGCGGCGTCCATGTCGCCGTCAGCCTCGACGAGAGCCTTCTTGCACTCCATCATCGGGGAGTCGGTCATCTCGCGGAGCTGCTTGACCATAGCGGCGGTAATCTGGGCCATTGTGGTTCCTTTCAAAGAGATGAAAAAGAATTAACTAAGACTGATTTACTCGGCCTTGGGCTCAGCGGCCATCTCGGCCTCGGAGACCTGCTCCTTGCCGGAGCCAGCGAGGCAGGCGTCAGCCATGAGCTCGCACATAAGGGTGACAGCGGAGATAGCGTCATCGTTGCAGGGGATGCCGTACTCGACCTCGTCGGGATCGGAGTTGGTGTCGATCAGGGCGACGACGGGGATGTTCAGGCGCTGAGCCTCCTTGATGGCGTTCTCCTCGCGCTTGGTGTCGATGACGAAGAGAGCCTGGGGCAGACCCTTCATGTCGCGGGCGCCACCGAGGTTGGTCTGGAGCTTGGTGAGCTCCTTGCCGAGAACAGCCTGCTCCTTCTTGGGCAGAACAGCCATGCGGCCGTCCTCGACCATGGCCTCGAGCTCCTCCATGCGGTTGATGCGGGAGCGGATGGTGACGAAGTTGGTCAGCATACCGCCGAGCCAACGCTGGTTGATGTAAGGCATGTTGGCGCGCTCAGCAGCGTTCTTGAAGGCCTCCTGAGCCTGCTTCTTGGTGCCGACGAACAGCACGTTGCCGCCCTTAGCGACGTTCTTGACGAATGTATAGGCCTGGTCGGCGTCGAGGATGGTCTGCTTGAGGTCGAGGATGTAGATGCCGTTGCGCTCACCAAAGATGAACGGCTTCATCTTGGGGTTCCAGCGACGGGTCTGGTGACCAAAGTGGCAGCCGGCCTCGAGCAGGGTGCGGATATTAATCTTGGTAGCCATGTTAAACCTCCTGTGGTTTGCCTCCGCGCGGGGTCATCCTCCAAAACCAACCCGGACATGTGCTACCAAAGCCCGGGCACCACGGTATGAAGTAGCCGCGCGTGCGTGATAAAAACATGTTGCCGTGAAGCAACCCGATGAATGATAGCAGGAATGCTTCTTTCTGCCAACCCGCAATCAAAACCACACACCTGAGTGCGGCGCGGGACGTCCCAGCCACTATTCGCCGCGGGGATGGGCTTGAGCCACGGCACGCTTGAGCCGATCGGGCGTGAGATGCGTGTAGATTTGCGTCGTGGACAGGCTCGCATGACCCAGCAGCTCTTGAACCGAGCGCAGGTCCGCACCGCCCTCAAGCAAGTCGGTCGCAAAGGTATGGCGCATCGCATGCGGGGCGATGTCGGCCGGAATGCCGGCGAGCGTCGCCAGCGTATGGAACCGCCGCCGGAGCATGGCGGCGCTCATGCGATTGCCACGCGCCGATATAAGCAGCGGATGCGGCCCAGTAGCGAGGTCGCGGCGCTTTGCCTGAGCGAGCAACTCCGGCCTCCCCTCCTCAATATAGAGACGCGTCACATCGAGCGCACGACGATACAGAGGGACGATACGCTCCTTGCTCCCCTTGCCCCAAAGTCGCAGCGTTCGCTCGGACCAACCAATAGACTCCACGTTGAGCGCCGCGAGCTCCGAGATTCGCGCGCCGGAGGCATAGAGCAACTCAAGCATCGCCGCATCGCGCAGTCCCGCGGGCGTCGAGGTATCAGGCGTCTTGAGCAGCGCCTCAACCTGCTGGGTCGTAAGGACACCCGGCAGGTCACACGGCAGCCTGGGCGATGCGATCGCCGAGACCGCATCGCCCTCGACAATCCCCTCGGCAGCCATCCAGCGATAGAGAGATCGAATAGCCGACAGGTGCGCCGCAAGCGTTCGGGGAGCCACCTGCTCACGCGAAAGCTCGGCAAGATAGCGACGAATGGTGCGCACGTCGGCAGCGAAAGCATCAATATCCTCGCGCTCGCACCAGGCAGCGAAGCGCTCCAGCCTCGAGCCATAGGCCGTCACCGTGTTGGGAGAAAGTCCCTCGACGCGTGCGATATAGGCGATAAACGAGTCGACGGTGTCGTACAGGTCAAAGGCTATGACCGGTCGCCTCCAAACAAGTCGGAACGCGTGGCCAAGTAGGCATCGAGGGCCTCGAGCGCACGGTCCGCATAGGCCTGGTAGCGGTCGCGCTTGCTGCGGCGCTTACCATCCTCGAGTGGCGGCACCAGGCCAAAGTTGACATGCATGGGCTGATAGCCCACGGTGGCAGGATCGGTCGCATAGCCCACGAGCGCACCCAGGGCGCCCACACGCGGCAACTCGACGCCCGCGGCACCGATAGCCTCGGCATAGGTGTTGAGCGCCGCGAGCAGACCTGTCGCCACGGCTTCCATGTACCCCTCGGTGCCGGTGATCTGACCGGCCAGGCGCACACCGGTACCGGGCACGGCAAAGGTGCCATCGAGCACATGCGGGGCGTCGACAAAGGTATTGCGGTGCATGACACCGTAGCGGAAGAACTCAGCGTTCTCCAGGCCCGGCACCATATGGAAGACGCGCTTCTGCTCGCCAAAGGTCAAGTTGGTCTGGAAGCCCACCAGGTTATAGGCGGTCTTCTCCTTGTTCTCGGCACGCAGCTGAATCGCCGCCCAGGGGCGACGTCCGGTACGCGGGTCGGTGAGGCCGACGGGCTTCATGGCGCCAAAGCGAATGGCGTCCTTGCCGGTGCGCGCAACTTCCTCGGCAGGCTGGCAAGCCTGGAACAGATCGCCGCCCTCAAAGTCTTTGAGCACCACGCGGTCGGCCGTGGTAAGCGCCTCGATAAAGGCCTCGTACTCCTCCTTATTGAGCGGAGCGTTGAGATAGTCGCCGCCCCCCTGCTCCTCGTAGCGCGACTGCGAGAACAGCACGTCCATATCGAGCGTGGAGGCATCGACGATCGGCGCCGCCGCATCAAAGAATGCCAGGGCATCGCCACCGACGAGCTTCATGACCTCTTCGCTCAGCGCCGGTGAACACAGCGGGCCCGC
>CAUDAE010000014.1 GCA_958447445.1 uncultured Collinsella sp.
CATAGTTCATTTATTGAATCAAACAGCTTTGGTCGTTCTCCTATGATTCAAATCAGTTGACGTCATCTTAATCGTAATTCCGCCACACGTATCCACCGTGTTGAATGATGAAAAGGAGATTCATGGGCAACGTGAACAACATCCCGTTTCTCTGGGGTTCCGCCACGGCGTCTTATCAGTGCGAGGGTGCCTGGAACGAAGACGGCAAAGGCCTTGGCGAGTGGGATTTCTTTAACCACACAAGCAATAAGAACATCAACCATGTTGACGGTGATGTATCTTGCGACTTCTACCATCGCCATGAAGAAGATATCCGCATGATGAAAGAAGGCGGACAAAACACCTATCGCTTCTCTCTTTCATGGAGTCGAATCATCCCCACGGGTATCGGTGAAGTGAATGAAAAGGGTATCGATTTTTATAATCGGGTCATTGATTGCTGCCTCGAAAATGGCATAGAGCCCAACGTTACGCTGTTCCATTACGATCTGCCATTCACGCTTGCTTGCAAAGGCGGATGGCTGAACAACGATATGGCAGAATGGTTCTGCAAATACGCCAAGATTTGCTTTGAGCGCTTTGGAGACCGCGTCAAAATCTGGGCTACCGTTAACGAGCCGCATTTCTACAGCTACTGCGTAAACATGTTGGGCAACTATCCCCCCAATCGATCGCTCGACGTTCAGTCGTACATGCAGTTTCAGTACAACCTGATGCGCGCAAGCGCACTCGCAGTCCGAGCATATCGTCAAATGGGCTACGACGGCATCATCGGCGCCGTCCACGATGGCGGCGTTGTCGAACTCGACCCGGCAACCGAGCACCCCGATGACGTATTTCGATACGCAGACTTTTTCGCCAATCGCATGATTCTGGCACCAGCACTTCAGGGTCAACTGCCGCCAGAAATGGACGAAATCCTTGAAAAACTTGGCGTCTCGCTCTATCGATCCCCAAATGACGTAGAAGAATTCAGAGACGGTAAAGTCGATTTTATTGGACTCAACGTGTATTGCCGAGAGTATGTAACCGACTGGCACGGTGGAGAGCTTGCCGTTTCGGCGAACAATAAGGGCGGTTCGAGCAAAAAGGTCGAAGGAAAATGCATTGCGCCCTTGTTTGAAAGCGCCCGCGACAGCAATGTTCCCCGCAATAAATGGGGCCGCGAAATACTCCCAAGTTGCATGTATTCAACCATCATGGATGTCCACGAGCGCTATGACGCGCCCCGCATCTTTATTACGGAAAACGGACATGGCGCCTATGAGCAACCAGACGCAGACGGAATGATCCACGATGATGACCGCATCGAGCTTCTGGGCCAGTTCATCGAGCACATGATGAGGGCTAAGCGCGACGGCGCGCGCGTTGAGGGCTACTACCTCTGGTCGACGATGGATCTGTATAGCTGGATCAACGGCTACGAAAAACGATACGGACTTGTCCATATCGACTTCGAGAACAATCTGGAGCGCACCCCCAAAAAGAGCTGGTATTGGTACCGAGACCTTATCTCGAAGTATCAGGAGCAGGAAGGTTAGGAGAAAGAGATGAAATATCAGGCAATGTCCGAAACAGTCCTAAAGGCTGTTGGCGGCAAAGAGAACATTACATCGGTAACTCATTGTGCGACGCGCCTTCGCATCGACGCACGAGACACCTCGATCATCGATCTCCAGCTCGCCAAATCGGCTGACCAGGCGCTCGGGGCAGTAGTCAGCGGTGGCCAGCTTCAGGTGATCATCGGCCCCAACGTCACCGAGGCCTACAACGACTTCCTCGACTTCGCGGGAATCGAAGTCGGCGGTGGCACGGTTGCCGACGATGCCCAAACCGCCAAAGACCTTGCAGAAGGCATTAAAAGCGGTAACACCGCCATGGGCTTGATTGAGAAATTCGGGAACGTCTCTGCACAGGTATTCATGCCCATCGTCCCGGCGCTCATCGTTGGCGGACTCATTCTTTCGATCAAGAATCTCCTGGTCAATTATTGTGGATTGAGCACCGATAGCGGAACCGCCCAGGTTCTGCTGGCGATCTTCAGCGCCTCATTTAGCTTCCTGCCCGTTTACCTCGGCTATCAGCTCGCCGCCGTCATGAAGATGCAGCCTATCATGGGCGCACTGCTGGGCGCAATCATGATTAGCTCGTCTATTAGCGGTGCTGAGGGTCTCGACTTTCTTGGCATCCCCATCCCGACGAATGACTACTCGAGCACGGTGGTGCCCATCGTACTGGGCGTTGTGTTCATGTACTTTGTTGATCGCGGTCTTCAGAAAATCATCCCCGACATTACCAAACTGTTCTTGAAGCCGCTGCTCACCATGTTCATCGTCGTGCCTGTTGAGCTGATTATCCTCGGCCCCGCCGGCAGCATGATGGGCTACGCGCTGAGTGATGCCGCCACGTGGCTCATGGATAACGTGGCATTTATCGCTACTCCAATCCTTGCATCCTTTAAGCCCTTATTCCCTATTTTGTCATGCTCGGTCTTGATAAGGCCTACATCGCGATCGAAGTTACGAGCTTGGCGCAGCTCGGCTGGGCGCCCATCATCTTTGGCTTCATCTCAAACCTCTGCATTGGCGGCACGAGTCTCGCCTTGGCAACTGCAATGAAAGGCAACAAGGAGAAGAGAGGTATGGTCACCACGGTTGCCGTCACCGCACTCTGTGGCGTAACTGAGCCCGCATTTTACGGCTGCCTCATCGAGCGTCCCCGCCTGCTTGTCGGCACAGCAATCGGCGCCCTCTGCGCGGGACCCCCTGCAGGCATCTTCGTCCTGAAGGAGTATGTTGCGGGAGCATGCCCCGGTCTTCTCTCTGCGCTGATCTTTATCGCTCCCGATGGATCCATGGGCAACTTCGTACTGGCGTGCGTTGTCGCCGTCATCGCCATCGTTGTCTCGTTCATCGCTGCACGCGTGATCATCAAGAAGAATCCCAACTATATTGAGTAGATGCCCGCTGCTTGCATTGGGGACATCCTCGGCAGACCATTAGCAAGAACCCAAGAGTCCCTTAGGAGCTCGATTAATCCATTCGGATTCCTCAGGCACAAACGACCCCGATTCCACAATGAAATCGGGGTCGTTGTTTCTAAAGCCTTCGATAGACAATCGGTGTTTACCTTAGCTCCCTATCCAAGTTAATTATCCACGCTCGAGCAGAACATCCAGGTCCGTACCCGCCCTTGTCTCGATCTGTAACAGCAAGAGGCCTATTCCGCTTCTACATGTTACAGATCAAGATATTCCTAAAACACCCTAAGTTTCATCTCAATCTGTAACAGTTAGATGCCAAATATCGGTCTTGGTGTTACAGATTTAGACAAACTGGAGGACGAGACAAACCAAAAACGGGATGGGCGCTAACCCGATGGCGCACCACCTAAATAGAAACGGGCCCTGTCCCACAAGGGAACAGAGCCCGAAACTCTCATCGAGCCAGTGACAGGAATCGAACCTGCAACCCACTGATTACAAATCAGTTGCGCTACCGTTGCGCCACACTGGCACACTTGGCGCTTTCGCGCGAAGCCAGTTAAGAATAAAGGAATTGCGGACGAGGCGCAACAGGCCACACGGCGTTATACAAATATGCAAAATCCAGCAACAACAGGTACCAGGCCCGTTCATTTCTGTCGGTTCGCCCTCAATCTCAAAACCATTCGTCAGAACGAATAGTTTTAATTACAATTGCTATATATAAAACTATTCGTTCTAACGAAGGGTTTCGCGATGCTTACTACCAAAGAAGCCGCCGAGCTGCTCGGCATCACTCCGCGCAGGGTGCAGGAGCTCATAAAAAACGGAGCGCTTGAGGCCCGCAAGGCTTCTGGTGTATGGCTCATCGACAAAGACAGCGTCGACACGCGACTCCGCTCTGTGACCAAAACGGGGGGACGTCCCCGCCGCGGCCACGGTAAGAGCGAGATCGCGTTCACCCTCATGAACCGCACGTACGAAGTCGCTCAGCTGGTCTACAGCACATCGCGAAAAGACTTTACCCACATCGGTGCCGACATCGATTACGCCCACGCCCCTATTGGAGTATTTGGCCCTAATAGCCCCATATCGCTAGACTCCTTCCGCATCTGGTGGCGCGGCCGCGGTATCCCGCTCGCACGCATTGGGCTAGCCTCCCTGCTTGCAGAAGCCGCAGTCGATGTTCCCGATGAACTCGTCCAGCGAAATCTCGGCCTCTCCTTATCCGACCAGTATTGGATTAGGCCCCAAGGTTCCGGTCTCACCTGGGAGGATATCAACTTCTTCAATAACGCCTTTGATGACGTCTCGCTAACCATTGCACCCTTTGCCCCAGAGGGAAAAGCGGCTGCCGCAAAGCCCGATAACACCTCGGACGGCAATCTTCAAAAGTACTGGACGTGCGAGGGCGAACGTCGAATTCTGCATAAGGCAGGAGCGCACCTGGACCAGGAACCTTATAACGAGCTGGTGGCGACCGCGCTCCACCGTCGCATCCTAAACGCCTGCGATTATGTGCCTTACTCGCTCGAGGGCACGGGCACTTCCGCCCTGAGCACATGCGATGTCTTCTTAACTGATGAAGAAGAGTATGTCCCTGCGTTCTATGTAAACCAGCACGCAAACGCAGATGAACGGCTAACCGACTACGAGCGATATGTAGCAAACTGCGAGGAGCTCGGGGTGACAGGCGTCAAGGATGCCCTTGACCGCATGATCGTATGTGACGACATCATTGCCAACTACGATCGTCATTGGCGCAACTTCGGCCTCGTGCGAAACGTAAACACGCAAGCTTGCAGACCTGCCCCCATCTTCGATTCGGGCTCATCGCTCTGGTGCAACATATCACTAGAGGAGCTTAGGGCGGGAGAGCACAGTTTTACCAGCGCACAATTTCATTCAAGCCCCGCCAAACAAATGTTGCTCGTCGAGGACATGGGCTGGTTTGACGGCGACAGACTCGAAGGCTTCGTTGACGAGGCAATCGAGATTCTTTCCAGAAACGACGCGCTCACGGCAAGGCTGCCATATCTAAAAAAGGCGCTAACGTGGCGCCTCGAAAGAATGATCGACATCGCTGAATGGAGTTAGCGAGGCAGCATTGCCCCGCCAACTTCCCTACCTCCCGCGCAGGGCCTTGAGCTTGGCCAGGGCATCGGGGCTCAGGCGACTGCCCAGAGTCATCTTGATCTGCGGAGCTTCCTCTGCCTCGTGAACGTCGTTATCGATCTGTTTGATCTCGTCCACCAGCATACGGCTCGAGATGCGCGTGACACCCTTGCCCATGACGACGGCCTGGATCGTGCCGTCGCTCGATACCACGGAGCATGCGCGGCCTTCCTCGCGCGCCTCGATGCAGAGCTTTTGCACCACGGTATCGGCTGAAACACCCGTCGGCGAGAACTCGATGCGCACGCCGCGGGCCGGCAGGTTGGGACGTTCAGTGGAGATATTGCCCGCGCCGTCAAACACGATCACGGCCTCGTAACGGCCCTGGGCAAAGGCGGCAACGTCGTTGATGAGGGCGGTGCGCGCCATATCGTGAACGTCGCTGGAATACGGATCGTCGGAATGGTCGTACACGAGCTTTTCGTAGCGCGGCGTGCAGTGGATCACGTTGTAACCGTCGACCACCAGCAGCTCGGGCTTATTGGAGTGCACCGTCGAGACCGGATCGGCGATGGCCTGCGCAAACGCATTGCCGCCCACGCCATAGGTCGCGGCCGAAACAATCGGCTTGGCCGAGCCCTCGCCAAAGCGCTTGGCCTTGGACTTAGCGCGGTTCTTCTTGGACATGCGCTACTCCTCCCCCATGAGCTCGCCGGCATTGCGGCGCAGCCACTCAAAGCACAGTGCGGTAGTCGCCTGGGCCACGTTGAGACTCTCGGTCATGCCGCGCTGGGGAAGCTTGGTCAAAAAGTCGCATTTCTCGAGTACCAGGCGCGAGATGCCGTCGCCCTCGGAGCCCATGACGAGCGCCACGCGGCCCTCGAAGGGAGCATCCCAGCAGCTGCCCTCGGCGTGCTCGGAGGCACCGCCCACCCAAAAGCCAGCGGCCTTGAGGTCGTCGAGTGCACGGGCGATATTGGGAACCTGCGCGATAGGCAGATGCATGACGGCGCCGGCGGAAGTCTTGTAGCTGCCAACGGTCACGCCGGCAGCGCGCTTGTTGGCAATGATGACACCGGCCGCGCCCACAACCTCGGCGGAGCGCACGATGGCGCCAAAGTTGCCGTCGTCGGTCACATGGTCGAGCACAACGACGAGCGCCGGACCGTCGCCCGCACGGTCGAGGATATCGGCAACATCAGCATAGGGGAAGTTACCAACCTCGAGCGCAATGCCCTGGTGAGCGCCATGACTCGACAGCGCATCGAGCTGCGCGCGCGGCACATACTTAATGCGGACGCCCGCGGCGTTGAGGTCGTCGACCAGGCGCGACAAGGCGGCATCGCGCTCCCCGCCCTCAGCGATGAGCGCGCACTTGACGGGAAAGCCGGTACGCAGCGCCTCGGCGGCGGCACGGCGACCTTCGATAAACTCGCCCTTGGGAACCTGGACAGCATCGCGGTTGCGATCGCGCTGCGGACGTGCGGCCTGGGTACGATCGCGCTGGCCCTTGGGAGCGGCAGCGCGGTCGTTGCGGCGACCCGGACGCGAGCCAGAAGCAGCCTGCTTGCCTCCACGCGGTGCACGCTTGCGATTGTCGGCCATAAAGCGACCTCCTAAATACAACTATCAAACGAAACAAAATAAACGACCGCCCATGAATATTAATTCGGGCGGTCGGTACGGGTTTTCCAAGTGCCCGAGATTGCCGTGAAAGAGGAGCGACGCGTACTTGAGTACGCGAGCGACGGTTTGAACGGCAAGGTCGGGTGCTTGGGAAACCCGCGGGGATTAGAGAGATTTGATACGAGTGCCGGCGGCGGTATCTTCAATCGTCAGGCCCAGGTCCTTGAGCTGGTCGCGGATGGCGTCGGCCAGATCCCAGTTCTTGGCGGCGCGGGCCTCGGCGCGGGCCTCGAGAATCTTGGCAGCGGCCTCGTCCACGTCGTCACCCGTGTAGGCAACCAAACCGGCGGCAACGCCCAGCAGGCCCAGCGGCAACTCGACCTTGGGCTCGGGGAGCTCAACGCCAAGCGTATCGAGCAGCTCGGCCAGCGTGTCGGCGGCGGCAAGCGCGGCGGCCTTGGCGGCAGCGTCGCCCGCCTGCTCCAGGTACTGGTTGCACTCGGTCACAAAGCCAAAGACAGCACCCATGGCACCAGCGGTGTTAAAGTCGTCGTCCATGCACTCCTTAAAGGCAGCACGAGTCTCAGCGGCCTTGGCGGCAAATGCCTCGGCGGCAGCCACATCGGCATCGGCCGTCGCATGGTTCGCGGCCCAGCGCAGGTTCTCGACCGTACCGGCGATACGCGTGAGCGAGTTCTCGGCACCCTCCAGGCGCTCCCAAGAAAAGTCGAGCGGCGAGCGATAGCTCGTCTGCAGCATCAGCAGGCGCAGGGCGGCAGCGGAGTGCTGCTCGAGGACCTCGGCCAGCGTAAAGAAGTTGCCGAGCGACTTGGACATCTTCTCGCCGTCTACCAGCAGCATGCCCGTGTGCATCCAGGTGTTGGAGAAGCCCTGGTGCCAGGCGCAGGTGGCCTGGGCGCACTCGTTCTCGTGATGCGGGAAAGCAAGGTCGGAGCCGCCGCCGTGGATGTCAATCGGAGTGCCCAGGTAGCGGTGCACCATGGCGGCACACTCGGTGTGCCAACCGGGACGGCCCTCGCCCCAGGGGCTCGGCCAGCTGGGCTCGCCCGGCTTGGCGGCCTTCCACAGGGCAAAGTCGAGCGGGTCGTTCTTGTCCTCGTTCTCCTCGATGCGCGCGCCAACCATAAGGTCGTCGATGTTGCGGCCCGAGACCTGACCATAGTTGGGATCGCTGCGCACGGCAAAGTACACATCGCCGTTATCGGCTGCGTAAGCGTAGCCCTGCTCGATAAGCGTCTTGATCATGGCGATCATGGGGCCGATCTCCTTGGTGGCGCGGGGGCGCACATCGGGATCGAGCACGTTGGCGGCGCGCATGACGCCGATGAACTTGTTGGAGAACTCCGTCGCGACCTCGGCAGCCGTACGGCCCTGCTCGTTGGCGCGCTTGATGATCTTGTCGTCGACATCGGTGAGGTTCTGGGCGAACGTGACCTCGTAGCCGCTCGCGATGAGCCAGCGTCGAATCACATCGAAGCTGATGAACGTGCGGGCATTGCCGATGTGGATGTTGTCGTAGACCGTGGGGCCGCACACGTACATGCGGACCTTGCCGGACTCGATGGGCTGGAACTCTTCCTTTTTATGGGTAGCGCTGTTGTAGATACGCATTCGTTACTCCTTAACGGTTTTCTGTAGCAGGCAGACGGCCCAGGCGCCGATTCCCTCGCCCTGGCCTTCCCAACCGAGCTTTTCGGTCGTGGTGGCGGCGACGCCCACGTTTTCGACGTCAACGCCCAAGGCATGGGCAAGGTTGGCGCGCATGGCATCGCGGTGCGGGGTGATCTTGGGTTGCTGACAGGCAATGGTGCAATCGGCATCGACAAACTCAAAGCCCAGCTCGCGCGCGTAGTCCATCACGCGAGCGAGCAGCACCATCGAATCAGCACCCTCGTAGGCAGGATCGGTGTCGGGGAATAGCTTGCCGATGTCTCCCCCGCGGCAGGCGCCCAGAATGGCATCGGCCAAGGCGTGCGCGAGCACATCGGCATCCGAGTGGCCCAGCAGGCCGCGCTCGTAGGGAATGTCGACCCCGCCGATGATACATCGACGCCCCTCCACCAAACGGTGGACGTCGTAGCCGTGGCCAATGCGCAGGTTACTGAACATGGGGAAGGTCCTCTCCCTCGGCCATGCGACCGAGCAGAATCGCGGTTACGGGACGCAGGTCCTCGGGCACCGTCACCTTAAGGTTGTCGCGTGGGCTCTGGACGCAGCGGACGCACCCACCCATGCGCTCGACCAGCGATGAATCGTCGGTACCGATAAAACCCTCGGCGATAGCAGCGGCGTGAGCGCGCTTCATGGCGTCGACGCTAAAAATCTGCGGCGTCTGCGCGGCCCAATAGAGCTCGCGCGGCGGCGTCTCGACGATATTATCGCCGTCGACGATCTTGAGCGTGTCGATCGCGGGCTGACCGCACACGACACCGTCGAGCGAGCGGTCACCCATGAGCACGTCGATAGCGTGGTCGATGGCCTCGGTCGTAATGAGCGGACGAGCACCATCGTGGATGGCGACATATTCGAAACCCGCCGGAACCGCATGCACGCCGGCACGGGTGGAATCCTGGCGGGTCGCGCCGGCATCGGCAAAGCTGATGGGCGTGTCATAGTCAAACGGGTCGATGGCCAGGCGGCGCATCTCGGCACGGCGCTCGGCAGGGCACACCACCACGATGTGGCCGACCTTGTCGCTACGATCGAACGCGCGGATGGACCAGCTCATGAGCGGACGGCCCGCCACGTTAACGAGCTGCTTGCCGCCGGGATTTCCAAAGCGCTGGCCGCTGCCACCGGCAACGACCACGGCGCATACGGGCGCCATTATGCGTTCCCCTGTTTGGTGCCCTTCATGCGGTACAACGAGTCCGCAAGAATGGCAGGGTTGTTGACGCCAAAGTCGCCTAGGCGCTCCGGATCCTCGCTGATGTCGTCCATGAGCTCCTGCAGCGAGCCGTACTCGTCGACGATCTTCTCGGCCACGCCGTCGCGCACGACGGACACACGCGAAAGCGTGCGCAGGCCCAGCGGCGTCATGACGGAGTCCTCGTCCAGGTCGTCATAGCCCAGAACTGCCGCCACATGTTGCGGGTCGGACAGGTCCTTAGGCGTCATGCGAGCGAGCTCGGCGCGAATCTTCTCGGCGTTTGCCTCGGAGGAATCGCTCGCGTAGTCGCGGATCATCAGGTCGTATTCGGTATCCATGCTGGAACCGGCGAGCTGCTCGAGCTGCATCTGCACGAGCTTGCCCTGGTTGCCCAGCTTGACGATGCAATCCTTAAGCTCGGTCTTTGCCTGCTGCATGATCTCGAAGCTCGAGAAGATGCCAGTGATGTCGGCGAGCGTGACGTAGTCGTCCAGCTCGAGTGCCGTCAGGCGCAGCAGGGAGCGGTCGAGCGACTGACGGGTGGTCTGGAGCGTGGCGACGAGCTGGTTGACCGAGCTCATGATGGTGGTGACGGGCTGGATCTCGTAGCTCTTGCCGTGAACGTACACGTTAACGACGGCACGACGAGCCGAGACCGAGATCACGATGGCATCGGTGAGCACCGACATGCGAGCGGCGGTGCGGTGACGCATGCCCGTCTCGCTCGTGGCAAGCGAGGGGTCGGGATTGAGGTGGAAGTTGGCGCGCAGGATCTGGGTGAGGTCGCCGTCGATGACGATGGCACCGTCCATCTTGGAGAGCTCGAACAGACGGTTCGAGGTAAACGAAATGTTGAGCGGGAAGCCGTCGTTACCGGCAGCGAGCACGTTTTCGGTGTCGCCGACGCAGATAAGGGCACCCAGGTGACCGGCGATGATCATGTCGAGGGCGGTGCGGATCGGCTGACCGGGGGCAGTCAGGCGGATGGCCTGTTCCATACGCTTTTGCAGCTCGTTCTTATCCAAGGCATCGCTCCCATCGTATACGCTCCATAAACGTCAATAAGTTTCTCACGGTTTGCCCCTGTGACGCCCGCAAAATCCGATGCTTACAGAATGAGCGAACACAGCTGAGAGCCCCAATCCAAATGAGCTGCTTATGTGGTAGCATCGGGATTCGCATAAATGAGGGAGTAGTCGCGTGATCGGGTTCGCCTCCGGTGGCGCGGCAAGTCAACACACTGGCCGATGCGGCCTGGCTTGCCTTAATGAACGAGACTCGTGGCTGTGCGCGCAACGCGTACGCCACGGGTCTTTTTTGTTACTCCCCCAAGAGGTACACGCGGGCCCGCCCGCAGAGAGGGAGCCAGACTATGGGACTCGCAGAGCTCGTGTTGCTCGCCGTTGGCCTTTCGATGGACGCCTTTGCCGTTTCCATCTGCAAGGGTCTTGGCATGAAGAAGCTCAACCTTAAAGTTGCCGTGGTGCTCGGCTTGTTCTTTGGCGGCTTTCAGGCCGGCATGCCCGTAATCGGATGGGCGCTCGGCAGTCAATTCATGGGCATCATCGGACCCATCGACCATTGGATCGCCTTTATCCTATTGGCCTTTATCGGCGGCAAAATGCTGTGGGAAGCCTTTACCGAAGACGAGGATGAAGGCGACGGCAAGGATGCCGAGAAGATTGACCTGGGCGAGTACCTGATCCTCGCCATCGCCACCTCAATCGACGCCCTGGCCGTGGGCATCTCATTTGCGGCGCTCTCGGTTTACATCGTTCCCGCTGTATCGCTTATCGGCGTCACAACGTTTATCTTCTCCGTCGCCGGCGTAGCGATCGGCCACACCTTTGGCGCGCGCTACGAAAAACCCGCCACCATCGTGGGTGGCGTCGTGCTCATCCTCATCGGGCTTAAGATCTTACTTGAGCATCTGGGGATTTTGGCGCTGTAGTGCCAAACACAATCGCTCAAAACTAAACGCCAGTACAAGGCCTCATGCAGAGTTTTGCATGAGGCCTTTTCATGCAGACTTTTGCATGTCATACTAGGATGCAAAAGTCTGCACGTTAGGAGATCGCCGTGGATACCCTTCCCATCACCACACCGCGCCAAGCTGGCATCTACGTGCGCCAGGCGCGCGAGGCTCAGGGCCTCACCCGTGCCGCCCTCGCCAAAACGGCCGGTGTTTCGGAGCGCCTGCTCGCATCGCTCGAGCTAGGAGACGCCACCGGCATTCGACTCGACAAGTTGCTGACGATTTTCAATGCTCTTGGACTGGCACTCGCCGCTCAAGGGGATATCGGCGAAGCGAAAAACGAGCGACCAGTCGACGCCCCGCATGCCAATCCGCTGCCCCTCAGCATCCCCAGGCGCCATCACACTCAACGTCCTCATCATCGCAACCGTCGTAGTACCGCCATTCCGGCTCTTGCAGATGCCCCCTTTACATCCGCACTCTACGACGAGGTCTTCGCCGATTTCGCCATGTCCAATCTCGGAGTCTCGATTGCCGCAAACGCATCTAGCCAAACCAAGCCCGAAGGGAAATAGCCAATGGCCAGAACATCACTTCGGACCATTATTTGCGGCGTGCCTGCGGGAACGCTCACGCAAGATGAGAACGGTCTTATCAGCTTTACCTACGATCATGACTATGACGGGCCAGCCCTATCGACCAACATACCCGTATCGAATCGAACATACGGACAACAGGTCATGAATCCGTACCTGTTTGGCCTTCTACCCGACAGCGAGGACCAACGAAAAGCGATTGCCGCCGAATTCGACGTTAGGCCCAACAATCCCGTTGCGTTGCTCAGCCATATCGGACTCGACTGTCCGGGCGGAGTGCAGTTTTGTGCCAAAGAAGATGCCGACGCCGTCCTGCATCGCGCTGGCGAATACCGCCCCATAGACGACCACGAAATTGCTCTCCGTCTCAAGTCGATCAGAGATGACCGCGATGCATCGTGGATGGGTCTAGATGAAAGTTGGTCACTTGGAGGCAACCAAGGCAAGTTCGCGCTCGCGTTCATAAACGGCCGCTGGTGCGAATGCATGGGCTCCTCGCCCACGACGCATATTTTCAAAAATGGCGTTATCGGATTTAAACTCGAGGCTCTCAATGAGTTTGTCTGCATGAAAAGCGCCCAGCGCGCCGGTATCGCAACGGCAAACGTCGAATATCGTATGTTTGAGGACGAACCAGCCCTCATTGTTGAGCGCTATGACCGCGTGAAAGTCGAAGACGGAACGATCAGGCGCCTACATCAAGAAGACCTCTGTCAGGCACTTGGGGTGATGCCCGCCCAAAAGTACACGGCAGACGGCGGCCCGACCACCCGCGACATTCAAGAGCTCCTCGTAAATACGAGCCACCATCAACTTAACCTGTATCTGTTTACGCAGATACTGTTCTTCAACGCCATTATCGGCGCACCGGATGCGCATGCGAAAAACTATTCCCTGCTCCTTGGAAACGACGGCGCAGCCATGATGGCTCGAATGTACGATGTCGCGTCGGGTTTGGCGTATGAGCGCATGCGCCGCCGAGCGCGCCTCGCCATGAGCGTTGGCGGCGAAAATCGTGTGGGGCGCATCGGTCCAGGCGCTATCCGCCGATACCACGGTATGGGCGACCCCGCGCTGGAGGCGGCGCTCACCGATGCCGGGCTATCCGAGAAGTTTTGCTTTACGACCATGATGGACCTTGCCTACGAGGTGCCCATTTGCATGGAAGAGGTCATGAACGAATACGCCGACCTGCCCGGCATGGCGGACCTGCGCGAGCATATGCTCGGCCCCGTCCGCGAAAACTGCCAGCGCAACCTCGACCTCATCAAGGCGGATATGGGCTAGACGCCAATCAATTTCCCATTTCTTAAAAAAGAGAGGGGGCACCCGTCGCAAAAGCTCGGGTGCCCCCTCACGCAATGTCATTTGCAATCCACCAGCACGTGGCTCGGACTGCTGCTAGCGCAACCTTTACGCAGCGAGGCGCTTGAGGACGTCGATGAGCAGCTCGTAGAAGCGCTCGGCAGAAGCGAGCTCCATGCTCTCGTCCGGGGTGTGGACATCGGAGAGCGTCGGGCCCACGGCGATGGCGTCCAGGCCGTGCAGGGCCTCGGCAAACAGGCCGCACTCAAGGCCGGCGTGAATGGACTCGATTCGTAGCTCGGAGCCAAAGAGCTCGCGATAGCTCTCGACAAAGATGTCGCGGACCGGCGAATGCTCGGCATAGCTCCAGCCGGGATACTCGAACTCAAACTTGGCGTCGAATCCCAGGACATCGGCCAGCGTCTGCAGGCGGTCCTTGAACTCGTTCTGCAGCGAGGTGATCGAGGAGCGCGGGGACAGCATGATCTTGACCTGGTCGTCAGAGGTGGCGACCACGCCGATGTTGGAGGAAACCTCGACGGAGCCGTCGGTGGCGACGTTGCGGCGGATCACACCGTTGGGGGCAAGACGCAGAGCGCGAATAAGGGCAAGTGCGGACTTCTGGTCCATGGCCTCGACCTCGGCGTCGTCGGCAATCTCGACGGTGCAGGTAAAGCCGGGGTCGAAGACCTCGAGCTCGGCAGTGACGTCGGCGATGATGCCCTTTGCGACCTGGGCCGCGGCCTCGGCGGCAGCGTGGTCGGCGTAGACCAGAACGGCCTTGCACTCACGGTTGATGGCGTTGTCCTTGGTGCCTCCGTTAAAGCTAACGATGGCGGGCTCGCCGGCAACCATCAGGCGGTCGATGATGCGGGCCATGATGAGGTTGCCGTTGCCGCGCTCCAGGTTGATATCGCTGCCGGAGTGGCCGCCCAGCAGGCCGGAGATGTCGAGCGTGAGGGTGCTACCGGTCTTGTGCTCGCGCGCGATCGGGCAGGTGTAGGTAACGACGACACCGCCGGCGCAGCTGACGGTGGCAACGCCCTCTTCCTCGGAGTCAAGGTTAATCATGGTGCGGGCGCTAATCTGGGACTTGTCGAGCGTCTCGGCGCCGACCAGGCCAGTCTCCTCGTCGGTGGTAAATACGCACTCGAGGGCGGGGTGAACGATCGAATCGTCATCGAGAACAGTGAGCATCAGAGCGACGGCAATACCGTTGTCGGCGCCCAGAGTGGTGCCGTTAGCGGTGAGGACGCCGTCCTTGACGACCAGGTCGATACCATCGGTCGTAAAGTCGTGCTCAACGGAGCCCAGCTTGTCGCACACCATGTCGATGTGGCCCTGCAGCATCACGGTCGGGGCATTCTCGGCGCCGGCAGATGCGGGCTTGCGAATGATGACGTTGTAGACCTCGTCCTGATACACATCGAGACCGCGCTCCTTGGCAAACGCGACCAGGAAATCGCTGATGCCCTTCTCGTTGCCAGACCCACGGGGGATCGCGCTGACCTCCTCAAAGAAATGGAACAGCTGAGCGGGCTCGTAGCCGGTAATCCTGTAGTCCATGGTGCCTCCTTGGCGCAACTGGTTAGACAGTAAGACATGCGACTTGTATATTCCCAGACTTTGCGTGCATAAACCAGTCGAAAACGCCGAGCGCCCTCGCATCATCGGCTAACGGTGGACCGTATAGCGTAACGGTCACAACTTCCGCAGCTCTACAAATCGAGGCGCCCTTTCCGGAGCGCCTCGATTGCGCGTATCAAATTGTCGCCACGCCCTACAGCGCGCCGGAACCGGCTTGCATCATGCCGCCGGGGCCCGAGGTCACGCCGCCGCTCACGGGCGCGGCGTTGCCGGTGTGCGGTACCGCCGGGGCGGTATCGCCACCAAGCGTGCCCGCCGGACGCGGTGCCGGGATCTCGCCCGTGCCGCGGCTAAAGACAAACTTGCCATCGGCCACGTCGCACAGGACGGTATCGCCCTCGCCCCACTCGCCAGCCAGCAGTTCCTCGGACAGCGGATCCTCGATGAGCTTTTGGATGGCACGACGCAGCGGACGCGCGCCGTTGGTGAGGTCGGTACCCTCCGCCACAATCTTGTCGTAGGCCGCATCGGTAAGCTTGATGTTCATGCCGTTTGCGATCAGGCGCTGGCGCAGATCGTCCACCAGCAGGTGCGCAATCTTGGTCAGGTTCTCGCCCGAGAGCTTCTGGAACACCACGATGTCGTCGATACGGTTGAGCAGCTCGGGGCGGAACAGGCGCTTGAGCTCGCCCATCGCGCGGCCGCGGATCTCACTCGAGGTGAGGCCCTGCTCGCCGGTGGTGCCAAAGCCCACGCTCGCATCCTGCGCGATCTCGCGGGCGCCCACGTTGGACGTCATGATGATCACGGTGTTGCGGAAATCGACCGTCTTGCCCTGGCTATCGGTCAGGCGGCCCTCCTCCAGCACCTGCAGCAGGATATTGAAGATGTCGGGGTGCGCCTTCTCGATCTCATCGAACAGCACGACCGAGTACGGATGACGACGAACGGCCTTGGTGAGCTGACCGCCCTCGTCGTGGCCCACATAGCCCGGAGGGCTACCGATAAGCTTGGAGACCTCGAACTCACTGCCAAACTCCGACATATCGAAGCTGATGAGCGCGTCCTTGCTGCCAAAGAGGTACTCGGCGAGCGTCTTGGCGAGCTCGGTCTTGCCTGTGCCGGTGGGACCAAGGAAGATAAAGCTGCCACCGGGACGACGCGGGTCCTTGAGCGGCGAGCGGCTGCGGCGCACGGCCTTGGCGACGGCCTCGACTGCCTCATCCTGGCCGATGATGCGCGTCTTGAGCACGCTTTCGGCTTGCAGCAGGCGACGGCTCTCGCTCTCGGTAAGCGAGGACACCGGCACGCCCGAAGTCACGGACACGATATCGGCGATCTGACTCACATCGATGGTGAGCGGGCTGGCGTCGAGCTCGGCGGTCCAGGCGGCCTTGGCCTCGGCGAGCTCAATCTCGGCGGCCTTCTGCTGCTCGGTGATCTCGGCGGCCTTGTTCATGTCGTCGCTCTCGGTGGCCTCCTGCGCCGCGGCCTTGAGCTCCTCCACGCGATGCTCAGCCTCGCGCACCGGCTCGGGTGCGCGATTCGCGGCGATGCGAGCGCGGGCACCAGCCTCGTCGATGAGATCGATGGCCTTATCGGGCAGAAAGCGATCCTGGATGTAGCGGTTGGAAAGGTTCGCGGCGGCCTCGATAGCACCCTGCGTATAGCGCACATGGTGGTGCTCCTCGTAGCGCGGCTTGAGCGCGGTCAGAATCTTGACCGTGTCCTCGACGCTCGGCTCCTCGACATCGATGGTCTGGAAGCGACGCTCAAAGGCCGGGTCCTTGGTGAGGTACTTGCGGAATTCCTCGGCCGTGGTGGCGCCGATAATCTGGAAGGCACCGCGCGCGAGCACGGGCTTGAGCATGGAGCTCGCGTCGATGGAACCCTCGGCAGAACCGGCACCGATGATGGTGTGCATCTCGTCGATAAACAGGATGACGTCATCGGCTTCGGTGGCCTCCTGGATCACGTTCTTGAGGCGCTCCTCAAACTCGCCGCGATACTTGGCACCCGCCACGAGGCCCGGCAGGTCGAGCGTCCAGATATTCTGGTTCATGAGGTTCTCAGGCACGTTGCCGGCTGCAATCTGCTGAGCCAAGCCCTCGACGATGGCCGTCTTGCCCACGCCGGGGTCGCCCAGAATGAGCGGGTTGTTCTTGGTGCGGCGCGAAAGAATTTCCATCATACGCTGGACTTCCTTTTCGCGACCAATTACAGGGTCGAGCTCGCCGTCGCGCGCCTTCTGCGTGAGGTTGGTCGCGAACTGCTTAAGCGTATCGGTGCCACTCCCCTTTTGCTGAGAGGCATCCGAGCCGCTAAAGAACGGCAGGCCCGCACCGGGACGACCGGCACCGGCGCCGGCGAGCGGACGCTTCTTGTCCTGGTCCTTGGCGGTGAGTTTCTCGATAGCCTTTTTGATGGAGGCGGACGACACACCCAGGCGCATGAGGATGTCCATGGCCATGCCGTTGCCCTCTTCGACGATGCCGATCAGCAAGTGCTCGGTCGACACGTAGGTCTGGTTGTTCTCACGCGCCACGCGGAATGAACGCTCCATCACGCTAATGACGAGCGGCGTAAAGGCGAGCTTGGCCGCCTCGGTCTCCTCACTGGGCTCGGGAACCGTGGTCTGGACCTCTTTGAGAGTATCCATGATGTCATCGTAGGAGATGTCGAGCGAGCGCAGCGCCTCGGCGGCAATGCCCTCGTCCTCCTTGGCAAGCGCGAGCAGCAGGTGCTCGGTGCCCACCTTATTTGAATGAAGATCGAGCGCCTCTTGCTTGGCCATGGACATGACCTTACGCGCGCGATCGGTAAATCTATCTAACATGCTCGTTTCCTTACATGAGTTCATCGAAATCAAAACGCCCGCCCGTCGGCGGCGCTTTTGTCTCTTTACCCACAGGTCGTCTATGTTAACAGCTGGAGGAATATCTATAAACCCGGCTCACATGAATGCAGGTTATGACCGCATCGCGGGACTCACCGCGCGATGCGCGACGGGCGCCCCGCAAGAGAAACCCTAGACGTCTTTCACCACGTCGGGACTCGTCGCACGCGATGCGCGATAGGCATCGGCCTCCTTGGAGACGCGTTCGAGCAGCTCGGATGTATCGACGCCCTCGACTTGCGCGACCGTTTCAACCGTCTGCATGGCGACCGCCCTCAGGTACGCGCACGCGCTGTCCCCCAGCTGCTCGAGGTCTATCTCCTCGCCGCCCTCCCGGGCAAAGCCGACCGCCATCACAAAGCCCATGATGCCCGAAACCAGAAAGCCCACCGCAAAGCTCGAATCTGCCTTGAGCTCTTCTCCGTCGGGGTGGACGATCTCTCTCACGCGGTCGATGATGATCGTATGGATGCCCTGCACGACCTGCTCGGCGGCACCCGCCCTCATGGTGATGACGATGCGCCGCAGCAGGCAGCGGACGTCGCGCCGGTCGAACGCCGAAAGGTCGCCCTCGCTCGAAAAATGCCAGAGGGCATCGGTGATAAGCTCGTTATCCTGCAGCAGCTGGGTCATGGCGATGGCGACGAGTTCATCGAAATCGTGAAAATAGTAGTAAAACGTTCCGCGATTGCACTGGGCGACGCGGGTCACCTCGCCAACCGACAGCTCGAAGATGCTGTTGTTCTCGATGAGCTCCCAAAACGCCTCGATGATACGGGTGCGCGCATCGGGCGCATCGGCGTCCTTACGCGGTCTCGCCATGCGCCTCACCGCACCCCTGCGCCTTGGCGTTCATGATGAGCATCTGAAGACGGTTCTCCACGTTGGCGAAGCTCACGTCGGGATCGTAGTCGAGCGGCAGGAACTGCGCCGTGGGATACTGCTCCTTGAGCGCATGGATGAGCCCGCGCCCCACGACATGGTTGGGCAGACACCCGAACGGCTGCAGGATCACGAAGTTGCGGCAGCCGCGCTTGGCGTGCTCGAGGATCTCCGCCGGAATCAGCACGCCCTCGCCCGCATCGAACGTATGGTGCAGGATCTTATCGCTCGCGCGCACGAGCTCGGGCATGCGCGTCGGCGGCTCGTAGAGCGGGCTCGCCGCGCCCAGGCGGTCGCAACGGTCGTGCGCGAGCTCGAACAGGTTGTCCGCCGTGGCGTACCAGGCCTTTTCGGGCAGCGACAGGTCGACGTGGAACTCGCGCGACTGCGCATGCTTGTAGAAATAGGTCTTGCGGATCACGTCGGTCATGCGCGCCTCGATGACCTCGAGCCCGTTGTCCTCGAGGTAGCGCTCGATCTCGTGGTTGGCGCCGAGATGGAAATTGAGCAGGTACTCGCCCACGATGAGAACGGTCGGATGCGGGTTCGAGCGGTCGTACGGAACGGCGTCCATGATCGCAAGCGCGCGTTTGAAGCCCGTCGCCTGGCCTCTCAGCCCGGAGCGCTCCATGCCCTCGATAACCTCATCGAGCGCGCGGTCGAACGCAGCGTCCGCCGCGCCCTTCTCGAGCTCGTAGGGACGGATGCGCCTAAGCATGGCCTCGAGGGCATCGATCATGGGAAGACCGTAGGCGATCTGGATGCTCGGGCCAAGGCCGAGCTTGAAGCCCGGATGCGCATTGTGGGCATCGACGTCGTCGTTGGTGAGCACCGGGACATAGTCGTATCCCGCGTCGTCGAGCGCGCGGCGCAGCAGGGGCATGTAGTGCGTCAGGCGGCAGTCGCCGATATACTTGCCAGTCACCACGGCGACGTCGTGCGGGTCGTACTTACCGCTCTTGAGTGCCGCGAGCGCCTCGCCGATCACGATTTGCGCGGGGAAGCAGATGTCGTTGTGCACATAGCGTTTGCCCAGGCGGATGGCATCCTCGCGCCCGATATCAAGGGCCTCGGCGCGCACGCCCTGATTGCGCATCGCCGCGGTCATGAGCCTGCAGAACGCATGGGAGGTGTTGGGGACCAGCGCGATCTTGTCGTGCCGGTCGCGCTTGGTGTACTTGACCTTATACGGGTCGTCGAGCGGATGGACCGCGTGCACCCGGGCGCCCTCGGCACGCTCCTCCGCGCGACGACGGTTGACCGACTCGATAAACGAACGCACGCGAATGCCCATGGGACCGGCGACGTCGCTCTCATCGAGCTTGATCATCATCGGAACCTTGGAGCCCATCTCGCCCATCATGCGCGCGATCTCGTCGGTGAGATACGCATCGTGGCCGCAGCCGAAGCTGCCCATCTGCACGAGCTCGAGCTCGGGCGTCGATGCGACGATGACCGCGCACGACAGCATGCGCGCATGGTAGTTGTTCACGATGTCGATGCGGCTGTTGGAAAGGTCGACGTTGCAGACCCCCGGCACCGCATCGGGCGTCAGCACGGGGATGCCGCGCTCAGAGAAGAGCTTGGGCAGCCCGTGGTTGACCAGCGGGTCGTTGTGGTACGGGCGCGAAGCGATCACCACCGCGTAGCCGCCGTCCTCGCGCAGGTTCTCGAGCACCTGCCTGCCGCGCAGCTGCAGCTGGTTCTCAAACGTCTGCTGCGCGCGGTCCGCCTGCTCGGTCGCCTTGGCAACCAGGTCGGCATCGATATCGAAGGTCTCCTTGCACCACGCCTTGAGCTGGCGGTTTCGGTCGCCCTCGTCGTACCAGTGGAACAGCGGCGTATCGAACGGAACGCCGAAACGCTCCTCCGGGTTATCGGAATTGCGCATCACGTAGGGGTATCCCTTTACGACGGCGCACATCCACTCGCTGGTAGAGGCGGTGTTTTCGGTGGGCACCGTCGTGATGATGGGCATGAAGATGCGGTCGACGCCAGCGTCGACGAGATTGCGGATGTGCCCGTGGACGAGCTTGGCCGGGAAGCACACGGTGTCGGATGTGACGTGCGCCAGACCGCGCTCGTACATCGCCTTGGTGCTGCGTCCCGAGACGCGCACCTTAAAGCCGAGCGTGCTGAAGAACGTCGACCAGAACGGCATGGTGTCCCAGAACTCGAGCACACGGGGAATGCCGATCGTGACATCGCGCCCCCCGCAGACGGGAACCGTGGGGCACGACTCGAACAGCAGCTTCTCGCGGTCGACAAAGAGATTGGGGGCAGCCGCGGTCCGGTCGCGCCCCGTGCCGGGTGCCTGTGCCTCGCAAGCACCCTGCGGACGCAGCCCCTCCGCCGCGGGAACCTCGCGCACGAGCTCATCCCATGAGATGGCGCCGCCGCGCGGGCAGCGATTGCCCGTGACGTAAAGCGAGCCGTCGCCAAATGCCACGACCGCGCGCTGGCAGCGGTTGTTGCACCGACGGCAGGTAACGCCGCCGAACTCGCGATGCTCGAAGCGCTCCACGGCATCGAGCCCGATAAACGACGTGCCGGCGTCGCCCTTGCGGCATTCCTCGCGCGCGAGCAGGGCGATACCGATAGCGCCCATCAGCCCCGGGTGGGGCGCACGCGTGACGGGTTTGCCCAGATACTGCTCGAATGCGCGCAGCACCGCGTCGTTTCGGAACGTGCCGCCCTGGACGACGACTTTGTCGCCCAGACGGTTGAGATTTGAAACGCGAATGACCTTGGTGAACACGTTCTCGATAATCGAACGGCAGAGACCGGCCATGATGTCGCCCGGACCCTTACCGCGCCGCTGCTCGGAAACGACGCTGCTGTTCATGAACACCGTGCAGCGGCTGCCGAGAACGGCGGGGGCTTTGGACGAAAATGCCTCGGTCGCGATATCCTCAACGGCTATTCCGAGGTTTTTGGCAAAACCCTCGAGGAACGAGCCGCAGTCCGCAGAGCACGCCTCGTTGACGACGATATCGGTCAGCACGCCGTGGTTGAGCCAGATGGCCTTCATATCCTGTCCGCCGATGTCGAGCACGAAGGTCGCATCGGGAACGCATACGCACGCGGCGCGGGCGTGCGCGACCGTCTCGACCGTATGGTAGTCGGCGTGGAACGCGCGCGCGAAAAGCTCCTCGCCGTATCCCGTGGTGCCCACGGCATCGATCGCAAGCGTGACTCCCGCTGTCTCCCAGCGGTTCTTCAAGCTGACAAGACCCTGTTGGGCGACGTCGAGCGGTCTGCCGTTATTAGACGCGTAGAACGAATCGACAAGCTCACCCGCCTCATCGACCAGGGCGAACTTGGTCGTCGTGCTCCCCGAATCGATACCGAGCGCCACACGCACCGTCTCTCCGGGCGCATACGCATCCGGGCCCTTTGCCGGCGTCTCTTTGCCATGGCGTGCCGTAAAATCCGCCTGCTCGGCAGGTGTGGCAAAAAAGGGCTGGGCAAGACGTCCCTCCCCGCTTGCGGGCGCGACCGTCTCGAGCTTATCCAGCCGGACAAAAGCGTCGGGAAGGTCGATCGGTTGGGACGATGCGAACATGTCGGTCAGCGACAGGGCGGCACCGCGCGCGACCATGATCTGCGGATCGCGCGGGACGATAACCTGATCGTCCGATAGATTCAGTTGCTCCCGGAACACGCGGACCAGTGTGGGGTTGTAGGCGAGCGTACCGCCCTCGAAGATTACCGGCGGCTCGATGTCGATACCCTGGGCCAGACCGCCGATCGTTTGGCGGGCGACCGCGTGAAGCGCCGAAAGCGCCAGGTCGGTGGTAGGAATGCCCTCGTTGAGCAGCGGCTGGATATCGGTCTTTGCGTACACGCCGCAGCGGCCCGAGACCTCGTGGACGGTCGTTCCCCGGCTTGCGAGCTGCTCGAACTCGCCCGATTCGGTGCCGACCCCCATGAGCTTTGCCATCTCGTCGATAAATGCACCGGTACCGCCTGCGCACGAGCCGTTCATGCGCATGTCGGCAACCTCGATGTCTCCCTTATCGTTGGTGCGGAAGAAGATCATCTTGGCGTCTTGGCCGCCCAGCTCGATGGCGCAGCGCGTCTGCGGATAGAACCTGCTGATCGCGAGCGCGTTGGCGACCACCTCCTGAACGTACGAGGCGCCCAGCGCAGTCGCGATATCGCGCGCACCCGAGCCGGTCACCGCAACGCGCAGCGACTCATGGGGAAAGCGCTCGGCGAGCTCGCCGAGCATGGCGCGCACGCTCGCTGTCTGACACGCCCCGTGGCGGCGATATCCCCACCACGCCTCGGTCATATCCTCGTGCATCGCGTAAACTTTGGTCGTCGTCGACCCTACGTCCAGTCCTACTAGCAACGCCATAATGCTCCGTCTCTCGCATTTTTCCTGCTAGAGATATACCACTCTACGTAATACAACAGACTGTTGTATTTAAACTCCGTATAAAAAGCGGCTGCCGAAACGCTTCAGCAGCCGCCGAATGCACCAACAGATTGTTCTGCGCGCTAGCACGTCGGGCAACGGAGCAGCACGGGCCCTCCGGTCATGCGCACCGCTCACGCCCGCGATGTCGCCGAGAGAGCTATCCACGCTTAGGGCTCCAACCAAGCAAGTCGCCCGCGCTCAGCAGATCCCTAAGCGAGCTACTCGCACTCAGGAGCCATAGCCTGCTCCAAGAGCTCGGCATGCTCCTCCTCGAAAACCGTCCCCACAGGGAAGGCGCGACGGAAGACGAAGTGGGAAATCGGACCGGCTACCAAAAGGTTCCACGGCAGCGCCATCACAAAATTATGCGGGATGTTGATCATCCAGATCGCGGGCACGGAATACAGGTTCGCAAGGATGCCGCCGGGCATGTGCGTCAGACCCTCGCAGGCACCGTACAGCGACATGATGATAACCATGGGAACGACCATGCAGGAGCTGACGGAGAGCGTCATGGCAAGCGGCGAGCTCTTGCCCGGCGTGACCAAGTACTTAAAGGCGAAACCCTTGGCGAGCGGGCTGGCGACGAACCGGTCGCAGCACACGGCAAAGATATAGGCAACGGGGAAGCCGAGCCACGCAGCGGCAACGACCTCGCCGTTGATGGCCCCGTGCTGCAGGGCAACGTTGTAGATGCTCATCCAGAGCACCATGCAAAA
>CAUDAE010000015.1 GCA_958447445.1 uncultured Collinsella sp.
TCAAAAAGGGAATAATACCCCTAAGATAGACAAAACTCTAATACTATAGCACCCTGTTGTGGCCATACGCAAGTAGCTAAATAAGCCCCGTCCCAAATTGACTACTTACAGGCTATCGGTGTCCAGGACTATGGTGAATGGACCGTCGTTGACGAGGTCGACCTTCATGTCGGCGCCGAAGATGCCATGCGCTACGTGCTCGACGTCCTCGCGCACAAGCGTCAGGAAGTACTCGTAGAGCTCGTTGGCGACATCGGGGGCGCCGGCATCCGTAAACGATGGGCGGCGGCCGTGACGGCAATCGGCGAACAGCGTGCACTGCGACACCACGAGAACCTCGCCGTCGACATCGGCAAGGGCCAGGTTGGTCTTGCCGTTCTCGTCCTCGTTAATGCGCAAGCCCCGGAGCTTGCCCCACAGCTTATCGGCCTCGGCGCGCGTGTCGCCGTGGCCCACGCCCAGCAGCACCAGATAGCCGCGCCCAATTTTGCCCACGCACTCGCCGTCGACCGTCACGCCGGCGTTGAGCACGCGCTGAACCACCGCACGCACGGCCTACTCCTCGCCCGTCAGTTTGGCGGATAGGTGCTCGAGCGCATGGAATCGATGGCTGATGGCGTTCTTCTCGTCCGCCGTCAGCTCAGCCATGGTCTTGCCCGGCGTGTCGACCGGCAGGAACAGCGGGTCGTAGCCAAAGCCGTGATCGCCGCGGCCCTCGTGCGCGATAACGCCCTCGCAGGCGCCCTCACCATAGGTGACCAAACCGTCCGTGTCGATGAGCGCGACGACGCTCATAAAGCGCGCAGTGCGGTCCTCGTCGTCCACGCCTTCCAGATTCACGAGGAGCTTGGCATTGTTGGCGGCATCGTCGCCGTGAACGCCCGCGTAGCGCGCGCTATACACACCGGGCTCACCGTCCAGCGCGTCGACGACCAGGCCCGAATCGTCGGCAATGGCCATGAGCCCCGTCTCTTCGACGGCAGCCTGCGCCTTGATGATGGCGTTCTCCAAAAACGTCATGCCGTTTTCCTCGGGGTCCTCAAAATCGCCCAGCTGACCGAGTGCCACAAAGCGAACCTCGGGCATAACCTTGCCCAAAATGGCCTCGATCTCGGTGAGCTTGTGGGCGTTGCCCGTTGCCACGACGATGGTCGCCGCCGGGTCGAGGGTGTCGATGTCGATCTTCTCAAGTGCCATGAATGGTCTCCTTGTCTGTATAGTAAAGTCACGTGAAAGGGGCAGGTCCTTCGGCGTCTCCCCTTTCATGTGGCATCAACCTTATCTATCGGCGTTTCCGCAGATAAAACCTGTCAAAATTAACATCCCTTTTTGGCAGGTTAGGCGAGGGCTTGGCGCTGGAGCTCGATGAGCTCGGCAATGCCCTTGTCGCCCAAATCGAGCAGGGCATTGAGGCGCTTGCGGTCGAAGGGCGCCTGCTCGCCAGTGCCCTGGAGCTCGATCATCTCGCCGGTATCGGTGGCGACAAGGTTCATGTCGACCTCGGCGTGACTGTCCTCGGAATAATCCAGGTCGAGCAGGGTGTTGCCGTCGACAACACCCATGGAAATCGCGGCAACCTGGCCCGTGAGCGGGATGCGCTCGAGCTTACCCGCCTCGACCCACATGGCAAGGGCGTCGTGCAGTGCCACCCAGGCGCCGGTAATGCTCGCCGTTCGCGTGCCGCCGTCTGCCTGAATCACGTCGCAGTCGACGGTAACGGTGTACTCGCCGAGTGCCTTCATATTGACGACGGTACGCAGGCTGCGACCGATGAGGCGCTCGATCTCCATGGAGCGACCCTTGCGGTTGGCATGCTCGCGCTTGCAGCGCTTGCCGGTCGATGCCGGCAGCATGGCGTACTCCGCCGTTACCCAACCGGCCTTGGCGCCCTTGCGCCAGCCCGGCACGCCCTCCTCGATGGTGGCGGCGCACAGCACGCGCGTATCGCCAAACTCGGCCAGGCACGAACCGTGGGCGTGCTTCATGACGCCGCAGGTAAGCTTGATGGGGCGCAGCTCATCGGCGGCGCGGCCGTTGGCGCGATTGACCTGCATATACTCCATGGAAAAATCCTTTCGGCAAAAGGTGAACGTGAGCTTTTGGTCGGTGACCTTTTATCTATTTCAGTTCGTCGATATCGATGTGCTCAATGCTCTTGAGCGGCTGGCCAAAGATAAAACTGCCCGCCACCGCAAACTCGGCAATGTTATCGGACGTCGTTGCAAAACGATGCTGCGGCTCGGCAGCGTCGCCCGCCAGCTGCTCGCGGCGCGTGAGAATATCGGTCAGCTCACGCGTGGTCTCCTCGGCGGAGCTCACCACGCGCACCCCTGGCCCCAGCGCATGGCGAATAGGCCCCACGAGCAGCGGAAAATGCGTGCAGCCGAGCACCACGGTATCGATGCCGTGGTCGCGCAGCGGTTCAACCGTGGCACCGACCAGCGCGCGTACGGCAGGCGTATCAAAGATGTCCTCGTTCTCGAGCCACTGCTCTTGCAGATGCGCGCCCGAGGCGAGCTCGTGCTCAACGACCTCGACAAAGCTCGAGGCAGGGCAGCCGTATACGTCGACGCCGGCATCCAGGTCCTGGATGGCACGCGTGTAAGCGCCTGAGCGAATGGTGAGGTTGGTGGCGAGCACGCCCACCCGGCGCGTGCGGGTGCTGTTGATTGCCGCGCGTGAGCTCGGCGTTATCGCAAGCATCACGGGACTGGGGCGCGCGTGCGCCCGGTGCGATCACACCGATGACGGGGACGTCGAGCACCTGCTGGGCCAAACGCAAGGCCGCAGCGGTCGCCGTATTGCAGGCGATGACCATGATCTTGACGTCGTGCTTCGACAGCCAACGGCCCGCCTGCAGTGCAAACGAGCGCACCTCGTCCTCGGTGCGGGTGCCGTAGGGGCAGCGCTTGGTGTCGCCAAAGTAGTAGACGGACTCGTGCGGCAACGCCGTTGCGATGGCGCGTGCAACCGTCAGACCGCCCAGACCAGAATCGAACACGCCAATCGGGCGCGTGTCGCCTGCCGGATTCTCGATATCGGACATTACCTCACCAGATTCTCTCTCGAAAAGATATGGCTCAGCGCGATAGGACCGCACTACGAACGGGCCGCGACGAGCAGCTCTGCCGTTGCCGCCCAGCCATCGACAATCTTGCCGCGCGTGACGTAGGCGTTATCGCAAGCATCCAGGAACTCGGGCGCGCCGGCGCTGGTCAAACCGTTCTCGACCAGGCAGAACGTGCCCACGTGGTCAGCCATGTAGAAGTCGGACTCGGAATCGCCGAGCGCCAGCGTCTCCTCGCGCTCGATACCAAGGTGCTCGCAGAAACGTGCGATGGCAACGCCCTTGTTGAGACCGGCGGGATTGATGTTAAAGGCGCGGCCATCCTCGACGCGTTCGAGCTCGAGCGTCGTCGGTTTGGACAGATGGGTCAGATGGCCGTTGCAGGCCCAGACCAGGCCGCAGCCAGCCTCATCAAGAATGGCCTGGACCTCGTCGTCGGGCACATCGCCGCGCATGCCGACGGTGACCTCGCGGTACTTGTAGCCAGTCGACATGTCGTTGTGGTACTCGATCTTATGCGGCCAGCGGGCGAGAATCTTCTCGCACACGCCGGTCTGCTCGATCACCTGATGCGGCGTGAGGCCGCAGGCGGGGTCGTAGGGCATATCGCCGGTCAGGTACTCCCAATCGTTGGCCTTGAGGTCGTACATGACCAGGCCACCCATCTCGCCGATGTAGGAGTTGAGGCCGAGCACGCGCGCATCCTCGTGGATCATGGTGCGGTTGCGACCCGAGGTGGGAACCACCTGTATGCCGGCGCGGGCAAGTGCCACGACAGCCTCGACGAGCTTGGTCGAGGGGTTGCCGTCGTTGTCGCGCAGCACGCACGAGCCGGGTGCGAGCATCGTGGCGTCCAGGTCGGTAAAGACGTACTTAACCTTGGCAAGACGCTCGCGCATCTCGCCCGAAAGCTCAGCGACGGTCGGCAGGGTATTGTGGGACATGGTCACTCCATTACGTAGAAGGGGCTTCTGGTCTTAGGCGTCGTACGCCGCAAGGGTGCGCTTGAGAATCGAACCGTCGCGCTCACAAGGCTCGGGTCCGTTCTTCCGCAGCATACGCTCTTCCTCGCCCTTACCGGTCACGATGACCACGGCAGGACGGACGGTTTCGCGCACGGCAGTCTCGATAGCGGCAACGCGATCAGTCACGATTTGCCAGTTATCATTTCCCTGCGCCTGAACGTTGCGCGCGATCTCGGCGCAGATATCCTCGACATCCTCGGGGCCGGGGTCATCCTCGGTAATCACGATTCGGTCGGCATACTTGCCAGCGGCGATGCCCATCGTGGTGCGTCGATCGACACCCTTACCACCCGTAGCGCCAAATACAACCGCTAGCTCGCGCTCGGGATAGTTCTCGCGCAAGTCACGCAGGAGCGTCTCGAGGCTCATGCCGTTATGTGCAAAATCGACGATTCCCAGGATTTTGCCCGATACAGACGGATAGAGCTCCATGCGGCCGGGAACGAAGACACCCTCAAAGCCGTGGACGATACCCTCTTCGGAAATGCCCAGGGCCTCGGCGCAGGCAATAGCAGCAAGCGCATTGGAGACATTGAACTTAACCGGCGTGGGAATCACAATGTCGCGCGTAAAGCGGGGCGTGCGCACCGTTGCCACCACACCGCAGTCGCCATTACGAATCGCCAACGCAAGCACGTCGGCACGCTCGTCGGTCAGGGAGAACGTCACCGTACGTTCGCAACGAGATGCCGCCTCGAGCACGCGATCGACCTTATCCATATCGAGATTGACCACGGCAAAACGGCTCTGCGAGAAGATTTTGAGCTTGCTGGCAAAGTAATCCTCGAGCGTCGGATGCTCAATCGGCGAAATGTGATCCTCGCCGATATTGGTAAAGGCGCCGACTTCAAAGGCGGTCTTGCCCGTGCGCTCGTATTTGAGGCCCTGGCTCGATGCCTCCATAACCAGCCACGGGGCACCCGCCTCCGCAGCATGTGCGATGCGAGACTGCAGCAGGAAGGATTCGGGGGTCGTCAGCTTGGAAGGGCCTGCCTCGATGCCGTCGTCGAACTCAATGCCCGTATTAAGAGCGGGTCGATGACAGCCCGTAAGCTTGGCCTCGTTGGCGAGAATGCCGCGCAGATAAAAGCTACAGGTCGACTTGCCCTTGGTACCCGTAAAGGCGCAGACCTTCACCTTACCCGACGGGTGCCCATAAAAGGCATCTGCCACCACGGCGAGCGTGCGACGAATATCACTCACAATCACCGCGGGAAGATCAACATCGTAATCGACCTCGGAAACGTAGGCCACGGCGCCATCGGCGATTGCCGAAAGCAGGTACTCGCGCTTAAACGCACGGCCCTTGCAGACGAACAACGTGCCCGGACGCACCTGGCGCGAGTCATCAGTCGCAAACTCAATGCGCTGGTCGCACGAAGCGCTCGGTCTGGAAACAACAAGGTCATCTTCCTCGAGCAACTCTATATAGCGCATCAGAGTTAGCTTCTCTTGTGTCGGACTCGACATACAAAGACCTCTCTCGCTAAATTCAGCCTTAAAGGGCAAAAGACGTCCCGCGGCAGAAACGATGAAACATTCTGTATTATCAACCATCCTAATATGCCACCTGGCCTTGCGTGCATTGCAGCCTTCTAAAAAATTGCATGGACTGCGCCGTGGGTTAATAAATGACAACAGTGTCCACCCCGTGTAAAAACAAGGAAATCTGGGTGCTATTCTTTATCCAAATGTCTTGATGCGCCTCATTGACCCACAATGCCGACCCATCATGCCCAAGCAAAGGATTCCAGATGAAACGACACTTCGAACGTCGCCACCGCTCGGCACATGTCCAGTTGACCCGGCGCATCGTCTGCGCCTTCGCGACGATCGTTGTGGCCCTTGCCACCATCATCGGCGCGAGCGGCTGTTCGTCCTCCCAGAACGCCTCGAGCGCCTACACACTCGTCGAGAATGGCAAGCTCACCGTCGCAAGTGACTTGGCCACACCCCCGTTTGAATACGTCAACGATTCCGGCGAAGACCAGGGCTTTACCTATGAACTCATGGGCATGATCGCAGACGAGCTCGGTCTGGAGCTCAACTACTTGCCGGCGCAAAAGTTCGACGGCATTATCCCCATGGTCAAACAGGGTGTAAAGACCGATGTCGGCGCATGTAACATCACGATTACCGATGAGCGCAAGAAAGAGGTCGACTTCACCGACCCCTACATCGACTCTAACCAGGGCGTCGCAGTTGCAAAGAACACTGGATACGACGCGGTCGATAGCCTCAACGCACCGGGCGTCAAAATTGCCGTGCAGTCGGGCACCACATCCGAGGAGTGGGCAATCGAGAACCTGCCGCAGGCAACCACCGTCAACTTTGACGACTGGACGGCAGCCTTCACCGCCGTCATGAGTAGTCAGTGCCAGGCGGTCGTATGCGATCTTCCCGTTGAGCAGTGGATGGTTTCGAACTCCTTTACCGGTATGGAGATCATCAAAGAGGTTCCGACGGGCGAGCAGTTTGGCATTGCCGTCTCTAAAGACAACCCCGAGTTGACACAGGCCATCAACGATGCCCTTGCCAAGATCAAGAGCTCCGGCGCCTATGACAAACTGTACGAGAAGCGGTTTGGCATGGCACCCACGAGCGGGTCCGATAACGAGGATGCCTCGAGCTCAGAGGACGCGACGGGCGCTTCACTCGCCGTCACCTCGGCGACCGCCAAGTCAAACGAAGACGGCGGCAACGGCGTGCTCGGCGGCATCGCAACCCGCCTGACCTGGGAAGCGACAACGGGTAGCGACGAGGGCGACGTTTCGCAAATTGAGCTTGAGCTGCCCGAAGGCGGGTCATTTGAAAGCACCGATGTTAAGGTCACGCTGCTCGACGGACTGAACCAGACGGGTGTCAAGGCATCGTGCTCGCTGGACGGCTCAAAGCTCGTCATCAAGTTCGCCGATCCCGTCGCTGCCGGCTCGCAGATTCGCGTTGTCGTCCCCGACGTCGTATTCCCGAGCAACGCGGGTGCCTATGCCGTCACCGGCAGCTATGTCACCGACGGCGACAAGCGAGATCTTCCCGAGAGCCCCACCATCAGCGTCTCGGATAGCACCATGGTGCAAGAAATCGTCGCCTGGCTCGATGCCCAGCCTTGGGTTGCCGCATGGAACTCCAACCCGTTTTTGGGCATGTTCTGCAAGCCGCAGATTATCGTCACCTCAATCGCCTCGCTCTTTAAGGGCTGGGGCATAGCACTTGCCGTGACCGTCATCGGTTTTCCGCTCGCCATCCCCATCGGCTTGCTGTTTGCCTTTATGAAAATCAGTCATAGTCGTATGCTGCGCGGCATCGCCGTGACATACATCAACGTCCTGCGCGGAACCCCGCTCTTCCTGCAGATCTACATTGCGTTCTTTGGGTTCCCTATGATCGGTCTCAACGTGCCCAATCTGCCGCTCGGCGTTGGCGTGCTCGCCATCAACTGTTCGGCCTATCTTGCCGAGATTTTCCGTGCCGGCATCGGGAGCGTACCGCATGGTCAAGCGGAAGCTGCTTACTCGCTTGGCATGACTTGGTCCCAAGTTATGTCGCGCATCGTGATCCCGCAGGCTGTACGTTACGTTATACCGACTATGACCAGCGAGTTCGTTATGCTGTACAAGGACACGTCGCTGCTTTCGAGCGTTGGCGTCATGGAGCTCATGCTGTTCTCCAAAAACCTCACGGCCACCACGGGCAACATTACGCCCTACATTTGCGCCGCACTTTACTATCTGGTCGTAACGATTCCGCTCATCCACATCGTCACCAAGGTGGAGCACCGTCTCGCCGAGCGCAGCAAGCGCTAACCGCTCATACATAGCGTTCACAACCACGACCCGCCGCTTCATCTGAAGATCGGGCCGTGGTTTTTTCGGTTCGCTCGGCGCTTATGCCCTATCACGAAACAAAAGATTGGCATGATAGTAAAGATTATTTGACATCAGCTGCCGCAATCCTTGCGGCAGTACACCTGAGCCGTCAGCAGAAAGGATCTTGCATGTGCGGTTTTGTCGGTTTTACCGGTACAGATGAACAGAGTGAGCTGGTTCTCACGGCCATGATGAATCGCATCATCCACCGTGGTCCCGATATGGGCGGCCAGCATATCGTTGACAACGTTGCCCTTGGCTTCCGTCGTCTTTCGATTCTCGATCTTTCCGAAGCTGGAGCTCAGCCCATGTCGAGCGACGACGGCAAGGTCACGATTGTCTTCAACGGAGAGATCTACAACTTCCAGGAGCTTCGCGCCGAGCTGGAGGCAGCCGGCTACGCCTTCCACTGCAACGCCGATACCGAGGTCCTGGTACACGGTTACGAGGAGTGGGGCGAGGACCTGGTCAACCGCCTACGCGGCATGTACGCGTTCGTGATCCACGACCAGAACAAGAACAAGCTCTTTGGCGCTCGTGACATCTTTGGTATCAAGCCGTTTTATTACTACCAGGCATCCGATGGCTCGCTGCTGTTTGGCTCCGAGATCAAGAGCTTCCTGGACCATCCCAAGTTTGAGAAGGCTGTCAACCACGACGCGCTGCGCCCCTACCTGACGCTGCAATTCCCCGCCACGGAGGAGACCTTCTTTAGGGGCGTGTTCAAGCTTGCCCCGGCGCATTGCTTTACATATGACCTGACGATCAACACCATGGACATCAAGCGTTACTGGAGCTGTGACTTCACCGACGACAACTCCAAGACCTTCGAGGAGTACGTGGACGAGTGCGACAAGGTCGTGCACGAAAGCGTCGCTGCACACCGAATCGCCGATGTTAAGGTGGGCTCGTTCCTTTCTGGCGGCGTGGACTCCAGCTACATTGCCGCCTGTCTCATGCCCGACACCACGTATTCTGTCGGCTTCGATTACAAGAACTTCAACGAGACCAACTACGCTGCCGAGCTTTCCGACAAGCTGGGTATCAAGAATGTGCGCAAGATGATTACCGCCGACGAGTTCTTCGATGCATTGCCCGATATCCAGTATCACATGGACGAGCCGCAATCGAACCTGTCCAGCGTGCCTCTGTACTATCTGGCGCAGATGGCTTCCGAAGAGGTCACCGTCGTCCTTTCGGGCGAGGGTGCCGACGAGCTGTTTGCCGGCTACGAGTGGTACGAGGACACCCCCGAGATGCGCTCCTTTAAGAAGCGCGTGCCGCTCGGCGTACGTCGCGCCCTGGGCTCGCTCGTTCAGCATCTCCCCTACTTTAAGGGCCACAACTTCCTGACGAAATGCGCCGAGGTTCCCGAGCGCTGGTATGTCGGTCAGGCAAAGGTGTTCGATCCCTCCGAGGTCGACGAGGTGCTCAAGCCCGCTTATGAGACCTGCAAGAACGCCGCCGAGATGTGCGCCGAGTACTACAAGCAGGTTCCCAACTGCTGCGAGCTTTCCAAGAAACAGTATCTGGATATGAACATGTGGCTGCCGGGCGACATCCTGCTCAAGGCAGACAAGATGTGCATGGCGCATTCTCTGGAGCTTCGCGTCCCGTTCCTGGACAAGAAGGTCATGGAGTTTGCCGAGCACATTCCTGCCAACTACCGTGTTAACGAAGAAGGCTGCAAGCTCGTTCTGCGTCACGCTGCCAACCGTACGCTGCCCGACGAGTGGGCAACGCGCAAGAAGGTGGGCTTCCCCGTACCGGTCAAGTTCTGGCTGCGCGAGCAAAAGTACTACGACTACGTAAAGGAATACTTCACCGCACCGTGGGCTGCCGATTTCTTTGACACCGATGCGCTCATGAAACTGCTTGACGATCACTTTGAGGGTCGCGCGCTCAACCAGCGCAAGATCTATACCACGTTGACGTTCCTCATCTGGTACAAGCGCTTCTTTATCGACGAGGACAAGGGCGCCGAAGTCGCCGCGTAAGTTTCGTTATGAATTAGCGGTGAACAGCACGGGGTTTCCGCTATACTCAATCCCTGCGGGCGATTGGCGCAACGGTTAGCGCAGGTGCTTTACACGCACAAGGCTGGGGGTTCGAATCCCTCATCGCCCACCACTTGATTGAAAAGGCTCCCAGCGATGGGGGCCTTTCCTTTTTGGGCCCCGTGCAGAGGGATTCGAACCCGCAAGGGTGCGGAGCTGAGGAAACGCGAAGCGTTTTCCAGCGCAGCACGCGAGGGCCGTAGGCCCGAAGCGAAAGCGAGCGGCGCCAGCCGCACGCGAGATCCCTCATCGCCCACCACTGAATTGTTTGGCCTCCAGCGATGGAGGCCTTTCCTTTTTCGGGCCCATTTCATGGGATTCGAACCCATCAGCGCGTCTGCCACAAAGGCCGTGGTCAAAAAATGGCAAAAATGAGTACTGCTACTTTGCTTGCAACATATAAAAAGATAGCATTTGCTTAAGTTACGCAATATGTGTCCATTATAAGGACTAACAGTTGGATTAAAATCGTGAATTCATCGCCATTTCGTCTTGCTATCTAGCCTTATTAGTCCAAAATTGCTGCTACCAAATCGGTAACAGTACTCATATTTGATGTTATTTGACCAGCAGGTCTCCCCCGCCTTAGCAAATCTAAGACAAAACGGGGTCCAGACCGCTGAATCGTGCCGCATATGGCACGTCCGCAGTCCGGAACCCGGTCCAAATTGAGTTATTGCGCTGTGTTAGGCCAAAACGTCCGACAAAATCTCGATCAGGCTGTCCACGTCGGCTTTCTCGCAGACAAGCGGCGGCAGGAAACGCAGCGTGTGGGCACCAGTAGCGTTAATCACGGCACCGGCCTCCAGCGCTCGGGCAACAATGTCATGCGCATCGCCCGCAGCATCATCCAGATCGCAGCCGAGCATCAAGCCGCGTCCGCGTACCTCGATCACGTACGGCAGCTTAGCGAGTTTTGCCTCCATATAGGCGCCAACCTTGGCGGCATGCTCGGCATAATCGCCGCGCACAAGCGCGGAGAGTGTCGCGGCGCACGCCGCGATGGCCAAGCAGCTACCGCCGAAGGTCGAACCATGATCGCCGGGCTTAAAGATGTCAGCGATTTCCTTCTTTGCCACCACGGCGCCCATGGGGACGCCGTCGGCGATGCCCTTGGCAAGACTCATGATGTCGGGCTCTACGCCATAAGTCTGGAACGCAAACGACTTGCCGGAGCGGAACAGGCCGCACTGGACCTCGTCGGCGATAAGCACGGCACCCACCTCGTGTGCCAAGTCGCGCGCAGCCGCCATAAACTCCTCGGTCATGGGATGCACGCCGCTCTCGCCCTGGATCGGCTCGAGCATCACGGCGCAAATCTCGCTTCCGAGCTGCTTAAAGATTGCGCGCAGTTCATCGACATCGTTGGGCGTGCAGGCCACAAAGCCGCCCGGCAGCGGACGAAAACTGTCCTGCAGCCAATCCTGCATGGTCGCCGCAATGGTCTCGAGCGTACGACCGTGAAAACCGCCGCGCATGCACACGATGGTGTTGCCACCGTTGCCGGCACGCTTGGCGTACAGGCGCGCGAGCTTCATCGAGCCCTCGTTGGCCTCGGCACCGGAGTTGGCAAAGAACGTCTCCCACACCTGCTCGCCCGCCGTCGGAGCGCCGAGCGCAGCGGCCGTGGTCTCATCGCCGGCGGCAATGGCATCGGCCAGAACGCACGCACCATCTACGTCGTCGTTGGCAAGCTTGGACAGCAGCGCCGCGACCTGTCCACGCTGCTCGATGTAGAAGTAGTTAGACACGTGCAGAAGCTTTTTGGTCTGAGCCTCGAGCGCCGAAAGCACTGCAGGATTACCGTGGCCTAGGCTACACACGCCAATACCAGCGAGAAAGTCGAGATACTCACGACCATCGTCACCGATGAGCTTCATGCCGTGGCCTTCGACAAACTCTACCGGCGAGCGACCAAAAGTATGCATAACGTAATGGGATTCGAGCGATTGTTGAGTTGCAAGTGACATGGGATGCCTTTCGTTAGGCGCCGTACAGCGCAGGGCTATGGGTGCAGGGACGCGACGACCGCGGGTCAGCTAGACCGTCTGGAGCTTCTCGACCTCGTCGAGGTTCTCGGTCAGGCGCGCCGCAAACGTCGAAAGCGGGTGCGGATGCGTATCGAATTCGTAGGCTGTCTCGGTGGAATGGATCACGGTGCCGACGCCAGCATCGGTCAACAGCTCCAGCAGCAGCGAGTGCGGCGTCGTGCCATTGATGATGTGGGCTCGGAACACGCCAGCGGTAAGCGCATCGACGGCGGCGCGCAGCTTGGGGATCATGCCCTTGTCGACCTCGCCGCCGTAGAGCATCTCATTGACCTCGTCGAGCGTCAGGTTGGAGATAAGCGAATCCTTGTCGCTAAAGTCCTTGTACAGACCGTCGACATCGGTCAAAAAAATCGCCTTGTGCGCATGAAGCGCCGCCGCAACGGCGCCGGCGGCGGTATCGGCGTTGATGTTGAAGAAGCCACCGTCCTCCCCCGCTGCGACCGTGGCGATAACGGGAATGTACTCGCTGTCGAGCAGGCGCTCGATATAGTCGGTGTTGACGTGCGTAACCTTGCCTACGCGGCCGAGCTCTGGGTCGAGTGGCTCGGCGATAAGGGTACCGGCGTCGCTGCCGGACACGCCCACGGCCAGGTTGCCGTGGTGGTTGAGCGCCGCGACCAGCTCCTGATTGACCTTGCCGCCCAGCACCTCGCGCACGATATCCATGGTGGCAGGCGTAGTCACGCGCTGGCCGTTCTTAAACTCGACGGGGATGTCGTAGTGGCTGAGAGCCTCGTTGATGGCCTTGCCGCCACCGTGCACGATAACAGGGCGCATGCCGATAATCTTGAGCAGGACGATGTCGCTCATCACGTCACGACGCAGCTGCTCGTCGACCATGGCGGCACCGCCGTACTTGATAACGACCGTCTTACCGGTCAGGTTCTTAATCCACGGCAGCGCCTCGAACAGCAGCTGCGCGGTAACTTCGTTGGATTCGCTCGAGCGACAATCGCGTGCGAACTTCATAGTCTGCCTCGTCTTTCGTTTAGCTATCGCGCCGTACCTCGTTGCCCGCGATTGCAGCGGGATGCACGGCACATCGGGAGTCTAGGAACGGTAGTCACCGTTAATGGAGATGTACTCGTGCGTGAGGTCGCAAGTCCACACGGTGGTCGCCGCGTCCCCTGCGCCCAGGTCTGCCGAGATCACAATCTCGGGCGCCTCAAAACGTCGCAGGGCTTCGTCCTCATCGAAGGGGACCGTCAGGCCATCGCGACAGACGGGCATACCCATCATGTCGATGGACACATCTTCTTGGTTAAACTGCACGCCGCACTTACCGAGCGCCATGGCAACGCGGCCCCAGTTGCAATCGTGGCCGGCAATGCAGGTCTTGACGAGCGGCGAGTTGGCGACGGCACGAGCGGCGATATCGGCCTCCTCGTCGTTCACGGCGCCGGTGACGTTAACCGTCACGAGCTTGGATGCGCCCTCGCCATCTGCGGCGATGTTGCGCGCCAGGCTCTCGCACACCTCATGCACGGCAAAGGCTAGCTCGTCGAAGGCGTCAGAGCCCTCGACAATAGGCTCGGCATCTGCGGCAGCGGCGCCGGAGGCAAGCATGATGCAGGTGTCGTTAGTCGAGGTGTCGGAATCGACCGTTACCTTGTTGAAGGTCTGTTTGACGGTGGAGAGCAACAGGGCGTGGAGCGTCGCCGGCTCGACGGGGGCATCGGTAGTGATGACCGCGATCATGGTGGCCATGTTGGGCATGATCATACCCGAGCCCTTGCACATACCGCCCACCGTATAGGCATTGCCTGCGTGCCCCGCGGCCTCACTGCGGTAACACACGGCATACTCCTTGGAGTGCGTGTCGGTCGTCATGATAGCGCGGGCGGCATCGGCGCCACCGTGGGCGGAGAGCGCCTCGTAGGCGGCAGGAACGGCAGTCTCAAACGTGTCAATCGGCAGAATCTGACCAATTACGCCCGTGGAGGCGACCAGAATCTGCTGGGGCTCGCAGCCGACGACCTGCGAGGCGATGTTGCAGGTCTCGCGCGCGCAGGCAAGACCGGTCTCACCCGTGGCGGCGTTGGCATTGCCAGAGTTGACCGAAACGCCGGCAATGATGCCGTAGCCCTTGTCGGCGCCGCCCAGGTTGGCACGGCTCACCTGCACGGGCGCCGCGCAAAAGCGATTAGTCGTAAACACGCCGGCCCCGGGACAGGGTTTATCGGGCACGACGAGCGCGTAATCCAGGCGCTCGGGATTCTTGCGGAATCCGGCATGGATGCCCGCCGCCTTAAAGCCGGCCGCCGCCGTTACGCCGCCCTCTACGGCACGAATCTTGATATCGAACTGCTCTGTATTCATCGTCCCTACGACTCCTTATATCAAATAAAAAAGCGGGCATCGGTTGGTGCGCCATGCCAGCCACAATCATGAGACCAGCTTAAGAATGGCGCCCCACTCGATGCCCGACTACCAAATCGCTAACAATCGAATGTGCTACACCGGGCACGCCACTGTGGGCAAGCCTCGTCGCTCGTCAAAACCAAAGACGATGTTGGCGCACTGGACCGCCTGGCCTGCTGCACCCTTGCACAGATTGTCGATGGCGCCCGTAGCCACCAGAACGCCCGCGCGCTTGTTGAGCGCGAGGCCGATCTGGGCGGCGTTGGTGCCGACGACCGAAGCCGTCTTGGGCTGCTGGCCGGCATCGAGTACGCGCACGAAGGTTCGACCGGCGTAGAACTGCTTGTAATGGTCGATAACGTCCTCAAGGGTCAGCGTGTCGATAGCCTGCGGCGCGAGCGGCAGCGTCACCGTGGAGAGCAGACCGCGCTTGAGCGGTGCCAGGTGCGGGGTAAAGACGATGCGGTCGGTTAGACCCAAGATCTGCTCGATTTCGGGCGTGTGACGATGCTTGCCCACGCCATAGGCCTCCAGGTTTTCGTCCGCGCTGCAAAAATGCGTGCGGGCGTTGCAGGATTTACCGGCACCCGTCACGCCACTGATAGCGTCAACGATCACGGGGCCGCTCTGGGCAACCCAGCCGGCGCGCACGGCAGGCGCGGCGGCAAGGCTCGTTGCAGTGGGATAGCAACCGGCGCAGGCGACCAAAACGGGCTTTCCGGCGGCATGGCTGGAAGCAGCGGTCTCCAAGTCCTGGCAGAACAGCTCGGGCAGGCCGAAGGCACGTGTCTTGAGTAGCTCGGGGCTCGTGTGCTCGGCGGCATACCATGCCTCAAACACGGCCGGATCGCTCAGGCGGTAATCGGCCGAAAGATCAAAGCAGGAAACGCCTGCGGCAAGCAGGGCGGGCACCTGCGCCATGGCGGCGGTGTGCGGCACGGCAAGAAAAACCGCATCGCAGCTCTTGAGCTCGGGGGCGTCATGCGTGGTGAAAACCAGATCGCTCGCGCCAGCAAAGCTCGGATACACCGCAGACAACGGCTGGCCGGCATCGGCGTTGGACGTAATGGCAGCAAGTTCAAACTCGGGATGACCGAGGACGAGGCGAATGAGCTCGGCGCCGGCATATCCAGCCGCACCGACGATTCCAACCTTTAAAGACATATCAGACTCCTTGTCTGCAGTTATGCACCAATGCGCATCCCGCAGCCGTCGTTATGAAGTGGGTTGAAACTTTAGCACCAAAAGATGCATATCTACGCAAATCTTTTGCATATTCATGCATTGAAACAGTCCCGACACATTCACTCGAAGGAATTGACAAATGAATACGGGCCCCACATTGCCCAATGCACCTTACGGTGACGTTGCAATGTGGGGCCCGCTACATGCGAGAATTTGAATTGTCGAAGCTTGCTGAGAGACTCGTTTAGAGCTCGACCGGCACCCATTCGTCATGGTTGCAGATAAAGGCCTCGGGTTCCTCCACGCTAAAGAAGACGAGCGTGGGATCGTCTGCGCCCTCGTAGTGCTCGCCTAGGCGCTCCAGGTGCTTCCAGCCTGCCTCGCGCATATCGGGAGCGGCTTGGTCATCCAGACCCGCACGCCCGCGCAAGATGAGCCAGCCATGGCCCGGCCACCAACTCGTGGCCTCAAAGCATTGATTTTGCAGCAGCTCTTGCCACACGTCTTTGGTGCGCGCCGTTACAAACCACAGCTTGCCGTCCTGGATCTGCGCAAACGAAAACGGACGCACATGCGGCTGCCCGTCAACGCTCGACGCCAAATACCATGCCGGCACCGACGTCAGATACTCCAACACCGTATTCAATCCGTCCATGTGTCCTCCTGGCACTAGTCTTTTTGGGTCGGGGCTGTTTTAGTTACCCTAGGGCTAAAGCTCCAGGCGCTCCTCGCTGCCGTCGATATCACAGAAGCGGGCGGCGATATTGCGCACCGAAAAAAACGCAAGGCGACCGTCGTTGGCGCCCTCGTGGTCTTCGCCGATGCCCACCATGTGCTTAAAGCCGGCTTGGCGCACCCGGTCGCTCACGACCGCGTCGTCCTCAAGCGCGGCCTCGCCAGTCAGCACGATCCAACACTCCCCCGGTTTCCAACCCGAAACCTCAAACTTGGGGTTCGCGCTGAGCTCGGCCCACACGTCCTTATCGCGCGAGGTGCAAAACCACAGCTTGCCATCATCGACCATGGCAAACGAGAACGGCCTTACGCGCGGCTGATATCCGTCCGTCACGTCGATCGTGGCGAGATACCACGCCGGAATACGCCTAAGATACGAACAGGCGCGCTCGAGCTGCGCCGTGCGGTCGTTGTCGGTCATAGGGACCCCTTTCCTGCGCTCGAATCGCGCCTAAACAAGTTGAAGATTGATGACGATGACGCAGATGAGCAGCAACGCCGTCACCACCGCCGCCAACGCATCGCCGCGGCCAAATGCAAGCGCATGCAGACGTGTGCGGCCCTGCTCGCCATGATAGCAACGGGCATCCATGGCGGCAGACAGCGTTTCGGCATGACGGAACACGCCCGTGAACAGCGGAATCGCCACACTGCCGAGCATACGCACGCCGCCGAGCGGGCCTCCCGTCACGCGCGCACCGCGGCTCGCCTGCGCATCGGCCGTCTGCTTCATCTCGGTGGCAAACTGCGGCATAAAGCGCAGCGCGATACCCATGATCATGCCGAGCTCGTGCGCAGGAAGTCCCACACGCGCAAACGGCGCGAGCAGGCGCTCAAAACCCGCGGTGAGGTCGAGCGTCGGTGTGGTGAGCGTGATAGCGCTCATACCGGCCATCATCAAAGTCAGGCGGCACGCCATAAAGGCGGCGGAATGCAGCGAGCCCTCGCTTATCTGCAAAAAGCCGAGCTGCCACAGAATGCGCCCGCTCTGGTCGGAAAACAGGTTGAGCACCGCGACCACCGCGACGATCGCCAGCAGCGGCGCCATCGATGACAGGACGCGACGAGCCGGCACCCGGGACACGGTATAGATCAGGACAACGAAGATTGCGACCGGGACCAGTCCGCGGAAGCTGCTGACTGTGAGCGTCGTGATCAGAAACACAAAGCCCAAGAGCAACTTGGTTCGCGGGTCCAGGCGGTGGATCGCACTATCGCCGGGATAGTAGCTGCCAAACGAAAACGCCTCCATTAGCAGCCCTCCTCTCGCGCGACCGTCTTGGATTTAGCAATGTCCGCGACGTTAGAAGGACCGCCCGAGCGACCGATTAGCAGGTCCACCAACTCGTCTGCCAGCGACTCAACCGTATAAAGGCCGTCAAAGCGCAGCGGCACGCCTGCCTTCGCAAGCGCCAGCGCCATACGTTGGGCAGCGGGAACACCCAAGCCGATTGATTTAAGCTCATCCGTATGCGCAAAAACCTGAGCGGGCGTGCCCTCGGCAAACACCGCGCCTTCGTTCATTACGACGATACGGTCGCAGCAATTGGCCAGGTCATCCATGCTGTGCGAAACCATGACAACGGTCAGGCCATCGCGGTGAAGTCGATCGATGAGCCCTAGGAAATCCCTGCGCGCAGCCGGATCGAGCCCCGCCATGGGTTCATCGAGCACCAGGACTTCGGGCTCCATGGCGAGCACGCCGGCGAATGCCACGCGCCGTTGCTGACCGCCCGAAAGCTCAAAGGGACTCCTGTCGCCGACCGTGGAAAGGTCGAGGCCCACGCGCAAGAGCGATGACTCGACACGACGGTCGACTTCATCTTGCGGCAAGCCAAGGTTATGCGGACCAAACGCCACGTCCTGCGCCACGGTTTCGGCAAACAGCTGACGCTCAGGATACTGAAACACCACGCCGACCTTGGCCTTAACCGCAGCGGCGTCTTTCTTGTTTGATAGGTCGAGCCCCAGCGCGCAAATGCTTCCCTCCTGCGGACGGATCAGCCCGTTGAGATGCTGGACCAGCGTCGATTTACCCGAGCCGGTATGGCCTGCTAGCCCCAGGAACTCGCCGCGACGCACCGTCAGCGATACATCGCGCAGCGCCCACGGGCTGCTGGGGTCGTTTCCCCAGAGAGCCTGTTTGCTCGATTTGCCCGCAGTGGCCGAGCGCTTATGCCAGCGGCGGCGCTCGCGCGGACTGAGCGAATAACTGTACGAAACACGGGATAGCTCGATGACGGGCTCCGACGCGTTGCCCTCGTTGTCTACCGGAACAGTGCCGTCAGCGATTTCCAACTGGGATACGGAAGACTGCCCCGCGATGCCTGCCCCACTTCGCTCGGCATAAGCTTGCGCAATCTCGGCGACCATATCCGCCTCACGTACCTGCGCGCAAACGGGCACGCCCTTCGCACGAAGCGCCATGCCCAAACGGCACGACTCTGGCATGTCAAGGTTGAGCTGCGCAAGCTCATCCGCCCGCGTCAAAATTTCCTCGGGCGTACCGAGCATGGCAACGTGCCCCGCCCGAAACACCGCGACACGATCGGCCTCGGCGGCTTCTTCCATAAAGTGCGTAATCATCACGATGGTCATACCGCGAGCGTGCAACGCGCGGCAAGCCTTCATGAGGCCCTTGCGTCCACGCGGATCGAGCATCGAGGAAGCCTCGTCCAATATGAGCACGCGCGGTTCCATGGCGAGCACGCCGGCAAGCGCCACGCGCTGCTTTTGGCCGCCCGAAAGCGCATGGGTCTCGTGGCGCTCAAAGCCCACCAGGCCCACGCCCTTCAGCGCCTCGCGTACGCGCTGCGCAATTTGCGCCGATGGCACGCCAAGGTTTTCGGGACCGAACGCAACGTCATCTTCGACAAGCGTTGCCACCAGCTGGTCGTCGGGATTCTGGAACACCATGCCCGCGGTCGAACGAATGTCGTAGACCAGCTCGGGGTCGGACGCATCCATGCCGTTGATGCGTACCGTGCCCGCGTCGGGCTGCAACAGTGCATTCAGATGCTTGGCAAACGTCGACTTGCCCGACCCATTGCCACCGAGGATGCAGAAAAACTCCCCGTCCTCGATGTTCAGATCGACACCGTCGAGTGCCGACACGGCACCGTCATAGCTAAAGGAAACGCCCCGACACTCAATCATGCGCGGCCTTTGACCTGGTCCTTTTTAGGCGTGATGAGGTTGGAGACTGCTTTATACACCGCCAGCGTCAACACCGAGTTAAGCACGGTCTTGATAAGGTTGAACGGCAGTACGGCAGGAATCATGAGCGGGGCGATCACATCTACCGAGCCATACCAGAACCATACGCCAATGGTAAGGTTTGCGACCATAGACAGCGCCGTAGCGGCAATGACGCCGAGCACCAGACCAATCACGGCACCCTTATAGGTGTGCATCTTCTGGTAGACGATAGCCGCGGGCAGAATGTAGCCCAGCGTGGCAACCAGGTTCATAAGCGCGCCGACCCAGTCACCCGTGGTGAGCGCATGGATAACGATCGCCATGGCGGCAACGGCAGTGCCGGCACCAGGGCCGTACGCAAACCCGCACACCATCGCCGGCACCAGCGACGGGTCGTAGGTCAAAAACGGCGCCGAAGGAAGGATGGGCAGCTGCACGTACATAAACAGGGCACCCAAGGCGCACATCAACGCCATGGTAACGAGCTGTTTGGTGCTCCACCTATTCGTGTTCTCAAAATGGATATGCTGCGACTGTTCAGACATAAGATCACCTGCCTCTTTCATCCGGACTCTAACCGTTGGTACTGGGATCTCACCAGTTCAGCCGGCATGCGAACCAACGCACACCCGGGTCGCGGACTCATCGGCTCGGTCGCAGACACCTCGCCTGCGCCACGGCGTCCCTTTGACACCGCCCGATTTACCGCCAGTGGGGAATTCCACCCCGCCCTGAAACAGCAATTGCAAGTGTAGCACGAGCAGGTTCTCGCGCAAGTATGCCAAGGGTAATTTGTGGCGGAGATCAGTTGCCAAAGCAACCACGTTCCCCACCCATCCCAAAGCAACGCGCCTTTCGCGCAAAGCGCGAAACAGCGAAGGGGACACGTATCCCTATCGACCACATCCTTCTCCGCCCGCCGGCCTCAAGGCCGTAAACGCAGGGAATCCGGGGGCGGGACGGGGACTTCTCTCCGGAATATTCCGCAGGACGCAAAGAGGCTCCGCAGCGCGAAGCGCGATGCGGAGCCTCTTTGCATGTCCGAGGACGTTCCGGAGAGAAACCCCGTCACGCCCCCGGATCCCCGGTGGGAGTTCTAGACCTTGTCGGCCTTAGTACATACCGCCGCCCTGCTGACCAGCGGTAGCAGCAGCGATAGCGTCCTCAAGCTGAGTGTTCTTGGGCACATCGGAGACGGTAGCCTCGGTGATGAGGATCAGGCTGGCGACAGAAGCAGCGTTCTGCAGGGTGACGCGGCTGACCTTGACGGGGTCGAGGACGCCCATCTCGATCATATCGCCCCACTCGCCGTTGGCAGAGTTGAGACCCTGGCCGGCGGGCAGCTCGGCAACCTTGTCGACCACGACAGCGCCCTCAAAACCAGCGTTCTTGGCGATGGTAGCGACCGGAGCAGTCAGAGCCTTCTTGACGATGTCGACACCGATCTTCTCCTCGGGGTCGTCGAGCTCAACGGCGTCGAGCGCAGGAGCAGCGTCCATGAAGGCGACGCCGCCACCGGCGACAATGCCCTCCTCGACAGCAGCGCGGGTAGCCTGCAGGGCGTCCTCGACGCGATGCTTGATCTCCTTGAGCTCAGACTCGGTAGCAGCGCCGACCTTGATGACGGCAACGCCACCGGAGAGCTTGGCCAGGCGCTCCTGGAGCTTCTCACGGTCGAAGTCAGAGGTGGTGTTCTCCATCTCACCCTTGATCTGAGCGATACGAGCGTCGATGGCCTCCTTAGAGCCAGCGCCGCCGACGACGACGGTGTTGTCCTTAGAGATGGTGACGGACTTAGCGGTACCGAGCATATCGGCGGTGATGTCAGCGACCTTCACGCCCAACTCGTCCAGGGCAGCCTGGCCACCGGTGAGGACAGCGATGTCCTCGAGAATGCGCTTGCGGCGATCGCCGTAGCCCGGGGCCTTGACGGCGCAGACGTTGAGGGCGCCACGGATCTTGTTGAGGACCAGGGTAGGCAGAGCTTCGCCGTCGATGTCCTCAGCGATGATGAGCAGGCCACGGCCAGCGCGCTGGACAGCCTCGAGAACGGGCATGATGTCCTGAACGCTGGAGATCTTCTGGTCGGTGATGAGGATGTACGGATCCTTCATCACGGCCTCCATGCGGTCGTTATCCGTGACGAAGTAAGCGGAGACATAGCCCTTGTCGAACTGCATGCCCTCGACGGTGTCGATGGTGATGTCGAACGTCTGGGAATCCTCGACGGTGATGACGCCGTCCTTGCCCACGACCTCCATGGCCTCGGCGATCTTCTCGCCGACCTCGGGGTCACCGGCAGAGATGGTACCGACGGAAGCGATCTGCTCCTTGGTCTCGACCGGCTTAGCCTGCTTCTTCATCTCGGCGACGGCGGCGTTGACGGCCTTGTCGATGCCGCGACGGATGGCCAGCGGGTTGGCGCCAGCGGCGACGTTGCGCAGACCGTCGTTGACGATGGCCTGAGCGAGCAGGGTTGCGGTGGTGGTGCCGTCACCCACGGTGTCGTTGGTCTTGGTGGCAACCTCCTTCACCAGCTGAGCACCCATGTTCTCGATGTTATCCTCGAGCTCGATCTCCTTGGCGACGGAAACGCCGTCGTTGGTGATGGTCGGGGCACCGAACGTGCGCTGCAGCGCAACGTAGCGACCCTTGGGGCCCATGGTGACGGTAACGGCGTCGGCCAGAGTGTTGACGCCCTTGGCGAGCTTAGCGCGGGCATCGGTGTTGAACGTAATGTTCTTTGCCATGGTAGGTAATCCTCCAAAAGAAATGTGACTCGCGTCGCCGCTTCCGAGTCCTATGCGGCGGGCGCGTTCAAAGACGAATCAGAGATTCTGACGAGACTAGGCCTCGACGACGGCGTAGATGTCGTCGGCGCGCATCAGCAGATACTTCTCGCCGTCGACCTTGACCTCGTTGCCACCGAACTTACCGTAGATGACAACGTCGCCAACCTTGACGTCCATGGGGATGCGCTCACCCTTGTCGTTGACCTTGCCGGCGCCCACGGCAACGATGGTGCCACGCTGCGGCTTCTCCTGAGCGTTGCTGGCAATATACAGACCAGAAGCGGTCTTCTGCTCGGCCTCGTCGGGCTTGACCAGAACACGATCTGCAAGCGGCTTCAAAGACGACATGCTTGTCTCCTCCTTTTTGGGCCGCGCGGTTATACCACGCGAATTAACCCTTTTTGTTTGCGTACGCGTTGAATGGTACCCACGAATGGCGGGTTATACAACACGGAGTCAAAAAATCTTATTTTTTGGCACTTAGATTTTCTGAATGCCGGGGGATAACTTAGCGATGCCTCCCGTGTGGCTCCGGAGGGGCGGGGCGTAAGGTTTCCTGCTCGGGCAGTCCTGCTCGCACGAAGGCCACATTAAGTGGCCTTCGGCGCGTACGGAACTCGCGATAAACCTTATGCCCCGCCCCTCCGG
>CAUDAE010000016.1 GCA_958447445.1 uncultured Collinsella sp.
CTTCCGACAAGGTTATCGGGGTCGTTAGCGAAAGGGCTTCGGCTGAGACGGGAATTCCCGCAGATGCTTCGATTGTAAGAGGAACGGGTGATAATCCTGCGGCAGCGATTTGTACGGGCTGCCTCTTGGAGGGTATTCCCACCATTTCGCTTGGTACAAGCGGTGTGCTGATGTATTCGGCCGAAGGGGTTGAACTTCCAGATGTTGGTAAGCCCGTATTGTTTAAATGGGGTAATGCCCTTAAGACGCAAGTCCAGCTCAGCATTAGGTCGTGTGGCGGAGCCAAGGAGTGGTGGTATGGGCAGATCCTAGACAACGAGTCCTACGATCTCGAGGATAAGGCCGTTGAGGATCCTTTCTACGACATGAGGGACCTCATGTTCTATCCACACCTGTCGGGAGAAAAAGTCTTGCACGGTTGCCCGTCGGTTCGAGGTGCCTTTTTGGGGCTTGACCTTGACACGACACGTTCAGAGCTTGAGAGGGCACTTATGGAGGGCACGGCATATGCTCTCAGGGAACTCAAGGAATCCGTGAATCACTCGCAAGAGTGGTTCGGTATCAGGCTTGTTGGCGGAGGGGCTAAGAACGATTTCTGGGCGCAAACGCTCTCAAACGTGTTGGGAATCGATTTGGTGCGCATGGAATCGTCCGGTGCCGGCCAGGGTGCAGCGTTGCTGGCGCTTTCGGCTTCTTGTGGACAAGATTTGACCGATGTTGCCGCCGGGGTCTGCAAAAGGCTAGATTCCGTTAAAAAATGCGATAAAGCCCACGCGATTTACAATGTGCGTTTTGACAGGTATATGCGCATATTCAAGGCACTGGAAAACATCTATGAGCTAAAGAGCGTATAGCCGTTTGCCCTACAAAACCATGAGCGTATATGGCCGAATGAAAGGGGAGGAGCTGGCGCTCAGGTAGGACGATAGCAGTAACGAACATCAATTAAGGAGAATGAAAATGGGAGCAGTAAACGATTTCCTCATCTTCCTTGCAGAGGGCTTTACCGGCCTTTTTAATGCGGCGGGCGAGCAGTTTGCCTCGTTTATCACGGGCATGATCCCCATGCTGATCTGCCTGATCCTTACGATTAAGGCAATCATCCAGCTGATTGGCGAGGAGCGCGTCTATGGGTTCATGAAGAAGTGCACCAAATATGCGGTTCTCCGCTATACCCTCATTCCGTTCCTTTGCACCTTCTTCCTCTGCAACCCGATGGCGTACACCTTTGGTGTGTTTGTCGAGGAGGACTATAAACCTGCATTCTACGATGCAGTCGTGTCCATGATGCATCCCATCGTCGGTCTTTTCCCGCACGCCAACTCGTCCGAGCTTTTTGTTTGGCTTGGCATCTCGGCTGGCTACGAGGCGCTGGGAAAGAACTCCTCTGAGCTTGCTATCCGCTTCCTCGTCGTTGGCCTGATCGTTTGCCTGATCAAGGGCATCGTCACCGAGAAGCTGTACCTCATCATGAAGAAGCGCAACGAAGCTAAGCTTGCCGCCTAGTAGTTCAGCGCAAAAGGAGAGTCTAGATCATGAGTGAATTCAAAAGCGTAAAGGCGTCCCACGGCGGCAACGGTTGGGGCGGACCCCTTATCATTACCCCCACGGCCGAAAAGCCCTATGTTCTGAGCGTGACCCTGGGCGGAATCAGCCCGGTTGCCCTTCGCATCGCGGAGCTTACCGGCGCCGAGGCGCACGACCAGTTTAAGGACCCGATCGAGACCGATCAGGCATGCGCTGTTGTTATCGACTGCGCTGGCGTGGCCCGCTGCGGCACTTATCCCAAGATGGGCCTTAAGACGCTGAACATCAAACCTGGTTCCCCGTCTGGCCCTCTGGCACAGTTCATCACCGAGGATCTCTTTGCGTCCGATGTCAATCCCGATTGCATCGCTCTTGTCGATGCCGCGGATGTTCCCGCTGAGCCGGTAAAGACCGAAAAGGCATACGAGGAGACGACGAAGGAAAACGTTCACGCAAAGATTGCCGAGGGACGTGCCGAGATTGCGTCCAAACAGTCTAACGGGGTTATGGACGTTGTCTCTAAGATCGGCACCGGCGTTGGTCGCGTCATCAGCATCATCTATCAGGCTGCACGTGATACCGTGAATGACGTTATCCGCAACATCATCCCCTTTATGGCGTTTGTCTCGGTGTTGATCGGCATTATTAACTACACGGGTTTCGCGAACGTTCTCGCCGGCGTTCTCACTCCGCTTGCGGGCTCGCTGCCCGGTATGCTGGCAATTGGCATGTTCTGCTCAATCCCGTTCCTTTCACCGTTGATCTGCCCGGGCGCAATCATCGCTTCTGTGCTTTCTGTTCTTGTTGGCAACCAAATCGCCAACGGCACGATTCCCGCCAACTTTGCCCTTCCCGGCTTCTTTGCCGTCAACTGCCAGGTTGGTTCCGACTTTGCTCCCGTTGGCATGACTCTCATGGAGGCAAAGCCCGAGACGATCGAAATCGGTTACCCTGCATTCCTGTTTGGTAAGTTGATTACCACCCCGATCCAGATTATTCTCGCCTACGTACTGTCCTTTGGCCTGTAAACTGAATGCTTTAAGAGGGAAAGGCCCGCTATGCTCAACGCGCTCACTACAATAGCCTTCTTTATTCTTGTATGGCTTGCAGGAACATTCACCCAGTATCGCTATTGGAAGAGGGTGCGTGTTCTCATCCATGAGCGCGCTCGCGATCATGAGGGATACTTGGGCACGGGTATGTGCAAGGTGAGTTTTAGCCGAAAGGCGTTTGTGATGATCTTGACTGATCATGACGGCGTGATTAACGGTTGCTATGAGCTCAAAGGGCTTTCCCTCAAACCGGAGTTTTCGGAGATGAGCGAGATGTTGGGGTTGAATATCGAGACCGCCCTAGACCATCTGGCCAACGAAAGCTATCACGATGCTTTTGCCCAGGCTATTCGTGTTATCGACAGGTCAATGACTGCGCCTGCGGCGTAACAAAGATAGGAGAAATCAAATGTACAAGGTTAAGGTCACTGAGATCGGCTCGTTTGTTGAGGAGCTTCTCAACGAGAAGATGGTGGTCCTGTTTGGCCCGACCGCTCCTGCAGAGTTGCGCGACATCTGCGTCGTTCACGATGGAACTCCTACAGAGGATAACGTTCTTGCTGAGGGCGGCACCATTTCCATCGGCGATCAGGTCTACACGATTAAGGAGTTTGGTGAAGCTGCGAACGAGAACATGGGAGGGCTCGGTCATCTAACTATTGCGTTCGATGGCGAGCGAGAGCTGCTTCCTGGAACGGTTCTCGTGACACCAAGCGTGCTTCCCAAGCTGGAAACCGGCATCGAGATTAGCTTCAACGGCTAAATCGCTCGGTATGGCAGGCCATGTATTAGTCGGAAAGGACGTGTTCTCATGAAACGTTCCGATTTAAAACTGCCACTTTTCACAGTCAGTCCTAAGACCTATTTGCTTGCGGACGATTCAATTGCAGCGGCTCATCTTACGGATGAAATCGCAAAAGATCGAGATCATTCGATTTTTTGGACTGCTCCCGTTCCCGAGCTCTGCGCAGTTGCGAAGGATTTGAAATTTGCAATTCCCACAGCGCAGCATGCCGATCTTGTCGGTGACGGAAAAGGAATGGGACTGACACCTCTTGAGTCGCTTAAGAGCGCGGGAGTTCAAGCTGTCTTTCTAAATCACACGGCACACCCCCTGACCGTTGATAAGTTGGCGGCAACGATCGATCGCGCTCGTGAGCTTGAGATTCTAACCATTGTTGCAGCCGATAGCGTGACAGAGTCCAAAGCGGTTGCGGCGATGGACCCGGACGTGATTCTTTGCGAGCCGAGCAGCCTTGTGGGAACCGGCCATACAAGCGGCGATGATTACATCGCAGAGACCATCGCTGCCGTACGGTCCATCAATCCCGACATCGTTATCATGGAGGGAGCGGGAATCAGGTGCGGAGGCGACGTTCGTCGCCTGATTGGACTTGGCGCGCAAGGTACCGGCATTTCGAGTGCCCTGGCGATTACGGACGACAGGGCAGCGTTGCTTACGGAGCTGTTTGACGCGCTGGACTAAAACCGTTTACAAAAAGGCGAACCCACGGGTTCGCCTTTTTTGCGTTTTGGAATTATGTTAGGCGCAATGCCGCCGCTCTCAAGAGTTTTAATGGCGGCGTTGAAAAACGGTGCCAAGCTGAAACCTGCTGGATTTAAGCCATACGCGCGCATATTCAATTGCAGAGTCATTGTCCAAGTAGACTGTTTGAAGCTGCTGAAGAAGCGGGGACTGCGTAGAGAGACCGAGCGCATCCGCGCGTTGGGTATCCGCGAGCTTTGCCACAAAGGAGGTCTTTGAGTATTCGATCTGGTGGCCTGAGAGCCGCTCGATTATTGCAAAGAGACCTTCGTTAACAAAGTCGGCTGTTTCAATACCTGGGACAAGCGCCATATTGATGTTGTTTTCGATGAACATCACAGGTTCACCCTCAACGCTGCGCACTCGCTCGAGATGAAGGTAGTCAGAACCTTCGACAATACCGAGATGTCTGGAAATATCTTCGTCCGACTTACGGATTTCGCAATCGAGAATGCTTGTTTCGAAAGAAAGACCTTGCTCGATTAGAGATTCGGAGAAAGAGATAAGACCCTCTGTAAGGGGGAAAGAGATGTCTTTTGACTTAACGTAAGTTCCCTTTCCCTGAATTTGCTCAAGTAGGCCCTCATCAACAAGCCTGGAAATGGCCTTTTTGATGCTGCCGCGGCTGACGCCGAGCGTACTCATGAGCTCGACTTCCGACGGGATTTTGGATGCTTGCTCCCAAGCTCCTGAGGCGATGTTCTCGCGCAGATAGTCGACCACCTGCATATAGATGGGGGTGGGACAATCCTTTTTTATATGTGAATTGTTGACGCGATTGGTCACAGTCTCTCCTGATTACTTTAAAGCAAAATTACCTTCATTTTACGTTGTTTTGCATCGATTAACTTATCGAGATTGTGATTGCAAAGAATAAATCACGTTTTTGTGTAAGGCTTCCGCTGCTTTGGCTACCTGTCTGGCGTTTGCCTTCTACTCTTCATCGACAATACGGGCATCTTGGAGAGATGGCCCCATGTCACAGAAGTGCGCCGTAGGAGGCAAGAATTAGCGTCCCGTGCGCGTCGGTGACAAACGATGCGGGCGTGGCCCCGGTTGAACCTGCTCTCCGGTGGCCTGGTTGCGGCCGGTGGCGTAGTCGATCTGCACGTGTGGCTGCAGGTTGTAGCAGTACACGTGGAAGCACAGGGTCTTGCCGTGGTCCTCGATCGATTGTGCTTCCAGACGAACGCCACGACAGACGAGTTCCTCTTCGTTGTACATGGGCGTGACGCGGTAGAGCACATGATTGCCAGCGTCGCGGATGTAGTTAAGAATCTGTTCTTCAAACGGCAGCATGCCCGTCTCGTTGAGATAGCGCGTGCCGGTGAGGAGATTTTTGCGGTTGGCGTTTTCGCCGCAGAGCGACCAGGCGATGAGGTGGCAGCGGTTGTAGAGGCTCTGGCCTGGAATAAAGTCGTAGCGCTGCTGGTGCCAACCGGCAGGATGGATACGCGAGATATCGCCGCGCTTGCCTTGACCGAGCGATTCGGGGCCCACGCAGGCGAGCGCCTTGCGAGTGCGGCCCATGCTGTCGAGCTTGGAGAATTTTTTAAAGCAGCCCTCTTCGGTGGCACGCTCATACTCGTCGAGCGTGAATGACGGTGTGCCTAGCGGGTGCGTGCTGTCGGCGCGAAGGGCGACGTAGGGGTTGCCGGCGTAGTCGGGAATGCTGCTGAGATAAACACCGCGGGCGCGGTTGAGGTCGGGATTTTCCACCTCGTCGATGGGGACGGTGGAGCTGTCCTCGGCAACGTTGTCGTTGGTGTTGGTCGCGGTGGATTCGGAGCCATCGCCAGAGTCTTGGCTATTTTGAGAGTCCGAGGAGCTCGCTGATCCCGATTCGAGTCGGGCAACCAGGTCTGCCTCGTCGTCGGTACGGCTGGGACTCTCGTTTTGTTTTTCGGCCAGAGCCGCCGCCTGCTCATCGCATTGCGGCGACAACAGCTTGGGTGCTCCGTCGAGCGACCCCGTGAACAGCGCAAACCCCAGCACCACGGCGGTGCCGATGGAAAGTACTTGCTTGTAGGCGGACTTGCGCGACATTGAGGCTCCCTGATGGACGGTTGGGAGTCTACCAGTCTAGCAGGAGCCGCCGAGGGTCGTTCTATCGAACAAATACTTAAGATTTGGGATAGACGCCGCTGGTTCATTTGCCTCATATGGAGCTGTGGCGGTTGTTGATGTGGGGCTCGGCGTTTCCCCAGATAAAACCTACCAAAATAAACCTGTCCCTTATTGGCAGGTTAATCGTGAGTTATTTCACCGCAGCTTAAGGTACGGTTGGGATGTGCGCACTTTAAAGAGAGGAGCCCATGATTAGAGAGGTCGCGCTCGTCTCTCTAAATGTCTCTCTAAAGAGAAAGCCAGTTAAAGAGATAACATTAGGCAATCTAGCAGTGAATTCGATACATCTTTCTAAATTTCTCTCTAAAATAAGGTGCTTATCTCTCTAAAGTTAGGGAGATATACTATACTTTAGAGAGATAAATCTATCGTTTTAGAGAGACGGAATGCCAATGCTGCTGGATGAACCTCTTGGCCTTATCGTTGAGCGCCTTCGCAGGCGGGGGACTGATGACGCATCGGTAGAAGTTAAAGCCTGCACGAATAAATTGAGCGCAGATGTATGGGAGACAGTGAGCGCTTTTGCGAACACTGCGGGTGGGCTCATTATTTTGGGCCTAAACGAAGCCGAAGGATTTGTTCCTTCGGCTAACTTTGCTATCGATAGGGTGCGCGATCAGTTTGTTTCGGGTATCGGAGACGGAGGCTCAGCAGCAGTGGTGGCCCATGCGCCGCGGTACGAGCTTGATCGAGGCGAGGTCGACGGGCTCCAGGTGCTTCTGGTGCGTATCTTTGAACTTGAGCTTAAAGCGAAGCCTTGCTATATCGGCGCGCGCGGCGTACAGAACGGTAGCTACAAGCGCGTGGATGATAAAGATATCAAGATGTCACCCGCTGAGCTATATGAGCTGCAGAGTGCGTTGCTTCCGAGCGATGCAGACGGCACGGTGGTTTCGGAGGCAACGGTCGAGGATTTGGATCCAGATGTCGTGCGGTCTATTATCGCAAATCGCCGGCTGCAGACCCCCCGCGTTTTGCGCGGGGCCGATACGCTGGAAAAGCAGCTGGTCAGACTCAATATCACTACAAAGGATGGTGCGGTGAAGCTCGCAGGGCTTCTGTCGGCGGGAATTTACCCCCAGCAGTTCTATCCCAAACTCATGATCGATGTCGCTGTCCATTCCGATGTGGAAAAATCTGCACCCGGGCAACCCCGGTTTATTGACCGCCAGTTGTGCGATGGCCCGATTCCGGCTTGCATCGAAGATGCCCTTGCCGCGATTGGACGGAACTTGCGCAAAGCGGCGATAGTGCAAGGTGCTGGCAGAAGGGAGGATTGGGAAGTTCCCCAGGAGGTTTTGCGCGAGGCCTTGGCAAATGCCTGCATCCATCGAGAATATTCGCCCATGTTTGTGGGGCAGGCCGTGAGTGTCGATATCTATCCAGACAGAATAGAGATCAAAAACCCCGGTGGGCTTTGGGGCGGAAAGACGGTGGACAATCTTGCAGACGGGGAATCGCGCTGCCGAAACCCAAAGCTCATGAGCCTAATGGGGGCGACGCCGTTAGAGCATGCCGAGGGGGCCGTTGCAGAAAGCCAGGGATCTGGTATCCCGGCTATGATTCGCGAGATGGAGTCTCGTTCGCTTGGAAGGCCGCAATTTATCGTTAAGGCCGATTCGTTTACGGTGCTGCTTTCCCGGCACGGGGCGGAGCTTGCTGAAAACCGCACGTGGATTCAGAGCCATGTGGGCACCGAGCTGACGGATCGCGAGGAAACATTGCTCATGTTTATGCGGGAGCATGGGTGCGTATGCGATGTTCAAAAAATACGAGAGGCCCTGAAGTGGGATTCGGATGACATTCGCCTGATCTGCGGGGATCTTGTCGATAAACATGTCCTGTCAAAATGTGGCAAAGACACGTTTGAGATTATCGATATGAGCAGAGAATCGTCAGCTTCGACAGCGGATAGGATCCTGGAAGCTCTCAGCGCCGAAGTGGATATGACGGCGCGAGAAATAGCGGTTGCATCGGGGGTCAAAATTTCGTCCGTCCGCTACCATCTGCCAAAAATGGCGGATAAAGGACTCATCGAAGTAATGGGTTCGTCGACGAGCCGCAACCGCCGCTATCGGAAGAAGTAGATGCAGCCGAATTGCCCCTCTTGTGTCTCTCGAAGTTAGATGGGTGCTAGGGGGGCGACTGCCTCGCGATATTTCCCCAGATAAAACCTGCCAAAACAAACCTGTCCCTTTTTGGCAGGTCAGTTAACGCAGTGCAGGTTGAGCATATGCGAGCGAGCGGGCTCCGGGTGCGGCAAGGTGACGTGAAACAAGCGGGCGCTGACCTTTTGGTCGCGCCCGTGAAGTTGAACGTCAGATTGCCGTGCCCGGAGCCCGTGCAGCGCCGAGCAGTTGCGCCGTTTGTAAAACGGCGCAACCTACAGGTTCATGTTGCCGTGGATGTAGGGGGTGACCTCGGGGGAGATATGGTCGCAGCCCAGCTCGCGCAGCGCGGACTCGATAACGGCGGGCAGCGGGGTCTTGCCCTTGTCGTCGATGGCGGCACCGCCGAGGGCGGCAATCTTGGCAACATCTGCGGGTGCGGCCTCGATATGCATGCAGCCGCTGATCAAGCGCGCGCGTACCTGTGCCAGATCAAAATCGTGCAGGTAATCCTCGCAGGCGCGGATTAAATCGACCTTCTCGCGCGTAAGCTCCTCGCCCGTGGGAACGCGCGTGGCAAGACATGCTCCCGCCGGCAGGTTCCAAACGGGATAGCCCCATGCGCGCAGCAGCTCGCGCTCTTCGTCCTTGGTAAAGCCGACCTCCATAAGGGGTGAGCGTACGCCGAGCTCTTCTGCCGCACGCATGCCGGGGCGGTAGTCACCGCGATCGCTTGCATTGCTGCCATCGATGACGGTGGGAAAGCCGAGCGACTTGGCGTGGTTGACGATGGCGGTAAAGCCGGCGTGCTTGCAGTGGTAGCAGCGATTGGCATCGTTGCAGGCTACCTGGGGGAGCTGCAGCTGATCGACCGAAAGATTGAGCACGGGGAGCTTAAAATGCGGCCCCTCATTGGCCTGTCCATCAACGGACTGCTCAAACGAAGCCTGTTCGGGCGTGCCGATGAGCGGCGTGGTGAGATGGACGAGAAGAGTATTGGTAGGCATGACGCGGGCGCATACGGCGGCCAAAAAGCTGCTGTCAACGCCGCCGGAAAACCCGATAGCCACGCGCCCGTATGCCAAAAGCAGCTGCTCGAGCGCCGATAGCTTGTCTTGAAGCTCCTCTGCGGGTGCCGTGGTGTCTAAAATCATGAAACGTTCCTTATCGTTGAGTACTCGATCGAAAACTATAATCCTAATGCGTTACTTGCCATAAGACTTCTATCTGTGTAACGAAAGTGCAATATGGTATATACGTTATATACAAGTTGCCAAATGCGGTAGAGTTGCAGCAACGCGACAGCGAGAGTCGATGGGGGACCGATATGATCAAGGCTGTTATTTTTGACATGGATGGAACGCTGGTCGATACCGAGCGTTTGGGGATTAAGGCCTGGAAGGCAGGCGCCGCTGAGCTGGGGCTCGCGATTGATGAAGCGCTGATCCATCAGTTTATCGGCCGCACGCTGCCCGATGTTATGGACATCCTCGATAAGCATTATGGCAGCCACGAAACCACCGAGGCGATCTATCGTCGCCACAAGGAGATTCGCGACGAGATGGTCAAGACCGAACTGGAACTTAAGGCCGGCGCCGCCGAGTGCCTAGACGAGCTGCTAGCTGCGGGCTATCACGTGGGCCTAGCGACGTCGTCGCGCCTCGTTACGGCCGAGCGCAACCTTAAGATGGTCGGTCTTTTTGACAAGTTTGAAACGGTAACGTGTGGCGAGGACGTCGTGCACGGCAAGCCCGACCCCGAGATGTATCTGCTCGCCTGCGAGCGTGCGGGCTTTGCCCCCGAGGAGTGCGCCGTGGTCGAGGATTCGCGCAATGGTTGCGTCTCGGGCATCACGGCCGGCTGCCACGTCTTTGCCGTCCCCGATATTGTGCCGCTGCCGCAGGACGTGGTGGATGGCTGCGAGGCCGTGCTCGATACGTTGTTCGACCTGGCGGCGGCAATCAAGACTGTGCGCTAGAAAATTGCGGCGTTGAAACGAGCGATTGCTCACGTTTGCGCTTAAGCAAAAGGGGTCCGGCAATGGTCGGGCCCCTTTTGCTTAAGCGGCGACTTAGCATACTCGCGGGCGTGCTATAGATACGCACCGAGGTTGATGGCCGTGGCGTCGGTCTGGCTGCTTGCCTGGGTGCTGGCGCGTTCCAGTAGGAACGGACGTACCAGTTCTTGGCGGTTGATATCCTCGGCGGCGACTGCGGTGACGGTACGCACTGCGGAGCCGACACGGATATGCTTGATCTTTGCCGGGGCCTTGTTCTCGATTTGCTCCATCAGCAGTTGGACACCCTTGCGGCCAATCTCGTAGCCCGGGGGCGCTACCGTAGTGAGCGGGACCGATCCGCTCCAAGCGAGCGGGTTGCCGTCGCATCCGGCCACGCGTACTTGCCCGGGGACAGAGATGCCCTTGTCGACCAGTGCCGAAACGACGCCCGAGGCCAACACATCGGTCAGGCCGACGACAAAATCGGGACGTTCGTCCGCGGGGCGCTCGGCGATTTGGGCACCGATGCCGTAGCCGTCGGCAGCGGTATTCCATTCGCCGGCGTCGATGACTTCGATCTTGATATCGGGGTGCAGGGCGAGCGCCTTATGAATGCCAAGGACGCGCAGGGTGAGTTGCATAAATGCTGCTCGGCCGACGACGACAATATGGTGCGCGCCGCGGGCGATGGCAAGTTCGGCAATGATGCGACCCTGGGCCTCGTTGTCGGCCGCTACGTAGTAGCCGGGCTCGGAGCAATGGATGTCCAGATGGACGATCGGCACGGGCATCTTGGTCATGGCGGGGTGCCAGTCGGGGGATGCCATGGGCTGAACCATGACGCCGGACATCTGGGTGCCCATAAAGTAGCGCAGGTAATGGTCCTCGAGAATATCGTCGTTATCGGCGTTGGCGATGAGCAAGTCGTAGCCGTGCTTGCGGGCCTCGTTGTGGGCGCCGCTGGCGATTTGGAGCGAAAAGCCGTGATCGAGACGGGGGAGCACCAGGCCAAAGGACTTGGTGGCGCCGCCCGCGAGCTGACGAGCGCTTTGGTTGGGCAGGTAGCCAAGGCGACTGATGGTCTCGTTGATGAGCTTGAGGGTCTCGGGGCGCAGCTTTTCGGGATGGTTGAGCGCGTTGGAAACCGTGCCCAGCGAAACCCCGGCCTCGCGCGCGACGTCGCTGATTTTTACCTTTGCCATAGCGGCCCCTTTGATGCGTTTCAAGTACAAGCCAGATTGTAGCATCCCAAACCTACCAAAAAGGGACAGGTTTATTTTGGCAGGTTTATCTGGGGAAACGCCGTTGCCAGCGCGACCACCACGAAGGGGGCAGGTACCTTTGTGGTGGTTTGGACCGGCTGGACGTGTGTGCATCGAGTGGTATCTAAGTTGAGATACCACTTCTGGTATATCAGCTTGCGTTTGCGTGAGTACAATACTCGAACGTTATGCGTCTCAGCGCCCCCTGTGCGTGGACGTTTTGCAGTCAAGCGGACGAAGGGATTTATCCTATGTGCGGAATTGTCGGCTACACCGGCTCTGATATTGCAAAGAACATCCTGGTCACGGGCCTCAAGCGTATGGAGTATCGCGGCTATGACTCCTCGGGCGTCGCGCTCGAGGTGGGCGAGGGCGCCGCGGCGCACCTCGATGTCATCCGCCGCGTGGGTAAGGTCGCGGGCTTGGAGAGCGAGCTTTCCAATATCGACAGCGACGCTACCTGCGGTATCGGCCACACCCGTTGGGCCACCCACGGCAAGCCCTCCGTCGTTAACGCTCACCCCCACACCAGCTGCGACGGTCGTATCGCCATCGTCCACAACGGCATCATCGAGAACTTCGCCGAGCTGCGCGAAGAGCTGGAGGGCCGCGGCCACCACTTTAAGAGCGAGACCGATACCGAGGTCTTCGCGCATCTGATCGAAGAGGCTTATGCCGAGACGCACGACCTGATGGCCTCCGTGCGCGAGGCTTGCACCCACGTGGTCGGTGCCTATGGTCTGGCCGCCGTGTGCGCTGACGAGCCCGGCGTGATCGCCGTGGCCCGCAAGGATTCCCCGATCGTGGTCGGCGCGGGCGAGACCGGCGCCTATGTCGCCTCCGACGTCATCGCGCTCATCGACGCAACCCGCGACGTCGTGGTGCTCGAGGACGGTCAGTTTGCCAAGCTCACGCCCGCAGGCGTCGAGTACACCGACGAGGCCGGCAACGTTATCGAGCCCAAGGTCACCCACATCGACTGGGACCTGGACATGGCAGAAAAGGGCGGTTATCCCGACTTTATGCTCAAGGAGATTCACGAGCAGCCGCGCGTCGTGCGCGACACGCTGGTCGGTCGTATGACGCCGGCCGGCGAGCTCGACATCGACGAGCTGGGCCTTTCGCTCGAGGAACTCAACGACATCGACCGCGTCTACGTGATCGCTTGCGGCACCAGCTACCATGCCGGTCTCATTGCCAAGAACCTTATCGAGGGCTGGGCTCGCATCCCCACCGAGGTGGAGGCGGCCAGCGAATTCCGTTATCGCAACCCCATCATTACGCCGACGACGCTCGTCGTTGCCGTGTCCCAGTCGGGCGAGACGGCCGATACCCTTGCTGCCATTCGCGATGCGCGCATCAAGGGTGCCAAGGTCTTCGGCATCACCAACGTGGTGGGCAGCCCCGTGGCGCGTGAGAGCGACGGCGTCATCTACACCAAGGCCAACAAGGAGATCGCGGTCGCCTCGACCAAGAGCTTCATCGGCCAGGTCGTGAGCCTTACGCTTTTGGCCCTGCTGCTGGCGCAGGTCAAGTACCGCTTGACCACCAAGCAGGCGCGCATGCTGTTCCGCGAGCTTTCCGATACGGCCGAGCAGATCCAGTGGATTTTGGATACCCAAACCGAGGCCGTGCATGAGGCCGCCCTGCTGTGCAAGGACGCGCAGTCGGCGCTGTTCGTGGGCCGTGGCATGGGTGCCGCTATTTCCTACGAGGGCGCGCTCAAGCTCAAGGAAGTCAGCTACCTGCACGCCGAGGCATATGCCGCCGGTGAGATGAAGCATGGCCCCATTGCCCTGATCGACCCGGGCTTCCCTGTCATCGCCGTGGCCACCAAGAGTGCCACCTACGACAAGACCGTGTCGAACCTTATGGAGTGCAAGGCGCGCGGTGCCAAGGTCATCGTCGTTGCCACCGAGGGCGACGAGGAGATCAACAAGATCGCCGACTGCATCATCCGCGTGCCGGCAGTCCGCGACGTGTTCAGCCCCATCACGGCGAGCGTCCCGCTGCAGTTGCTCGCCCGCGAGGTAGCCATCCTGCGAGGTTGCGATGTCGATCAGCCCCGAAACCTCGCTAAGAGCGTGACCGTGGAATAGTTGGTTCCGCCGTCCTAGCGACCAAGGCCCGGCTCCGTTGCAGCGGAGCCGGGCCTTGTTGCATTTGCCCAGATAAAACCTGCCAAAATGAACCTGTCCTTTTTTGGTAGGTTAGCGGAGCTTGCTGGTCTCGAAGTACTCGGGGAACTGGTCCAGGACCTCGGTTTGGTTGCGGAACATCATGTGCAGGTGCTTGCTGACCAAAAAGCTCGCTTCGATGGGGTCGCGACCGGCGATAGCGCGGCGAATCTGCTTGTGCTCGTTCACGATGTCCTGATTGTCGAGAACCTGCGTGGCAGCGCGCAGCCAGCGGAAGCGCTCAAGGTCGGCATTGGTCTCTTCGAGCCACGACCACACGGTGCTGCGACATGCGATGCTAAAAATCATGTGATGCATGAGGTTGTCGCTCAAAAAGAAGCCGATGCGATCCTCCTCGGCCATGGCCTTTTCCTGCAGCACGATGGCGCGGTCGAGCTGCTCGATGCCGGCCGACGTGGCGCGCGCACAGCACTCCACAATCACCTGCTTTTCCAGATGCTCGCGGATGTAACAGGCACTCTCGGCAAGGGTGAGGTTGATGGGCGAGACGTAGGTGCCGCTCTGGGGCACGGTGCGCACCAGGCCTTCCTGCGCCAAACGAACCAAAGCCTCGCGCACGGGCGTGCGACCCATGTCCAGGTCATCGCAAAGCTGCTTGACGCCCAGCTTTTCGCCCGGCTTGTAGTCCAGGTAGACGATTTTGCGTCGAATGGTGTGGTAGGACTGGTCCTGTAGGCTCGTTTCCTGCTCGCCGACGTGCATCGATTCTTCCATAGCGCCTCGCAACTGTTCTATCAAACTCATATGTCAGTTGTTAATTATGCCGCGAATCAGCTCTCCGCGGTGGGTAATTCGGCTGTTGCCTGAGAACTATCGCGGCATCTTAGTCTGTGTTTGCGCAAGGCTGTGCTCAATGTTGCCGTATCATAAGCCGTCGCAAACGTGAAATAGAAAGAAGGAATCCCATATGCAACTGGCAAATATCGTACGCGAGCGCTGGAAAGGCGTCTTGTTCTGCCTGATCATCGCCATTCCCGCGACGTTGCTCGGCAAACAGGTTGAGGTGGTCGGCGGTCCGGTATTCGCCATCCTCTTTGGCATGGTCCTGGCGCTCGTCTTTCCCAAGAATCGTCGCGAACAGCTCGCCGCCGGCGTCACCTATACGTCCAAAAAAGTCTTGCAGTACGCGGTTATCCTGCTTGGCTTTGGCATGAACCTCTCACAGATTCTGTCCAAGGGCGCCCAGTCGCTGCCGATTATCGTGGCGACAATCTCGACCTCGCTTGTCATCGCCTTTGTGCTCTGCCGCGTTATGAACGTGCCGGGCAAGATCGCGACGCTTGTGGGTGTGGGTTCGTCGATTTGCGGCGGTTCTGCCATCGCTGCGACCGCACCCGTCATCGATGCCGACGATCGCGAGATTGCCCAGGCTATTTCGGTCATCTTCCTGTTTAACGTTATCGCGGCGCTCGTGTTTCCGACGCTCGGCGGCATGCTCGGGCTGACCAACGAGGGCTTTGGCCTGTTTGCCGGTACCGCCATCAACGACACCTCGTCCGTAACGGCTGCGGCGAGCGCCTGGGACAGCATGCACCCCGGCGCCAATGTGCTCGAGAGCGCCACAGTGGTCAAGCTCACCAGGACGCTGGCCATTATTCCCATCACGTTGGTTCTCGCATGCTGGCAGATGCATCTGGCGCGCAAGGCCGGCGGCGACGCTAAGAGCACGTTCTCGCTTAAACGCGCGTTTCCCATGTTTGTGCTGTTCTTTGTGCTGGCGAGCGTGATCACCACGGTGCTTCAGCTTCCCGCGTCCATCACGGCGCCCATCAAGGAGCTGTCGAAGTTCTTTATTGTGATGGCCATGGCGGCAATTGGCTTTAATACCGATATCGTCGAGCTGGTCAAAAAGGGCGGCAAGCCCATCGCGCTGGGCTTTTGCTGCTGGATTGGCATTGCGTGCATGAGTTTGGGAATGCAACACGTGCTGGGAATCTGGTAGAGAAGTAGCTTGTTTGCGTGCTGCGTGCTGCGTGCTGGTTGCTGGTGAGCGCAAGCCTGCGGTGGAGCGATAGGAGCTCTTGCGGGTATGGCTTGTCCGCAGGTTTATAAGTCCCGAAGAGCTCTTATCGCCCCGCCAGGATGGCGATGCGGGGCAACACCTATACTCGCAGGACGGCGCTTTCTGCCCTATAGTGTTTGGTGAGCAATATCGTTCAATTTTGAAACACTCGGTCGTGCGACCGCCGGCGGTTGCATGTCGCCGCGGACAGGGGCGAATCATGGATAGCGATGCCAAGCTGAACATCTTGACCGAGGCCCTGGCTGCTGCCGGGGCCTCGGCATTGGCGATCGATGCGCGTGGGGACGTCGCGGTCTCGACCATGAATGACGCGGCGCTTGAGCGGGATGTGGCGGCTTTTGTTGCTGAGCGTCTAGACCGTATAGGAGACGGCGCGCGTCTGGTTATGGGGCGTGAGGGTACGCGCCTGAGCCTGACCGTTCGCCCCACCGACAAAGAGGGCGGGGGGCTTTGGGTTGTCGTGGTCCGCGAGGTGCGCGGTGCCGCGGCGCATGCGGGCATCGAGTGGCTCAACGCCGACGAAGTTGAGGTCCGCTACGAATCGAGCGCGTACGGCATCGTTGAGGGAGCGGCTTCAGTGGCTGCGCCGGTTGCAGAGAGTTACGCGCGCGGTGTGCCCCTTATGCTCGAGGGCGAGCTGGGCGCGGGTCAGGTCGAGATCGCCAAGCGCCTCTACCTGGACGGTCCTTTTGCCGATCAGCCTTTTGTTTCCGTTGCGCTCGATGAGCTCACCGAGCGCGGTTGGCGCCATGTACTCAAAAGCGTCGAATCGCCGTTGTTCCAAATGGGGCTGACCCTTTGCATTGAGGGCTGGAACGCGGTTGGCCCCCAGCGCCTCCGCGAGCTGGTCTCCACGATGACCGACACCGCGTTGGCGACGCGCTGCCATGTGGTGCTGACGGCGAATGACATGCCGGGCGGCGGCGAAAGTGATCAAGCCGCCTTTGTGACCGAGCGCTTCGCCTGTGCGGTGAGCGTCGCGCCGGCAATCGCCGAGCAGGGAGCCGCGTCGACGAAGGTCGCGCGCTATTTGGAATATCTCGCTGATGCATTTGGGACGGCAGCGCCCACGCTGTCTGCCGCGGCGACGAAGACGCTCGATGCTTACCGCTGGCCGCGCAACTATCTGCAGTTCCGCGAGGTCTCGGAACGACTGTATATATTGGTGGGGACGGGCACGGTGGACCGCGCTGTGGCGGAGGAAGTGCTCGCCCAAGAGGACGTGATTAAGACCGCAACCTTTGGCGCCCCGACACTCGAAAGCGACCTGTATATCCTGCGACCGCTGGCAGATACCGAGCGAGATATCGCGCATCTGGTTGTAGATCATCTCCACGGCAACCGAACCCGTGCGGCGGAGGTGCTGGGTATAAGCCGTACGACGCTGTGGCGCTTGCTGAAGGACGATGACCGTTGAGCGAGGCGTCCGTGACCGCGCGCGACGCGTGTGCTACAGTCCAAAGCGTTATTGTTTCGATTTGGTTACGGCGTGCGAGGGCATATGGCTGAGACTTCAAAACCGAGCCGCAGAAGGCGGAGCGCCGCGCCGGTTAACCGACGCACGACATCGGTGACGTGGGGCAAACACGCCTCGGGGTTTGATGGCTCGTTCAAGCGCACTAAATACGGCTATCCTTCGGCAAGCGCCCGCTTGGCCATGCAGGCAGAGTCCTCGCTGTGGGGTCGCAAACGCGTGGTGGGCTCAAAGCTCAAGCACGACGGAACGCTCGGTTACATCAGCCGCGGGGCGGCTCGCCGCAGCGGGCTCAACCCGGCTGGTTGGCATCGTTATGTGCCGATCGTGGCCGTCGTTGCAGTGATCGTCATCGCACTCGCCGCGCTCGGCTACGCCGGCGGTGGCGCCAACTTGGACGCAGTGTTTAAATCGCCCGAGCTAGCGCATGCGGGCACAGAAGTTGTCGAGGGCGCTCAGACCCAGACGGGCGTCGCGCCCCAGCGCGGCATCGTCGCGGCGGCCTCCACCATCGCCGATGCACAAAAGGACGAGGACGAACAGGGCGATGGCGCCGAAACGGCCCAGACGAACGAAACGACGACAACTCCATCGGCAAGATAAGTTGCGAGTGGAGCAGCAAATTTGGGACGGGGCTTTTTTAGCTGCCCAAGACAGTGGCTCATTCGATGTCAGTCGCCAAAAGCGAGCGAGCCGCATTTGCGCCAAGGTGACGTGAAATGAGAGGGCGCTGACCTTCTGGTCGCGCCCTCGAAATTGAACGTCAGATTGGCGTGAATGCGGCCCGCGCAGCGTCAACGAGCCCGCCGTTCGGTAGAACGGCGGAACTAATTACCTTACGTAGATGATGTTGTCGCGGCGGGGTTTGGGCTCGGGTAGCGTGTCCTCGGCGTAGCCAAGAATGCAGTTACCGACACCGCGCAGACTGCCGTCGGCGGGCAGGCCCCAGCTGGCCAGCAGCTCCAGGCCCTCGGGCGAGTCAAAGACCTCATGCGCGCGGTGAATCCAGCACGAATCGACACCCAGCGCATAAGCGGCGTTGAGCAGGTTGCCCATGGCGAGCGAGCCGTCTTCCAGATGTGTGGGCACGCTGCGGTCAACCAGCACCACCACAACGGTCTTGGCGCCATAGAAGGGGTCGCTGTTGCTGCCCATGACTTGCGCGTTGAGCTGCGAGAGACGCTCGACGGTCGCGGGGTCGGTGACGGCGACAAACGTCACCGGCTGGCGGCCCATGCCGCTCGGTGCATATTGGCCGGCTTCGATAATACGTGCAAGCTTTTCGGCCTCGACGGGACGATCGCTGTAGTTGCGGCAGCTGCGGCGGTGAATGAGTGCTTCGATAGTCTCCATGGTGTCTCCTTGCGGTGGCGTTGCAGATGCCCCGTTCATACCCGTCGGGCTCAAACGATAGACGGTCAATTGCCCGGCCAAAAGGATAGATTCCAATTGGGAAAGTAGGTTTGCATAAAAGTACCTTCAGAATGTGACAAACAAATGGGATGGTTAAACGTTTTATCCCGTCTACCCTGCGGTTTTTTACCACTTGCCTAAATGACGAACGCATAACCTCTGATAAAGGTTTTACTAAAGGAGTACCAACGTTTATCAATGCGCCGTGGTGGCGCCGGGCCAGGAGGTAACATCATGTTCCAGGCTGGAGATGTCGTCGAGACCGATTTCGAAGGATTTCTGAAGCTGCTGCGTTCCAAGACGCGCGCTTTCGTGTCGATCAACGATCACGAGTACTACATCACGCACACCGATGGCTATTGGCGTGTTCAGGATTGCGAGGCCCTCAACGACAAGGGCCACTTTACTGACTGTTCTGAGTTGGTCAACACGGTCTGCGAGGTCGTCGAGCTGCCGTGGATTGCCGGCAAGAGCCTGCATGACAGCTTCTCGGGCGCTACGGTCTATGAGGCCGTCGCCGCTTAACAGGCAATAAAACCCGATTTTCACGTGACCGCTGGCGCCGCCCCCGCGCCGGCGGTCTTTTTCTGCCGATAGGCCATAAAAGTGCACGCATTTGCGGAGAGGCTGTTGACGATAGTCAAAACTCGGACTAATCTAGAGACATAAAATTGGTCAAAAATCGGACAATCGAATGGTGGGATAGATGAATGGTGCGGTTAAACTGGTCGACTTCGACCGGTTGCTCAATGGACTCGACCATATCTATTCGGAGTTCTCGCGTGCCTGCGGCCTTTCGGACTGCGCTTATTGGATGCTCGTCGACACCAGCACGACGGGCGGCAGTATTGCCGTAAGCCGTCTGACAAGCGAATGGTTCTACAGCAAGCAGACCATCAACTCGGCAATTAAAACCTTGACGGCGCGGGGCTTCGCAACGTTGGAGTTTGCCGAAGGCAGTCGTAAAAACAAGGTTGTACGACTGACCGAAGAAGGCGTGCGGTTTGCCAAGCGCTACGCGTTGCCGGCGCAAAAAGCCGAGCAACAGGCATTCGAGGCGCTCGAGCCGTGGGAACAGTGCGAGATCATGCGCTTGGTCGGTAAGTTCTCCCATGTTCTTAACGAAGAGTGCGAGGCATTTAAACGGCAAGTGGCCGCCGAGAACGAGACTGACGATAAGGGCGAGGGGGACGCATGCGACTCTTAATGAGGTTTATGAGGCCGTACCGCGGTCTGATTGCGGTGACGCTGTTTGCGGTGCTGATAGATAACGTCGGTACGCTGTTGGTTCCCACGATGCTGGCGAACATGGTCAACACCGGTATTACCACGGGCGATGTCGACTATATATTACGCAACGGCCTGTACATGCTTATCGCGACCGGCATGGCCAGCGGCGGCACGGTGCTGGGCTGCTATCTTTCGGCGCGCCTGGCCGCCAACGTGGCCTGCGATATCCGCAATGCCGTGTACGACAAGTCGCTCGAGCTGTCCGCCAGCGACTTTGAGCGCTTTGGCACGGGTTCGATGATCACGCGCTCGCTCAACGACATCAACGTGATTCAGCAAGCTGTCCTTCAGACGATTCAGCTGGTGCTGCCGGTGCCGTTCTTGGCCGTGGCAGGCATCATTTTTGCTTGGTTCATCGATCCCGCCATGGGCACGCTGCTGGGCGTGGTGGTTGCGATCGTGCTGGTGGCGGCGGTCTTTACGGTTGCCAACGCGGCGCCGATTTTTATGCGCCTACAGGGCTTTATCGACCGCATGAACGTGGTGCTGCGCGAGAACATCGTGGGCGTGCGCGTCATCCGCGCATTTAACAAGGAGCGCCACGAGGAGCAGCGCCTGGACGAGGTGTTTAGCGATTACGCGGCCAATGCCATCAAGGTCAACCACCTGTTTGTGGGTCTCGACAGCTCCAGCTTCTTTTTGATGAATATCGCCGAGGTGGCGGTGCTGTGGGTGGGCGGCAACCGCGTGGGCGTCCACGCCATGCAAATCGGTAGCATCTCGGCCGTGCTGGAGTACGCGATCCTGATCCTGTTCTTTGTGATGACGGCGCAGATGGTGATTCTGACGCTCCCACGCGCCGCCGCATGCCTGAACCGTGCGCAGCAGGTGTTGGAGATTGAGCCGAGCATCGTGGACGGCAAGCGCACGCTGGACACGTGCGCGGCGGAGTCTGTTGACGGTGCCGACGCGGTGGCCGTGTTCGACCACATGTCGTTCCGTTTTGACGATGCCGACGAGGATACCCTGTGCGACCTGAGCTTTGCCTGTCTCCGTGGCCAGACCACGGCGATTGTAGGCTCGACGGGTTCGGGCAAGTCGACGGTGGCCAAGCTCTTGCTTCGCTTCCACGATGCCACGAAGGGCGCCATTCGCCTGAACGGCATCGATCTGCGCGACCTTTCGCAAGACGACATCCGCGGGCATATCGCTTACGTGCCGCAGAAGGCGTGGCTGTTCTCGGGTACGGTGGCGAGCAACCTGCGCTTTGGCAACGAGGGCGCGACCGAGGCTGACATGCTCCATGCGCTGGAGGTTGCCCAGAGCACCTTTGTGCTCGATCAGCCCCAGGGGCTCGATACTCCGGTATCCCAGGGCGGCACGAACTTCTCGGGCGGTCAGCGCCAGCGCCTGGCCATTGCCCGCGCACTCATGAAGCATGCCGATCTGTATATCTTCGACGACAGTTTTTCGGCTCTGGACTTTAAGACCGATGCGGCACTGCGCCATGCGCTGCAGGACGAGACGCGCGATGCCGCGGTGCTCATCATCGCGCAGCGTATCTCGACCATTCTGCATGCCGATCAGATCGTGGTGCTCAAAGACGGCGAGATCGTCGGCCTAGGCACGCACGATGAGCTCATGGAAACCTGCGAGGTGTACCGCGCTATCGCGGAATCGCAGATGAAGGGAGGTGAGTAGCATGACCGAGGAGCTCAAGAAACAGGGCGGCCTTGATGACGCTGTCGCCGCGGTACTGGTCGAGGAAACGGCTGCCGTGGCACCCGAGCTGGATGACGCCGCCAAGGCTGCAGCCGAGCGCGAGGCTCGCCGCCAAGCGCTCTACGAGGAAAACGAACGTGCCGAGGACGAGCGCGCCCGCGCCGAGGCAGAGCGTATGCGCGACGTGGACGATGAAGACGAGGACGAGACGCCTCGAGATACCTGGGCGACGGTGCGCCGCCTGTGGAGCGAGGCTGCCGGCGACCATTGGCGCTTCTATATCGTGTTCGCGAGCATTGTGTTCTATGCCATCTTTAACACTGCTGCGCCGGCATATAGCGCCCGCGTGATCGATGAGCTGTGGAGCCACATTCAGGTGGCGTTTGCCAACGACACCACCTTCAACATCACCTGGGAGAACTGCGGCAGGACCC
>CAUDAE010000017.1 GCA_958447445.1 uncultured Collinsella sp.
CGAGCAAGGTGCCTTGAAACGAGGCGGCATTGATCTTTTGATCATGCCGCCGAAGTTGAAAGGCAGATTGCCGCTCTGACGGGCTTGCAGCGTCAACTGGTTACGCGGGTTGGTAAACCCGCGTAACTACAAATCCCCGCCGGCGCCCAGCAGCTTGCGCATGACTTGCTCGGGGTTAACCGAGCCGTCGCGCGGGGCCAGGGCGGTGATCTTCTTCTGCATCTTGTACTCGTGCAGCTCGTCCTCGAGCTGGCGCACGCGAGCACGGAGCTTTTCGTTCTCGCGCTCGCGTTCCTCGGCACGCTCCTTCATATCGAGGATGCGCACCACGCCGGCAAGGTTGATGCCCTCGTCGGTCAGCTGGTTGATGAGCTCCAGGCGCTCGATATCGGCACGCGAATACAGACGCGTGTTGCCGCCCGAGCGCTGGGGGTTCACCAGGCCCTTGGACTCGTAGACGCGCAGAGTCTGCGGATGCATGCCGGTCAGCTCGGCCGCCACGCTGATCATGTACAACGGTTTGTTCCTATTGTCCTCGGCCATGCTACCTGACCCCTTTCCGTCTCGTTATCGTCCATCATAAGCCCGCGGGCGCGGTCGTGCGTCACGACCGCCCTAGTACGTCGCCTTGTAACGGTTGACCTTCTCGCGGTAGTCGCGCGTGTCGGCCTCGCGCAGCTTGGTCATCGCGTCGCGCTCGTCATCGGATAGGTTCGTGGGAACCTGCACCTTGATCTCGACGAGCAGCGCACCCGTGCGGCCACGATGCTTAACGTCGGGCGCACCCATCTCCTTAAAGCGGAACTTCTTGCCCGTCTGGGTACCCGCGGGCACCTTCAAACGGACCGTCGCACCGCCGGGCGTGGGCACGTCCACCGTGCAGCCGAGCGCCGCCTCGTAGACCGAGACCGGTACCTCCATGGTCACGTCGGCACCCTTACGCTTAAACAGCGGATGCTCCTCCACGTGCGTGGTCACGACCAGGTCGCCGCGCTCGCCGCCGGCAACGCCATACTCGCCGCGACGTTTGTAACGCAGCTTGCCGCCGTCGACCGCGCCTGCAGGCACCGAGACCGTAATAGTCTGCTGCTCGCCCGTCGAGGGAATGCGGTAGGTGACCTTGTGCGTCACGCCGCGAAACGCGTCCTCGGCCGTCACATCGACGGTCAGCGACAGGTCGCCGCCCTTGCGAGCACGGCTGCGGCCCGCGCCGGCACCGGCAGCGCCCGCAGCCCCGGCAAAGCCCGAGCCCCAGTCGCTGCCCCAGGCGCCGTTGCCGCTAAAGATGCTATCGAAGATGTCGCCCCAGCCGCTGGCGCCCGCGCCGGCACCGTAGCCGCCGCCATACGCGCCGCCCGCGCCCGGCATGCCGCCAAACATGAGCATCTGGTCGTACTCTTTGCGTTTCTTCTCGTCCGAAAGCGTCTCGTAGGCCTCGCTGATCTCCTTGAACTTGGCCTCGTCGCCGCCGGCATCGGGGTGATATTTTTGCGCGAGCTTGCGAAACGCGCTCTTGATCTCTTTGTCGGAGGCGCTCTTGGATACGCCCAGGATGTCATAGAAGGTTTTGCCTGCAGCCATCGTAGCTCCTCTCCTGTTACGTCCGCCGCCCATGCAGACGACGGCTCATGCTTTCATATGGCACTAGGCCAGAAAGGGCCCCGGGTGTTGCCCCGGGGCCCTTCTCAATTACTCCTCGGTGCTCTCGGCCGTATCGGCCGTAGCATCCTCGGGCGCCGCTTCGGGCTCCGGTGCGGGGCGCTTCTCGCCACCGTAGGTCACCGTCACCATCGCGGAACGCAGGATGCGATCCGCCATGCGGTAGCCCTTCTGGTACACATCGTTGACGGTCTCGTCGTACTGCGATGCGTCCTCGACGCGACCCACAGCCTGGTGCTCGAGCGGATCGAACGCCTCGCCCTTGGGGTCGATGGGCTCAACGCCCTCGTGCGCAAACACATCGAGCAGCTTGGCATGAACCGCGTCAACGCCATCGACGAACTGCTTAAAGTCGTCGGAAAGCTCTTGGCTGCGGGCATGGTCAATCGCGCGCTCGATATCGTCGATCACCGGCAACAGCGCGGTGACAAGCTTCTCGGTCGCGCGCTCGCGCTCGGCGATACGCTCGTTTGCGGTGCGGCGACGGAAGTTCTCCCAGTCGGCCTGCAGACGGGCGGTGCGCTCGGTGGCGTCCTTTGCCTTGTCCTCGGCGGCCTTCTGAGCCTCTGCCGCAGCATCAAGCTCGTTGCGCACGTCGGTAAGCTCCTTCTGAGCCTGCTCGAACTTAAGCTTAAAGTCGTTGTCGGCGGCTTCCTCACCGGCGCGGATAGCGGCTTCCACCATCTCGTCCTCGGTCATCGTCGCCTCCTTGTTGGAATCCTCTACCTGGTTCTCGGCAGCCTCGGCGGCCTCGGCCTCGTTGGCCTCGGTATCGTCGACGGCCTCTACGGGAATCTTCACGTCCTTCTCCTCAGAGTCAACGGGGGCGGCGCCAGCGGCAGCCGCCTCCGTGCGAGCTTTACGGGCGGACATGATTACTTGTCCTCGTCGTCCACAACCTCGTAGTCGGCGTCGACGACGTCATCGTCGGCAGGCTGGGCACCGGCGGCACCGTCGGTCTGCTGCTGAGCGTCGGCGTAGACAACCTGAGCCAGCTCGTAGGCCACAGACTGCAGGGACTCGCCGGCGGCCTTGATGGCCTCGACATCAGAGCCCTCGAGCGCCTTCTTGGCGTCGGCGATAGCGGCCTCGGCCTTGGACTTCACGTCGGCGGAAACCTTGTCGCCCAGCTCGTTGAGGGTCTGCTCGGTGGAGTAGCACAGGCTGTCGGTCTGGTTGCGGACCTCGACCTCTTCCTTCTGCTTCTTGTCCTCCTCGGCATGAGCCTCGGCGTCCTTGACCATACGATCGACTTCGTCGTCGGACAGAGCAGTGGAGCCGGAGATGGTGATCTGCTGCTCCTTGCCGGTGCCCTTGTCCTTAGCGGAGACCTTGACGATACCGTTGGCGTCGATGTCGAAGGTGACCTCGATCTGCGGCACGCCGCGGCGGGCAGCCGGGATACCGGTCAGCTGGAACTTACCGAGCGACTTGTTGTCGCGGGCAAGCTCGCGCTCGCCCTGGAGCACGTTGATCTCGACGCTGGTCTGGTTGTCGGCAGCGGTGGAGTAGACCTCGGTCTTGGAGGTCGGGATCGTGGTGTTGCGGTCGATCATCTTGGTCATGATGCCGCCCATGGTCTCGACGCCCAGCGACAGCGGGGTAACGTCGAGCAGCAGGATGCCCTCGACGTCGCCGGTGAGCACGCCGCCCTGGACGGCAGCGCCGTCGGCAACTACCTCGTCGGGGTTCACGGACATGTTGGGCTGCTTGCCGGTCATGGTCTTGACGAGCTCCTGGACGGCGGGCATACGGGTGGAGCCGCCGACGAGGATGACCTCGGTCAGATCGGAGAGCTTAAGCTTGGCGTCGCGCAGGGCGTTGGTGACAGGCTGCTTGCAGCGCTCGAGCAGGTCGCGGGTGATCTTCTCGAACTCGGCGCGGGTCAGCGTGTAGTTGAGGTGCAGCGGGCCGGACTGGTTCATGGTGATGAACGGCAGGTTGATGGTGGTCTGCTGAGCGGCGGAGAGTTCCTTCTTGGCGTTTTCGGCGGCCTCCTTCAGACGCTGCAGGGCCATGGGGTCCTGACGCAGGTCGACACCGTTCTCCTGCTGGAACTTATCGGCCATCCAGTCGATGACGCGCTGATCCCAGTCGTCGCCGCCCAGGTGGTTGTCGCCCGAGGTGGACAGAACCTCAAACACGCCGTCGGCGAGGTCGAGGATGGAGACGTCGAAGGTGCCGCCGCCCAGGTCGAAGACCAGGATGCGCTGGTCGGTGCCCTGCTTGTCCAGGCCATAGGCCAGAGCAGCAGCGGTCGGCTCGTTGACGATACGCTTGACGTTGAGGCCAGCGATCTTACCGGCGTCCTTGGTGGCCTGACGCTGGGCGTCGTTGAAGTAGGCCGGGACGGTGATGACGGCGTCGGTGACGGTCTCGCCCAGATACTTCTCGGCGTCAGCCTTCATCTTGGCGAGAGTCATGGCGCTCACCTGCTCGGCGGTGTAATCCTTGCCCTCGATGTCGACGACGGCACGGCCACCCTGGCCCTCCTTGACCTCATACGGCACGGTCTTGATCTCGGAGGTGCACTCGGAGTACTTGCGGCCCATGAAGCGCTTGATGGAGAACACGGTGTTCTTGGGGTTGGTGACAGCCTGGTTCTTAGCGGCCTTACCCACGACGCGGTCGCCGTCGGCACGGAAGCCCACGACGGACGGGGTGGTGCGGTCGCCCTCGGCGTTCACGATAATGGTCGGAGAACCGCCCTCGAGGACGGCCATTGCGGAGTTAGTAGTACCAAGGTCGATACCAAGAATCTTGCCCATTAGAAATTCCCTCTCTCTTGTGCGTTTGCACCGACTCGGCGGTCTGCCGCGTGGCGCTTCGGCTTGTCTTTCAGGATGTAGTGTATCCCCTTATGGGCCGGAATATACAAAATCTAAGTCAATTCATATAAGATTTCTTATTGCTGAGAGTTTAGGTTCTTAAATGCGCAGGTAGATGCGCTGATTGAGTTCTCGGCAAATCTATTGAGATCTATGTAGAGATGGCTGAGGCTTGGGTCTGGAACCCCTCGGGATGGCCTTGCGGAAAGCAAATCCCGGTTTGAGCGTGAATTCCGGGCTGCAGTTTCCGCAACCAAGGCCCTCGGGAAAATAGATCCCAGTCTGAGTGTGGATTCTGGGTCGCAGTTTCCGCCAGAGGACTCGACCGGAAAGCGCGACCCGTTTTGGACGCCAATTCTGGATTGCGCTTTCCAGAAGCTCGCTAAATAGCTCAATATTTCAAGTCACCTTTAGCTAACATTTATGCAGCTCAACGGCCCCACCTGCACGTTTTTTAGTAAACCTTGGCATACTCGGCGAACGGTATGAAGATGCCGGTCAGAGGGTATTGCAAACGGTCGCTCCCGTGGTATGTTTTTGCCCGAATCAAACCGGCGCGCATCGCCTGTAGCGTCGGTCAACAGAGAGGAAACTACCATGGCTCATCCCGTAATTGATGCCGACGAGTGCATCGCTTGTGGCGTTTGCGTCGACTCCTGCCCCGCTGGCGTTCTGGAGCTCCAGGACGTCGCTACCGTCGCTGACGAGGACTCCTGCGTCGCCTGTGGCGCTTGCCAGGACGCTTGCCCCGCCGGCGCGATCACCGAGATCGTCGAGGAGTAACAACTCCCCCACTTGCACACTCAAAAGTACACCGTGCACAAAAAAGGAGGCCTCCGCATCGCCGCGGAGGCCTCCTTTTGCATGTGTGGGCAGCTAATTTGGAGCGGGACCCTTGGCAGTTGCGGTGGAATAGTTCCTGTTTTATGGCTTAGATGCCGATTTTAGGAACTATTTCACCGCAACTTATAGATGCAGCGTCGGCTACGAGAGATCATCCTCGTAGGGCATTAAATCGGCAAGGTAGCCCTTCTCCTTGAGCATCGCCTCGATTTCGTCGAGGGTCTGTTCGTCCTCCGCCGCAATGCGATGGAAGTGGTAGCCGCTGGTCACCGTCAGCAGCGGAAAGCTCTTGCCGCTCTCGATATCGCGCAGATAGCGCTCGACATCGCGACGATTGCGGATGTCCAGGTCGGCCGTAATCTTACCGTACACGCGGTGATTGACAATCACGTTGAGCACGGCGCCGCCGGCGTCGACGATACTCGTGAGCTCATCGCCTGCCTGCTCCACGCTGTGGCGAACCTTGACCAAGCGCGTAGGCACGGCGGGGCTGCTGGGGGCCTCCTGCAGCACGTAGCCGCGGTTGGTCGCCACGATATCGTGCCCATCGGCGCGCAGCAGGGCGATGTCCTGCACCACGATCTGGCGGCTCACACCCACCTCGCGGGCAAGCGCGCTGCCCGATACGGGCCCCTTGGCCCCCTCGAGCACGGCCATGATGGCACGGCGACGCTCGCGGGCGTTCATTATTTACCGTCCAGCAGACGCAGGTGCTTAAGCGAGAGGTCGAGGATCGGCGCGGAGTGCGTCAGGGCGCCCGAGCTAATAAAGTCAACGCCCAGGTCGGCAAGCGCGCGGATATTGCTGGCATCCACGTTGCCCGAGCACTCGGTCTTGGCGCGGCCGGCGATAAGTTCAATAGCGGCGGCCATGTCGTCATGGGTCATGTTGTCGAACATGATGATGTCGGCGCCGGCCTCCACGGCCTCGCGCACCATGTCCAGGTTCTCGCACTCGATCTCGACCGTCGTGGTAAACGATGCATGGGCGCGCGCCATCTCGATCGCGCGCGTCACGCCACCGGCGGCATCGATGTGGTTGTCCTTGAGCATGACGGCCGTCGACAGGTTGTAACGGTGGTTGCTGCCGCCGCCAATCTCAACCGCCGCCTTCTCAAACACGCGCATGCCCGGTGTGGTCTTGCGCGTGTCGACGAGCACGGTCTTGGTTCCCTCGAGCGCCGCGGCCATGCTGTGCGTATAGGTAGCGATGCCGCTCATGCGCTGCAGGTAGTTGAGCGCCACGCGCTCGCCCGAAAGCAGCACACGCGCATCGCCGCGCACCTGACCCACGTGGTCGCCGGCATGCACCTCGTCACCGTCGGCAACATCAAACAGCACCGAGCTCTGCGAATCCAGCAGCTCAAAGGTGCGAGCGAACACATCCAGGCCGGCAATGATGCCATCGGCTTTGGCGATAAGCTCCACCGTGGCGGGACGCGCCGTGGGGCACACGCTCGCCGTGCTCACGTCCTCAAACGTAATGTCCTCGCGCAGAGCTTGCAGAATCAGATCATCGACGACGAGCTTCATGGTAATGGGATTCATGGTCTACTCCTCCACGGCCTGCGTGCCGACGGCACGGGCCAAATCATCGATTGCCAGAGGGTCGGCGCCCAGGGCGCGATGACGGCCATCGAGCGCGGGATCGCCCGCCTGCTCCACGGCCAGCGACTCGCCGGTACGCATATACCACGCGGCGCGACGACCCCAGACCAGCGCCTCGAGCAGGCTGTTTGAAGCAAGGCGGTTCTTGCCGTGAACGCCGTTGCAGGCCGTCTCGCCCGCGGCGTAGAGCTCGGGCATCGAGGTGCGGCCGTCCTTGTCGACCCACACGCCGCCCATAAAGTAGTGCTGCGTCGGCGTAACGGGAATGGGCTCATCCAGGATGTCGCGACCGTCCTCCAGGCAGCGCGCGCGGATGTTGGCGAAGTGCCCGGTCACCACGTCGCGCTCGACGGGGGCAAAGCTCAGCCACTCGTGCTCGGTGTCATCCTGCTTCATCTGCTCGCGGATGGCGGCGGCGACAACGTCGCGCGGCTGCAACTCGTCGGTAAAACGCTCGCCGGCGGCGTTGAGCAAAATCGCGCCCTCGCCGCGGCAGCTCTCGCTGATCAGGAACGTGCGACCCGGCTGCGGCGAGAACAGACCCGTGGGATGGATCTGCACGTAGTCCAGGTGCTCCATCTTAATGCCATGCTCCTGAGCGATGTAGCAGGCGTCGCCCGTGAGCTGCGGGTAGTTAGTCGAGTGGTCGTAGACGCCGCCAATGCCGCCCGTCGCCCACAGCGTGTGGCGGGCATGGATCTTAAACGGCTTACCGGCATGCACGCCCTCAGCGGCATTTGCCAGCTCGTCGGCGGGGCGAACCGAGTTGTCCTCGTCCACGGCTACGGCGACGACGCCGGTGCACACCGTGGCGTCATCGCGCTCGGCGGTCAGGATGTCGGTCATGGCCACGTGCTCCAAAATCTGCACGTTGTCCAGCTTGCGAACGGCCCGGAGCAGCTTGGTCGTGATCTCCTTGCCCGTAATGTCGGCATGGAAGGCAATGCGCGGACGGCTGTGCGCGCCCTCGCGGGTAAAATTGAGGCTGCCGTCGGCCTTGCGCTCAAAATCCACGCCCATCGCTAGCAGGTCGTTGATGACCGAGCGGCTCGAGCGAATCATGATGTCGACGCTCTCGCGGCGGTTCTCGTAGTGGCCGGCGTGCATGGTGTCCTCAAAGAAGGCATCGTAGTCCGAGCCTTCGGGCAGCACGCAGATGCCGCCCTGCGCGAGCATCGAATCGCACTCATCGACCGCGCCCTTGGAGAGCATGATCACGCGCGTGCTCGTCGGCAGATTGAGGGCCGCGTACAGACCCGCCACGCCGCAGCCGGCAATGACGACGTCGCACTCCATATCGGGGTATTGCTTGGTTTCCACAGGAATCCTCTCCCTTGAATGTGACATAAGGGACCGTCCCTCATGCAACATTGTTCTAGCGTGCTGCGTACTCGAGCATACGGTCGAGCGTGAGCTTGGCCTGGTCTGCTGCCTCGTCCGAGACGCCGATCTGCACCTCGCCCTCGCCCGTCTCCAGGCAGCGCACGAGCTTTTCGAGCGTGATGAGGTCCATGTTGACGCAGGTGGGCTGCACCGCGGGGAAATAGAACTTCTTGCCGGTGCCCTGGCAGCGGCGCTCGAGCTCGTAGAGCACGCCGCGGACCGTCACGATAATGAACTCGCTCGCGTCGGACTCCTCGGCATACTTGATGATGCCGGCGGTGGAGCCGATGTAGTCGGCCTCGGCCAGAACGTCGGCCTTGCACTCAGGATGCGCCAGCACGAGCGCGTCGGGGTGGGCCTCCGTCGCGTCGACGATCTGCTCGACGGTGATGATGTGATGGCGTGGGCAGTAGCCGTTGTTGAGGATGACGTGCTTTTGCGGCACCTGCTCGGCTACGAAGCGTCCCAGGTTTTGGTCGGGAATGAACAGGATATGCTGCTGCGGCAGCTCGGACATGATCTTAACGGCGTTGGAACTGGTGACGCACACGTCGCTCCAGCTCTTGATCTCGACCGTGGAGTTGACGTAGCACACCACGGCCAGGTCGTCGCCGTACTCGGCGCGCGCCGCGTCAACCGTCTCGCGCTTGACCATGTGCGCCATGGGACAGTCTGCGCCCGGCTCGGGCAGCAGCACGGTCTTAGTGGGATTGAGCGGCTTGGCGCTCTCGCCCATAAACTCCACGCCGCACAACACGATGGTCTGCTGCGGCAGGCTCTTGGCGAGCTTTGCCAGGTAGAAGCTATCGCCGACGTAATCGGCAACGGCTTGGACCTCGGGCGCCACGTAATAGTGCGCCAGGATCACCGCGTCACGTTGGGTTTTTAGTTGCTGAATGGCCTCGACGAGCTCTGCGGGCACCAGTGCCGCACGCTCCGTTGCCGTCGTTGCCGATGCCAAGCCGGCCGCGATATCGCGTGCAAGCTCCGACGCATCCATGTTCGCGCTCTGTGCCATCAAGGCCCCTCTCTTTTGGCGAATCTTGGGGCTTTAGTATGACACCTAGGTTTACAGCTGACAAGACAGCTGTAAACCTAGGTGTAAAGTTGAAATAAAGATTCAATCATGTGGCAGGTCCATATTCGAACTGGCAAGCTGAGGATAGCTGAGCTCTCGATGGCGCAGGAGGCATCTTTCGCCACCGCAATACCGCTTGGCGCGAGTTGCACGCCGTGGGGCGCAAACGGTCCGCACCCCCGCAAGCGGCGCGTACCCGATGTGGCAAAATCGAACTACTTAAGGGGGCCGAATGCTCAAGATTATTGCCTACGACGATGATGTCGCTTTTCTAGATAGACTGCACCGGTTGATCGACCGTTGGTCGACCGAGACGGGCACGGCGGTCGATGTTGCGCTCGTCACGCGCGGCGAGGACCTGCTGGCCCGCCATGCCGCATCGCGCGCCGACATCATTCTGCTCGACATGATCATGCCGCTCGTCAACGGCATGGACACCGCACGCGAACTGCGCCAGGCCGATACCACCGCGCGCCTGGTGTTCCTCACCTCGTCGCCCGAGTTCGCACTGGAGTCCTACGAGGTCCGTGCTTTCGACTATCTGCTCAAGCCCGTGACTTACGAACGCCTGGCGCAGTTACTTAACGAGCTTTCGAGCATGCGCCCGGCGGCAACCGACGAGCTCGTGATCAAAACTTCCTTTGGCTACCACGCCCTGCGCCTGTCCGACATCGAATATGCCGAGGCGCGCAACAAGCACGTGGTCTTCCACCTGCGCGACGGACGCGATATCGAGGCACTCGAGTCGTTCCGCAGCGTCGAGGACCGCTTGGAGCAAAACGCAGTCTTCTTTAAATGCCACCGCAGCTACCAGGTCAACCTGCGCAATATCGATCACTTTGACCGCACGGACATCGTCATGCGCTCGGGCGCGTGCATCCCGCTTTCGCGCAGTTGCAAGCAGGGATTCCAAGACGCCTACTTTGCGGCGCGCTTTGAGGGTGGGAGACACTGATGGTCTCCTCGGTCGAAATGGTCCTTTGGGCAATCCACCACGCCACGACGCTGCTCTTTGGCGTCTTTGCCTCGGCGGCGCTGTGCGGTATCGAGATCAACCGGCGTCATGCGCTTGAACTGGTGCTGGTCGGTGCCGTAACCGGATGCGCATTTGGCCTCGCCAATGCCGTCGGCGGAGAGCTTTTCGCCCGCCAGGTATATCCGCTCGTCGTGCATCTGCCGCTCATCATCTATTTGTGTGCGCGCTACCGCCTGAGCCCGCTGCTTGCCGCGCTCGGCATTACGAGTGCCTATCTGAGCTGCCAGTTCAGCAATTGGATGGGCATCGCCGCCTTTGCCGCAACCGATTCGCAGATCGCGTACTATCTGGCGCGCATCGCGACCACACTCGCCGTCTTTGCCGTCCTGTTGCATTGGGCCGGCGACATCGGTCCACGCTTTGCGATTAAAAGCACCACCGAGCTGGGCATCCTTTTAATCCTGCCGCTCGTCTATTACGTCTTTGACTATGCCACCAACGTCTACACCACGCTGTTCCACTCGGGCTCGGTGGTAACGGTTGAGTTTTTGGCATTTGCGCTCTGTGCCTTCTATCTTATGTTTCTTGCCGTTTACCTGCGCGAATACGAAGAAAAGGAAACCGCCGAGCGAGAGCGCTGGATGCTCGAAACCCGCGACAGCGCCGCCATCAAAGAGCTCGAGGCTTGGCGTCAATCTGGGCGCGAGCTGTCGATTCTTCGCCACGATATGCGCCACTTCCTACGCGGCCTGGCCGCTTTAATTGAGGAGGGCCACACCGACGAGGCGCTCAAACGCATCGATGAACTCTGCGAAGCCGGCGATCGCACCGCCGTACGTCGCTTCTGCGCCAACGAGACCGTAAACAGCGCGCTTTCGTCATTTAACTCGGATATCAATAGAAACGGCATTACCGCCAACCTGCGCGCCGCCGTACCCGAAACCATCCACGTAGGTGACGCCGACCTGTTTAGTGTGCTCTCAAATGCCTTGGAAAACGCTATCACCGCCGCAAGCGCCGCACCCCAAGGAAAGCGATTCGTCGACTTTGACCTGCGATTAGAGGACGGCCAGCTGCTGCTGTTAGTTTCCAACACGTTTGACCGCGCGCCGCGCATGGTCGATGGCATGCCCGTGACCCGGCATGCGGGCCACGGCTTTGGCACCAGGAGCATCAAACTTGCCGTGGAGCGCATGAACGGCAACTGTCAGTTCCGCATTAACGGCGATCGGTTTGAGCTGCGCGCTGTGATGTAGAAGTGCGGCGCCGATCTCGAGGCGCGCCTTGCCCGCCAGGCAATCGCTCGCCGGCGCCAATCCGCTACAGCGGCGCGGCTGCCGGGGTCAGCTGCTTGATGTATGCCCACATGCGCTGCTTGGCGGCTTTGTCAGTGAGCGCCGCCTCAAAACCGTCGAGCGCGAGCACGCGGCGACCCTGCACATGGGCGACCAAGCCGGGCTTGAGCATGGCGGTGTCGAAGTCATCGATCGCCACGAGCATATCGGCGTAGGTCTCGCGCATGGCGTCAGCCGCGTTGTTGTCGAGCAGTAGCACCGCCTCGGGGTCCAAAGCCTCAAGCGCCTCACGGAACAGCTCGCACGGCAGAGTCTCGCCCACCGCGACCGCTCCGTCACCCACGCCGGCGACGCTTGCCAGCACGCAAAAATCCTCGGGCGCGTAGCCGATGGCCCCAAGCGCCTTGCGCAACGCCGCGCCATCCGGGCCGGCGGCAAGCTCGCCACCCGAACGCTCGGCCTCGTCCAAATCGCCTTTGACCAGCACGATCGGCGAGCACGCGTTGCCCGCAATACGCACGCCACGGACCGCAAGCGATGTGAGCTCCTGCTCGGCCGCCTGGGCGATGGCTTCTTTTTTCTGGCTTTGTGACGTGGACATGCGCTCTCCAATCGTTTGCGTGCCCACCATTATATAAAAGAGCTGCCCGCGAGTGGTTGCTTTGCGGGCGGCTGGGTATAAGCACGGTCGTACTGAGTTTTACGCGGCCGAGCCGCGTCGCATTATGGAGGTCACCATGGCTGACATTAATCAGATTACCCCCGAGAACTTCGATTCCATCGTTAACGACAGCCTGCCCGTGCTGGTCGATTTTTGGGCACCGTGGTGCGGGCCCTGTCGATCCCTCTCGCCCATCGTTGACGAGGTTGCCGATGAGCTGGCGGGCAAGCTCGCCGTTGCCAAGTGCAACGTCGACGACAACCAGGACCTGGCCATGAAGTATGGCGTCATGAGCATCCCCACGCTGATTGTGTTTAAGAACGGCGAGGAGATTGACCGCTCAGTTGGCGCTCTGCCCAAGGCGAGGCTGCAGGCGCTGCTGGAAAAGCATCTGTAATACGCTTGTTACTTACCCGCCGTCTATGAGCGCTTTTGCACCGCTCGCCGGACTTCTGGATGCACCGAGTGCAACCACGGATAGTATGGTAGTCACAAACAGCCCCCAGTGAACGGGTGCGGGTCGCACAGACTCGTACCCGTTTTCTTATGCAGCTGTGCGCAGAGCGGGCGTAGTAAAATCTGAACCACTGAACTGCCCCATACAAAAGGAGATTTCCCATGCATGATGTTGGAATGAACATGAGCCAGCTTGCCATGAGCGTCAAACAGGTCGACGACACCATCGAGCTCGCTCATGAGTGGAGCCATCAGTTGCTGCATGCGACCGAGAATTTTGACATGGAGCGCATCGGCGCCAAGCTCGAGGCCGCCATGGCCGCGCTGCACGAGGCGCATGACGCGCTCGAGGGCTACGAGGAAGCCATCGAGGCCGACCACAACTCCGTCGGCTCCGTGAAGCTGGTGTAAGGTGGCCGAACACGAGCACGGCTGCGGGTACGAGCACGAGCATCCGCACGGGGCGGACGGTGACGCGGGCTGCCACTGTAGTGGTTCCGGCTCCGAGCTGGTCCGTTTTTCGGTTACCGCACCCGACGACCTGCTGCGCCGTTTTGACGAGCAGATCGCACGCCGCGGCGACGTGGCCAACCGATCCGAGGCCGTGCGCGACCTGATTCGCGCCTCGATCGCCAAGGAGCAGATGCGCACGCCCGATGAGCACGTTATCGGGTCGCTCACCATGATCTACGACCATCACACCGGCGATCTGACGCGCCGTCTGGACGAGGTGCAGCACGACTACACCGACGAGATCGTATCGACCATGCACGTGCATCTGGATCACCACAACTGCTTGGAGATTCTGGCGCTCAAGGGTCGCGGCGAGCGCGTCTACGAACTAGCCGACCGCCTGCTGGGCCTGCGCGGCGTTAAGCACGGCGAGCTCACGTGCGCCGCCACCAAGCAGAGCCTGGGGCTATAACAGCACACATTTCAACGAAGGAGGGTCGCATGCGACATGCGCATATCCATGTAACGGGCATTGTGCAGGGCGTTGGCATGCGACCGTTTGTGTATCGCGAGGCCATGGCGCACGGCATTTGCGGCTGGGTGCTCAACGCGGGCGACGGCGTGCATATCGAGGCGCACGCTCCGGCCGATGCGCTCGATGCTTTTGTTGCCGCGCTTTCTGAGCATGCGCCCGCGGCGGCCCGCGTTGAGCGAGTCGATATTGCGGATTTGGAGCCTGGCGGCTGGAGCACTGCCGATGAGCAGGGCTTTCACATTGTGGCGTCGCAGGACCAGACCGCGCACACGACGCTCGTCTCGCCCGATATCGCCACCTGCGACGATTGTCTGCGCGAGTTGTTCGATCCCGCCGACCGACGCTATCACTACCCCTTTATCAACTGCACCAACTGCGGCCCACGCTTTACCATCATCCGATCGCTGCCTTATGACCGAGCGGCCACATCGATGGACCGTTTCCCCATGTGTCCCAAGTGTGCCGCGGAGTATGCCGACCCACTCGACCGGCGTTTTCACGCGCAACCCGATGCCTGCTTTGATTGCGGGCCGCATATTACGTGGCGCGAGGCTGTAAACAGCGATGCGTGCGGGAATTCGTCCGCGACACCGGCCGTCGGCACCACACGCGAGGCCAGCGACGCTATCATCGAGCGCTGCGTTGAGCTGCTGGCCAGCGGTGGCATCGTCGCCATCAAGGGCCTGGGCGGATTCCATCTATCCTGTGACGCTGCCAACGAGCAGGCGGTGGCCGAGCTGCGCCGTCGCAAGCGTCGCAGCAATAAGCCGCTTGCCGTCATGGTGCGCAGTCTTGCCGATGCCGGGCGCCTGTGCCATATCGACGATGCTGAACGCGATCTGCTCGCCGGCAGTATCCGCCCCATCGTGCTGCTGCGCCGGCGGGCTGTTTGCGGGAACGACGGCGATTCTTCCGACGCCCTCGTACTCGCACCGTCCGTCGCGCGCGACCTGCCCGAGCTTGGCGTTATGCTCCCCTACACCCCGCTTCAGCATCTTCTGCTTGCAGCTGCCGCGTCACACGGTATGCACGCGCTCGTCATGACCAGCGGAAACCTGAGCGAAGAACCCATCGAGACCGACGACGACCTTGCCTGGGAACACCTCGTTGCTGCCGGCATCGCCGACGCGTTGCTCGGCAACGACCGCGCGATCCTCTCGCGCTATGACGATTCCGTGGTGCGCGTGGTTGACGGCGCCGTTATGCCCGTGCGCCGCGCTCGCGGATATGCACCCCAGCCGCTGCCGTTGCCGGCGCTCGACCGCGCTCCGTCCTGCGTGCTCGCCTGCGGGCCACAACAAAAGGCCACGATTGCGCTCACGCGTGAAGGGACGAACGGCGAGGCAACCTGTTTTGTGTCGCAGCATATCGGCGATGTTGAAAACGGCGGGACCTTCGATGCCTGGAACGCTGCGCGCACGCGCTTGGAAGATCTCTTTGATTTGGCGCCCGCCGCCTTGGCCTGCGATTTACACCCCAGCTATCTATCGGGCCAGTGGGCGCGCGAGCAGGCGCGAAAATGCAATCTGCCGCTCGTCGAGGTGCAGCACCATCATGCGCATATCGCGAGCGTAATGGCCGAAGCCATCGCCGCGGGCCGGCTTACAACCGACGCGCGTGTCCTTGGCATCGCCTTTGACGGCACCGGCGCCGGCACCGATGGGACCATTTGGGGCGGCGAGTTTCTTGTTACCAGCCTTGGCGGCTTTGAGCGCGCCGCGCATTTGCGCATCTGGGCGCTCCCCGGCGGGGCGGCCTCCGTGCGCGACGCCTGCCGCAACGCCTTTGCCCTGCTCAGTGAGCTCGGCCTGCTCGAGCACCCAGGTGCCGCTCGGCTTTTGGACAGCCTCGGCGAGCAAACGCGCAGCGTGACAGCCACCATGATCGAGCGCGGCATCAACAGCCCGCGTACCAGCAGCATGGGGCGTCTCTTTGATGCCGCGGCAGCAATTCTGGGCATCTGCGACAAGGCAACCTACGAGGGCGAACCCGCCATCGAGCTTGAGGCTGCCGCCTGGCGCGCGCTCGACAACGAAATCGCCCATTTTCCCGACGACAACGCCGGCCATTTCGCATCTGGCCCATCGTGGCTGAACGGCCCCCATGTTCTGGATCAGAAAGCACTCTTTGAGACACTTTTGGGAGGAACTGAAGCCGGAGCGCCCGCCGACAGGCTCGCACTCGACTTCCATGTCGCCGTCGCGCGCTCCTCGGCGCGCATCGCCAGCGATATCTGCGTGCACGAGGGCATCGACACCGTCGCGCTCTCGGGCGGCGTGTTCATGAACCGACTTCTGCTTCAACTCCTCACCCGCGAGCTCAAAAGCGCAGGCCTTACTGTCCTCGTCCCCCAAACCGTGCCCGTTAACGACGGCTGCATCGCCTACGGTCAGGCGGCAGTCGCACGCGCTCGCCTCGCGCAGATTGCATCACAGTAGCTCGCCCTCGCACGCCGCCGCGCCCAGCCGTCTCACAGGCGTAACGCGTTTGCCCGCGAACCCCGCGAGCGCTACCATCAACTGATGGATTATTAAGCGCCCATCCAGCGCAAAGCGTATAAAAGGGGAACAATATGTGCCTTGCCGTTCCCGGCAAAGTAGTCAAACGCGACGACGACCTCAAGGCCACCGTCGACATGATGGGCATCGAGCGCCCCGTGTCGCTGAGACTCGTGCCGACGGCGCAGGTAGGCGACTATATTCTCGTACACGCCGGCTTTGGCATCCAGATTGTCGACGAGCAGGAAGCGCAAGAAACGCTCGAGCTCGTTAATGCCATGACCGAACTGGCCGAAGAAGACCAACTGGCCAGCAACCCGGCCGAGGCATACTAGTGGCGGCCGGACAGCCGGCGCGCTCCGGTATCGACTTTTCGGCATTTCGCGATTCCAGGCTGGCTCGCGAGCTCATCGAGCGCATTCATGAGCTTGCCGGCGACCGCGCCATCAACCTTATGGAAGTCTGCGGCACGCATACCGTGAGTATCGGGCGCTATGGCTTTCGCTCCATTATGCCGGCCGGGCTCAAGCTGCTGAGCGGCCCGGGCTGCCCCGTCTGCGTCACCGCCAACCGCGACATCGACCACGCAATCGCGCTCGCCAACATAGACGGCGCCATCATCACCACCTTTGGCGACATGATGCGCGTGCCCGGATCATCCACCTCGCTCGCTGCGCAAAAGGCGGCGGGGCGCGATATTCGCATCGTCTACTCCCCGCTCGATGCACTCGATATCGCCGAGCAAAACCCTGATCGCCCGGTCATTTTTATGGGCGTGGGCTTTGAGACCACAACGCCCACCATCGCCGCCGCCATTTTGGAGGCCGATGCACGCGGACTCCAAAACTTCTCGGTCTATTGCGCCCACAAGACCACGCCGCCGGCGTTGCGCGCCATCGCCAACGACCCCGAGACCGCCATCGACGGCTTTATCCTGCCGGGCCACGTCGCCACCATCACGGGCTTGGCGCCCTTTAGCTTTTTGGTCGACGAGTTTAAGACTCCAGGCGTGGTAACGGGATTTGAGCCGGTGGACATCTTGCAGGGTATCTGCATGCTGGTCCAGATGGTTGTTGAGGGGCAACCCGCGATCGACAACGCCTACCGTCGCGGCGTCAATGCCGACGGCAATCCCGTGGCGCGCCAGCTGGTCGAGCAGGTATTTGAGCCGTGCGATACCACATGGCGCGGGCTGGGATCGATTGCGGCTTCGGGACTCGCCATTCGTCCCGAGTTTTCGCACTTTGATGCCAGCATGCGCTTTGACGTGCCCATCGAGCCGACGGTCGAGCCACGCGGGTGCCGCTGCGGCGACGTGCTGCGCGGGGCCATTACGCCGAGCGACTGCTCCCTGTTCGGCCACGCTTGTACGCCCGAGCATCCCGTCGGCCCCTGCATGGTGAGCTCCGAGGGCAGCTGCGCAGCATATTTCCGCTACCGAGGCTAATAGGTTCCGCCGTTCTAACGAACGGCGGACCAGTCGACGGTGCGCCTCACCCATATAATTCCATCCACGATTGGAGTTTTCGATATGTCCCATAGCGTTACCGATAGCACCGTCCTGCTGGGCCACGGCTCCGGCGGCCAGATGATGAAACGCATCATCGATGAGGTCTTTTTGGATGCCTTTGGGTCGCCCGAGCTGCTCGAAGGCAACGATGCCGGCGTCGCCGCGCTGCCCGCGAGCGGGCGCATCGCCATGTCGACCGACAGCTTTGTAGTCTCGCCGCAGTTCTTCCCCGGTGGCAACATCGGCCGCCTCGCCGTGTGCGGAACCGTCAACGACGTCGCGACCTCGGGCGCCAACGTGCGCTACCTGTCGTGCGGCTTTATCCTCGAAGAGGGCTATCCCATGGATAAGCTCCGCCAGATTGTGCAGACGATGGCCGAGACGGCGCGCGAGGCGGGCGTGTCCATAATCACGGGCGACACTAAGGTGGTCGAGCGCGGCGGGGCCGACGGCGTCTATATCAATACCGCCGGCGTGGGCGAGGTGCCTGCGGGCGTGGCGCTCAGCGGCGCAAACTGCCAGCCCGGCGATGTCATCCTGGTCTCAGGTACACTGGGCGACCACGGCATCGCTATCATGAGCCAACGCGAGGGTCTGGCGTTTTCGAGCACCATCGAAAGCGACGCCGCGCCGCTCAACCACCTGATTGCCGATGTGCTTGCTGCAGCACCCGACACACGCTGCTTTCGCGACCCCACGCGCGGTGGCTTGGCCTCGACGCTCAACGAGTTTGCGCAGGCCAGCGGCGTTACCATGGAGATCGACGAGGACGATGTGCCCGTGCGCCCAGACGTGCAGGCAGCCTGCGAGATGCTCGGCTACGATGTGCTGCAGGTGGCAAACGAGGGCAAGATGGTTGCCGTCGTGCCGGCCGAGCAAGCCGATGCCGCGCTGAGCGCCATGCGCGCCGCCCGCTACGGCGAGAATGCCGCCATCATCGGTCGCGTGCTGCCACTTGCCGAGGGCGCCCATCCCGCCGTGCGCGTGCGCACCGGCTGGGGCTCGACCCGCATCCTCGACATGCTCGTGGGAGAACAGCTGCCGAGGATTTGCTAGGGCGAAACCACACGGTCGGCGCGATGCGGCCTGATACCCCTGGAGATGTTCAGATTCCAAGCACGCCCAACGCGGAAGCCCAGTATTATGGGGTGCGTTTTACAACTCAAGCGGCAGGAGCACCCATGGCAGCGGATTATTCCCATGTGATTTTTGATCTGGACGGCACCATCCTCAACACGCTCGAGGACCTGGCAGCCGCCGGCAACCATACCTGCGAGATGCACGGCTGGCCCACGTTTGCCGTTGACGAGTACCGCTACAAGGTGGGAAACGGCATGCTCAAGCTGGTCGAACGCTTTATGCCTGCCGAGTATGCGGGCGACGGTCGCATGTTTGAGCAGACGCTTGCCGAGTTTAGGGCTTATTACGGCGAGCACAAGGAGGACCACACCGCCCCCTATGCCGGTACGATCGAGATGCTTGACCGCTTGCGCGCCGCGGGTGTGCAGCTTGCCGCGCTCACCAACAAGGACCACGTCTCGGCGGCTCCGCTTATTGAGAAGTATTTTGGTTCCGAGCGCTTTACGCTGGTGCAGGGCCGCGTCGATGCGTTTCCGCCCAAGCCCGAGGCGCCTGTTACGCTGCATGTGATGAAAGAGCTAGGCGCCGATCCGGCGACCACGCTCTACGTAGGCGATTCCAATGTCGATATCCTGACCGGTCACAACGCCGGCCTTAAGAGCGCGGGCGTCAGCTGGGGCTTCCGCGGCCGTGCAGAGCTGGAGGCCGCCGGCGCCGACTACGTGGTGGACACCCAGGCAGAGCTCACGGCGCTGATCCTGGGCGAGTAACGAGCGACACTGCTTAACGCAGCTGCGACAATTCTTCCGCGCAGAAAGCGCATCCCGTTTTGGAGCTCCGGAATGGGATGCGCTTTCCGTTTGAGGCACATCAGGGAAACCGCATCCCGTTTCAGAGCAATATTCCGGGTCGCACTTTCCGCAACCCACCCCATCCGGAAAATGCGACCCACTATTCGGCCGAAAACCGGGTCGCGGTTTCCCAAGCACTCGATGCAACGCTGGCACAAGGAGCGTCCCCAACTGCCGGCAGAAAAGGAACGTCCCCAAGTGCCGCCCCAATGACCACCATGGCAACGCCGCAGGTAGAGAACGGACAGCGAAAACGCCCCTAAGCGAGCAAGGTGACGTGAAATGAAAGGGCGCTGACCTTCTGGTCGCGCCCTTGAAATTGAACGTCAGATTGCCGCTTAGGGGCGTTTGCAGCGTCGAGCAGTTACGGCGTTTGGTAAAACGCCGTAACGAACTACCGCGTAACCCCCTAGCTCAGCATTGCATCCATCATCTCGGAGTTGACGGAGTCGTCGGCAGACCACTCACCGTCGTCGTTGCAGGTGTACTTGAAGATAACCGTGGTCTTCCTGGGCTCGGTGGCCTTGGTCACATCGACCATAACCTGACCGGCCATCTTGTACAGCTCGTCATCGGAAGGAACCGTGTCAAGCGCAGCGACCTTCTCCTGATACTGGGTGGAGAAGTCCTCGACGATCTTGTTCATGGACTTGCAGGTGATAGAGACCTCGGCGGTCGCGACGCCCTTGTCCTCGTCGACCGTCACGTCGCCGATCTTGTAGTCAAAGCCCTTGAGATAGGTCTTGGCATACTCCTTGGGATCGATACCCAGCTGCTCGAACTCGTCGCCCGAAGCCTCCTCTAGGCCAGAGAGGAAGTCCTCGCCACCGTTCTTGACCTCGTCAAACTGCGTCGTAAGATCCTCGGTAATGAGTTCCTCGATCGAAGGGCCTCCGCAACCGGAAAGCAAGACCACGCATGCAACCAAGACGGCCATGAGGGGCGCAAGCAGCAGCTTCTTTTTCATGTTGTTCCTCCCAATAAGCGGCACCGTGCTTCCCAGACACGGCGCACGTTGTAATAAGTAAGCCCATACTATCCACTTATGAACACTCTCGGCAGCGCGAAGGCGCGGTCGGTTCGTTTTAGCATCCGAACGGTTTGCAAGCCCGCCCAACGTGCAATATAACGCTTCCCCGCGGTGCAATAAAAAAGGTGGCCGGAAAACCCGACCACCCTTGCACATCCTTTGGATGCCGCAATTTACTTGCGGACGACCTTAACGATGGCGTCACCGGCGGCGACAGCGGAGTCGGCCTCGACGGCGAGTTCGACATCGGCAAACTCGGCGGTGTTGGACACGGCCACGACGACGCAGTCCTTGTAACCGGCGGCGGCAATCTTGGCGCGGTCGATCTTGAGGATGGGCTGACCGGCCTTCACAACGTCGTCGGCCTTGACGAAGCCCTCGAAGCCGTCACCGTTCATGTTGACGGTATCGACGCCAACGTGCACCAGAACCTCGATGCCGCTATCGGACTGCAGACCCACGGCGTGACCCATGGTGACGGTCACCTTACCGTCGCAGGGGGCGTAGACCAGATCGTCCTCGGGCCACACGGCACAGCCCTTGCCCAGAACCTCGCCACCAAAGACGGGATCGGGCACGTCGGCCATCTTGATGACCTTGCCCTTGACGGGCGAGCACAGCACGTCGGCGCCGGCAGAAGCAGAGATGGAGGCCGGAGCAGCGGCAGCCGCGGGCTCAGCCTTCTTCTTGAACATGTCAAACAGACCCATACGTTTTCTCCTCTTGATTAAGCGCAACGTTGTGCGCATGCCTACGGTAATTATAGTGCCAAATGGTTCAAATGCTAAGGTGGGGACTCGAATCGCGAGCCCTTCCCGGTAGTGCTCGTGGGACGAGCATCTCCTTTGCATCGCAGGTCGATAAGCCGAGTATCGCCTGCGCACGGGACGGGCAGAAGCGGGCGCACCAAACCCGATACTTCTTTTCGCTCTCGAGTCCTGCCGCCGCCTTGTCCCTAACACTTCCTGACACCGACCGAAACGTGCCAAAATAAACCCGTCCCTTTTTGGCAGGTTTGGCGAGTGTGGATTTTTAGACGCTTAACTAGCGAACGTGGATAATCTCCCACTTTGAGGCCGTCACCGAGCCAAAAACGGGAGATTATCCGCTCTCATTTTGGATAACCCATTACAGTCTGAAATAGGCCATCGATAAATTTCGATGGCGAGCATTCGGCG
>CAUDAE010000018.1 GCA_958447445.1 uncultured Collinsella sp.
CAAGTAAAATAGCTACTTGATTGCTCGCGGGCCCTTTCCGCTTTGGCGGAGAGGGCCTTTGCGCTTCTCTTGACGGAGAGCATTTCCGTCTCGTTTTGCCGACAACTTCTACGATAGGAGCCACCTTGTCTCGACTGAACAAAGGGGCCGCGGAGCAGCGTTTTCCACTGCCCGCCTTGCTCCAAAAGCTAGTCTGCGTCATGGCCGTGGCGCTCGCGCTGGTGTGTGTGGGGACATATGCGCCCACGACCGCCCAGGCGCTTGAGACCGCAAAGATTACCGCCCGACCCAACACCGGTTCGGGCAGCGCTGTGGTCGGCGGTACCGAGACGCGCATTACCTGGGAGGTCCAGGCCGATGCCGATGAGGAGCTGAGCGGTCTTTCGCTGACGTTTGTCGACGGCACGACGTTTGGTACCGATGACACGCGATTGACGATGCTCTCGGGCGAGGACCTCATGGATCGTACGCCCATGAAACCCACGTGCAAGGCTGACGGCCAGACGCTCAAGATTGACTTTGGCGAGACGGCGCCTGCCGGCGGCTTTTTCCGTGTCGAGGTTTACGGCGTGACCTTCCCCGTCGAGGGCAGCGATGAGGCCTTTAGCGGCACCTATACGCTCGCTGACGGGTCGACCAAGAAGATTTCCAAGATTCCGTCGGTGGAGATCAAGGGCGTGACGGCCTTCGATAACTTCTTGGCCGACCTTAAGGAACAGCCGTGGGTCGAGGCTTGGAACTCCAATATGTTCCTGCGCCTGTTCCTGAACCCGGTCATTTTGGTCCAGAGCCTGCCGATCGTCTTCAAGGGCTTCCTCATGTCGCTTTCGATCGTGCTTGTGGCGTTTCCGCTGGCAATTCCCTTCGGTTTTGCCCTGTCGCTCATGCGCATCTCCAAGTCGCGCATCCTGCGCTGCCTTGCTGGCATCTATGTGAATATCATCCGCGGTACGCCGGCGTTCCTGCAGATTTATATCGCGTTCTTCGGTCTGCCGTTGGCCGGCGTCAAGGTTGATGACTACGTGCTCGGCGTCATCGTCATGGCCATGAATTCGTCTGCCTATTTGTGTGAGATCTTCCGCGCCGGTATTCAGTCGATCCCCAAGGGCCAAAACGAGGCTGCTCGCTCTCTGGGCATGAATGCCTTCCAGACGCTGCTCTACGTTATGATTCCGCAGACGTTCCGCAATGTTTTGCCTACGCTGACCAGCGAGTTTATCTTGCTTTACAAGGATACGTCGCTGCTTGCGGCCGTGGGTGTGGTCGAGATCGTCATGAACGCCCGTACCATCGTGGCCACGACGGGCTCCATTACACCGTACGTGGTTGCCGCCCTGTTCTATCTGGTCATCACCCTGCCGCTCGCTCGCTTGGTGAGCGGTCTTGAGGCGAGGCTTTTGGGCACGACCGAGACCAAGAAGAAGCGTCCCGCCAAGAGCGCCGGACAGGTTGTCGCGACGCCTGCCGATCACATCGCCGGTCTGTAAGGAGGTCCTATCATGAGCGAAACCAATAACTCGAACGAGGTCGTCGTCAGTATCAAGAACCTCCAGAAGGCCTTTGGCGATAACGTGGTCCTGCGCGATATCGATCTAGATGTGCACAAGGGTGAGGTCGTTGTGGTCCTGGGCCCTTCGGGCTCGGGCAAGTCGACGATGCTTCGCTGCATCAATCGTCTGGAGCATCCCACGAGCGGCTCGATCATCGTTGAGGGCGTGGACGTGTGCGCCAAGGGTGTCGACCTCAACAAAGTGCGCACGCACCTGGGCATGGTGTTTCAGCAGTTCAACCTGTTCCCGCACCTGTCGGTCAAAAAGAACGTCATGCTTGCGCAGCAAAAGGTGCTCAAGCGCAGCAAGGAAGAGGCCGAGAAGATTGCCATCGAGGAGCTGACCAAGGTCGGCCTGGCCGAGCGCATCGACTTTATGCCGAGCCAGCTCTCGGGCGGTCAGCAGCAGCGCGTGACGATCGCCAGCGCCCTGTCGATGAATCCACACGTGATGCTCTTTGACGAGGCTACGTCAGCGCTTGACCCCGAGCTTGTCCGCGACGTTCTTGGCGTCATGCGCGATCTTGCACGTGACGGTATGACCATGATCGTGGTGACGCACGAGATGGGCTTTGCCCGCGATGTCGCCGACCGCGTGGTCTTTATGGACGGCGGCGTTATCGTGGAAGAGGGCACGCCGAGCGAGGTCTTCGACCATCCCAAGAGCGAACGCACCAAGGCGTTCTTGGGCAATATCTCGTAGCCGCTTTATATGACTGACATAGCAGAAAACGGGAGCCGGATGTGATCCGGCTCCCGTTTTTGTTGGGACGCGAATGTGTTTTGGTGCAGAGCGCGTTACGGGCGGAGCTCATTGCCGCTAGGCGAGCTCGGCTCCAAGGGCGCGGCAGGCCGCCTCGCCCTCATCGTCGGGGGCGTCGTAGCAGATGACGGAATCGACGACGTTAACACCCGCCTCGTCGGCGTCCGCCTTCCAGTTGTCCATCCATTCGCCCTCGGCCCACGAATAAGAGCCAAAGAGGACGACCTTCTTGTCGCCGAGAGTCTCCTTGACCTCGTTCCACATCGGCTGGAACTCATCGTATTCAAGCTCCTCGGAGCCCATGGCGGGGCAGCCGAAGGCGAAGGCATCATAGTCGGCGGCCTTGTCGGCAGAGAAGTCGGCGCAGGGGATGACTTCGGCCTCGGCGCCCGCGGACGTGGCGCCTTCGGCGACAAAGTTTGCCATGGCCTCGGTATTGCCCGTGCCGCTCCAATAGACGACGGTGATCTTGCTCATGTTTTGTCCTTTCGGTCGTGCGGCGCTGGCCGCAGCTTGTACGTTCTATCGGGTTGCCTGGGCAAGTTGCGCCAGGCTGCAGCCCTGCTGATAGACAAGGGTGAGGTATTGGGTGCAGGCACGGTAGGCATCAAACGTCGCAAGCGCCTGCTCGACATTTTCGTAGACCTTCCAGGCCCCAAAGACCTTGTAGTTCTCGCCGCGCTGGACGATAAACTCGTGTACGTCGTCGTAGGGGTATCCAAGGAAGTAGCCTATTTCGTGCGGAAACTCGCAGGTGCAGTCGTTGCTGCAGCTAGTTTGCTGGGGTAGTGCGCATCGAGTCTGGCTACAGGCGCATTCCGCGACGTTATTGCTCGCGAGCGTGATGCGTGATGCCAAATGCACAAGGCATGTCGAAAGGTCTCTCGTGTCGTAGCCTTCCGAGGCGAGCGCCGTTTGGGCGCGAGGGTCTGCGAAATAGGTGGTGAGGCTTTTGGCTCGGTACATATACACGAGCGCTCCGCAGGGCCGCCAGACCAAAACACTCAGGTGGATACCGAACGGGTCAAGCTCGCGATTGCACTGGGCGATAACGTTGAGCAGGCGTGCTCGGCGTTCTGTGATGGTTTCGGTTGCGGTCGAGCCGTCCCCGTGGGCGTAGGTGCCTGGATAGGTAAAGAGCGATGCCGGCTTGATGCCCGCGAGCGTGGGAGAGCAGTTGCGCATGATCGCTGCCTGAAACGTTGGAATGTCTATGGTTCGGGTCACGGCGCTCCTTACGGATCTAAACTGTTAGCCTAGGAAAACTTATACACGAAAGTAAGCCATGGTCAACAAAAAAGTTTGAATAGGGAAACTAATTGACCGAACCGACATGATTTTGGGTTAAGATGGGGACACCCCATGGGGGTATCTAGATAGGGCTACTTGAAAGGGGAACGCATGAGCGACTTGCTCAACCCTGCGAATCTCATCGTGCTGGCCGTCATTGCCGTCGGCATGTTTTTTGGACTGCGTCGCATTGCCGCTTCGACACACGGGAAGAGTTGTTGCAGCGATGGTACGAGCGGCAAGAAAACCAAAAAGGTTGTTGTGGTGGATACCGATGCATCGCACTATCCCTATAGCGATGAGCTGCTCATCGGCGGCATGAGCTGTGACGGCTGCGCTCAGAACGTGGCCAATGCCCTGAATGCGCTGGATGGCGTGTGGGCAACGGTGACGTATGCGGATCACACGGCACGTGTGCGCTCTAAACAGCCGGTTGATCGTGGTGTCCTCGAGACGGCCGTGAAAGACGCGGGCTACTACGTCATGACGCTGTAAGCGCCGCCCTGGATGCGCTTCCTTGGCTAGGCTCGTCCGCGTAGCTCAATGTCTTGGATATCGTCGAAGTCGATGGCGATATCCCTGAGTTTGAGCAGCTTGAACGCGGGAAGCACTTCGTCGAGAATGCCGGTGCGGCTACGATAGCCGTACGTATCGTAATAGGTGACGCGCACCAAGTCGCCACGTTTGAGGCCCTCGAGCTTTTTTGAAAGCTCGAGGGCTTTTTCTTCCGTGAGTTCGCATTTTGGTTCGACGGTGATTTCCTGCTTGCGCACGAGTTCGTAGTATCCCGTGAGGGCGGCAAAGGGCATAAACTGTGCGGCGCGGTTGGCGCGCACGGCACCGTTGGCAGTGAGCTTGGGGTCGGCGGCGCGGCGTCTGCCCTCGGGGTCCGCCAGGCGCTCGAAGGCGGTCGGCGGGCGCACGGGCTGTTGTTTGGGTTTAGGCACGGTGTCCTCCAACTTGGTCGTTGCGTTCGCGTGCGGTGGCGCCGGCGGTAAAACTCAATCCTTTGACCAGGGCGTTCTTGCCGTATTTGCCTTTTACGGCCAACACGGCGCGCGCCAAGTCGCGCTCGCGCTCATCCGCCTCGATATCGCTGAACAGATCGATGGTGGCAAATTCTTCGGGTACCAGATTGCCAAATCCCAGGTTGATGCGCTTGACCGGTCGTTTGGGATCGACGGTCTGCGCCCAAAGCTCATCGAAATAGCCCATGATCTTCTTAAACGAATTGGTGCGCTCGGGCAGCTTTCGCGAAGCGTTGGAGTGCGCAAAGAGTGCGGCATAGCCACCGCGCGGTTTGCCGCCATGCTCTCCCACAAAGATGCCATCGATTGCCTGCGCCTCGCGCACCAGGCGGCGCCGTTCGCCATCTCGCTGGACGGGCTTGGGCGCACGGGGTGCGAGCTCGGGGCCGGCGGTTGCGGCGGGTTCGATGCTCGACGTGCTCGAACGCAAATGCCCGCATCCGTCTACATATTGCGCTGTGCCGCTGGCGTCGAGGCGGCGTATGTCGGCGCGCTCGCTCGCGTAGCCTACAAAGAGCGAGATGCTGTCGCACACCACGTGCTTATCGACCAAGTCCAACACGGCGTTGTCGACCATCTCGCGCAAGACGGTGTAGGCCTGCTCGTAGGCATAACCCTTCGAGAGCACCTGTCCTGTGGTGGTCGAAGTTGCTTGCGGGCGATAGGCTTGGATATCGGCGATGGTTGTCGGTTCGCGCCCAAAGGCGTGGTCGATGAGATATTCGGCATTGACGCCGAGCTCGTCGTAAAGCAGGTTCTCGTCGAGTGCGGCGACACCCATCAGGTCGTAGACGCCATACTTTTCGAGTCGTGCTGCCACGCCGGGGCCGATGCCCCAGATATCGGTGATGGGACGATGGGGCCAGATCTCTTTGCGAAAGGTCTCGTCGTCGAGTATGCCGATGCGGCTGGGTACGTGCTTGGCGGTGATATCGAGCGCTACCTTGGCCTGGAATAGGTTGGGGCCGATGCCGACCGTTGCCGTGATGCCCGTGCGCCTCAAGACCTCGTCGCGCAGCGTGCAGGCAAAGCCTTTGGCATTGGTATGGTAGAGGTCTAGATAGGGCGTCACGTCGATAAAGCATTCGTCGATTGAATAGACGTGAATGTCTTGCGGGCTCACGTATTCCAGATAGATGCCGTAGATTTGCGCCGACACTTCCATGTAGTGCTGCATGCGCGGTACGGCTTTGATGTAGTCGATGCCGTCGGGAATCTCAAACAGACGGCAGCGATTGTGAATCCCTAAGTCCTTCATGGCCTGTGTGATGGCGAGGCAGATGGTCGTGCGCCCGCGCGATTCGTCGGCAACGACCAGGTTGGTGGTGAGCGGGTTGAGTCCGCGGTCGACGCACTCGACGCTAGCGTAAAACGTCTTGAGGTCGATGCAGATATAGGTGTGACGCTCGTGCCCCACGCGTCCTCCCATCAAACACATGTTCTTATCGAATATCTGTTCGATAATACCCGCTCGTCCGGACATCGTCAAAACCCGTCAAAAAGGGACTGGTTTGTTTTGGTAGGTATGGTCGTGCGGTTGGATTGGGTTTTAACGCAGCTCTAAAGAGTGCGAAACAGCTCGGAAAAGCTCGCTTCGTAGCATGAGCCTAACGATTGATACCGCCTATGTGCACGGAAGGGTTGTGGGAAAGATGGTCAATTACGGGTTTGGTATGCCGACGCGCCTTGTTGTGGATGGAGACGTGGCTCGCTGGTGCGGACGATTGGTCGCTCACTACGGTGGCACCAAGGCGCTGGTCGTGTTGGGCGGTGACAAGCATACGCGCGATGAGCTTGTCTCGGCGGCACTTGGCTCGCTTGATCGAGCCCTACTCGAGCGCGTACTTTTCCGCTGCGGCTCGGTTGGGGGCGACGGGGGAGACGAACTGATCGACGAAGCCGTGGCCCTGGCGACCGACGAAGGCGTGGACTTTGTCCTGGCGATTGGCGATGCCGATACTGCTGGCTTTGCGCGCGAGCTCGCGCGTCGCATGGCGGCGCTCGATGCCGGCGAAGACGGTTTTGTCCCTTATGGATGCATTCTCTCGGAGGGCAAGGCGCCTCCTGTCGTGGGCACCGGTGAGGTTCCCGTTTTTGCCATTATCGCGCCCGAACTGCTGGAGGGCATCGGGTCTCCTCTGCGTGAATTGCTCGGTAGCATCTGCGCCGCGGCCTAATATTTGCCATAAAAGGACGGGTTATTTTTGATTGGTAAAGCGTTTGACCTGCCAAAATAAGCCTGTCCCTTTTTAATCGGTTGCCGTTTGGGGGCCGATTGGCAACGCTCGCTGATTGTAGTCTTGACCTGCGCTAGAATAGTGGCATCTGAATGTCCGGGCGCATGGAGGCGTGCGCCCGTATGCTGAGGAGGACTCTATGGCAACTGTTGCCGCACCTATCGATGCTACGTCGACTGCCGCTTGGAAGGCGCTCGAGGCTCATCAGGAGAAGCTCGAGGCCGAAGGTATCGACCTCAAGGCCTGGTTCGCTGCTGACGCCGACCGCGTGAACAAGCTGAGCTTTGACGCCGGTGACCTGCACTTCGATCTGTCGAAGAACCTGGTGACCGATGAGACCGTCAAGCTGCTGTGCGATCTTGCCCGCGAGGTGAAGCTCGAGGAGCGCCGCGACGCCATGTTCTCTGGCGAGCACATCAACACTACCGAGGACCGCGCTGTCCTGCACACCGCGCTGCGCCGCCCGGCAAGCGAGAAGGGCCAGCTCGTCGTCGACGGCCAGGACGTCGTCGCCGACGTGCACGAGGTCCTCGACCGCATGTATGCCTTCGCCGAGCGCGTGCGCTCCGGTGAGTGGAAGGGCGTTACCGGCAAGAAGATCGAGCACCTGGTGTCCATCGGCATCGGCGGCTCCGACCTGGGCCCGGTCATGGCCTACGAGGCTCTGCGTCCCTATGCCGACGCCGGTATCGACTGCCGCTACATCTCCAACATCGACCCCAACGACCAGGCCGAGAAGCTCAAGGGCTTGGATCCCGAGACCACGCTCGTGATCATCGTCTCCAAGACCTTCACCACGCTCGAGACCCTCACCAACGCCCGCGAGGTCAAGACCTGGATGCTCGAGCAGCTCAAGGCTCAGGGCGCCATCGACGGCTCCGATGAGCAGAACGCCGAGGCCGTGGCAAAGCACTTCGTCGCCGTCTCCACCGCACTCGAGAAGGTCGAGGCCTTCGGTATCGACCCCGCCAACGCCTTCGGTTTCTGGAACTGGGTTGGCGGCCGCTATTCCGTTGACTCCGCCGTGGGCCTGTCGCTGATCGTCGTGCTCGGCCCCGAGCGCTTCCAGCAGTTCCTCGAGGGCTTCCACGTCATCGACGAGTACTTCTGCAACACCCCGCTCGAGAACAACGCCGTCGCGCTGATGGGCCTGCTCAACGTCTGGTACGTCAACTTCTTCGGTTCCAAGAGCCATGCCGTGCTGCCGTACTGCCAGTACCTGCACCGTTTCCCGGCCTACCTGCAGCAGCTGACCATGGAGTCCAACGGCAAGCACGTCCGCTGGGACGGCAGCGCTGTGACCTCCGATACCGGTGAGATCTTCTGGGGCGAGCCCGGCACCAACGGTCAGCATGCCTTCTACCAGCTGCTGCACCAGGGCACTGTGGTGGTCCCGGCCGATTTCATCGCTTTCGCCAACACTGCCAACCCTGCGACCGACAGCGGCCAGGATGTCCACGAGCTGTTCCTGGGCAACTTCCTGGCCCAGACCAAGGCGCTCGCCTTTGGTAAGACGGCCGACGAGGTTCGTGCCGAGGGCACGCCCGAGCAGATCGTCCCGGCCCGTTGCTTTGAGGGCAACCGCCCGACGACCTCGATCTTCGGCGACACGCTGACCCCGTTCGCGCTCGGCGAGCTCATCGCCCTGTACGAGCACATCACGTTTGTCGAGGGCACGGTCTGGGGCATCGACTCTTACGACCAGTGGGGCGTTGAGCTGGGCAAGCAGCTTGCCAAGCAGATCACCCCTGCCTTCCACGACGATGCCGCCAAGGCCGAGCAGGACGCTTCGACCCAGGCGCTCATCGAGTTCTATCGCGCGCATCGCAAGTAGTTTTTACGGCCGAGTTGGCTTATGGCTGAAAGGGGCCCGTATCCGTTGGGATGCGGGCCCCTTTGCTTTGCCGTGGTCCCGGGGCGCACGGCCTTTGTGGAACATCGCCGGGGCGCCGCGCGCTGCGAGAACCCTGCGCCTAGATCTCGGCCTCCGCATGGCCTCGCTGCGCCTCGGGCAGCTCCCCGTAGAGCGGATGGTCTTCGAGCCTAAAGCGCTCGACCTGTTCGGGAGTGCGACCGCGTACAAAGAGCCACGAGCGATCGATCGGCGTCGCCATGAGCGTGCTGGGCAGCGCGTCGGCGCGGTCGGAAAACACCCGGGCACTCTCGGGATCCTGGAACGCCAGCACCAGATGCGTGTCGCAGTTGCCCATGATGGAGCGTGCGCGTGCCTCGCCATAGAGCGCATCGAGCTGGTTGGTCGACTGCAGCAGCAGCGTTGCCCAGATGTTGCGGCTTCGGATAATCGAGAGCGCGTTGTCGATCTGGGGGATCTGCAGATTTGCGAAGTCATCGAGCATAAAGCGCACGGGCACGGGCAGGCTGCCGTCGGGCTGCCTATCGGCCTCACGAATGAGGCCCATAAACGCCTGCGAAATAAAGAGGCCGGTCAGCGGATCGAGATTGCGGTCAATATCGCTCACGGTTACAAACAAGTCGCAGGGGGTGTGTCCCATGGAAGCGAAGTCCACCTGATGGCACTCACGATAGAGCTGTGCCGCACCGTCGAATCCCAGACACATGACCTTTTCGGCAAGGATGCCGACGATGCTCGCGTGCATGCGCTCGGCATTTTGCGTAATGGCGTAGCGCCGCCATAGCGAGAGGGCATAGCTTTGGGGGTCGGTCGTGATCAGGTCGTCAAACAATCGACCCGTGGCACCGTCCTGCAGGTGCTCGATCAGCTTGATGATCGAGCTGATCGTCTGCTCGTCGGCGGGTAGCTGTTCGGTGACGTAGGCGATAAGACACGACAGCAGGTTTGCCGCCGCATGATCCCAAAAAGGCTGGTTGTTGTCCTCGATGGGGCAGATGGCCTTTGCCACCGAGAGGATGTCCTGCTGGTTGGGCCTGCCGTCCGCCTTGCGGCGAATGTGCCTCAGGGGGTTGTAGCCGCAGCGCTCGATGCCGGGCGCAAGGGCCGGGACGGTGTTGAGGTCGGCGAAGTTGAGACATTGCACGCGGTAGCCGTGGGCTGCCAGCACGGGTCCCACTTCGCGACAGAGCGTGCCTTTGGTGTCGAGCACGATGTAGCTTGCGTTCATTTGCAGCAGGTTGGGCTTGAGGACGTTTCGGGTCTTGCCGGCTCCCGAGGGGCCGATCACAAGTGCGTTGTTGTTGAGTCCCGTTTGGCGGGTGTCGCAGGAAAGCGTTCGATCCTTGGCGAGGATGGTGGACGATGCGGACTCAGATGCGGCGAGGCGGCTGGTGAGGTTAGACATGGGCGACCTCCTTGGTGGTCGAGAGGATTTCGTGGGCAAAGCCGAGCTCGACGGCGCGCTCGGCCGAAAGGTAGGTGTCTTTTGCAGTGAGGGACTGGATGCGCTTGGGCGTGAGGCCGCTGCGGTCCGAGAGGATTTGCGTGAGGGTCTTGCGGGTCTGCATAAGACGCCGGCTGGTTTCCTGCAGCGCAAGTGCCGAGCCGCCTGCCCCCTGGGGGATCAGCGGGTCGTGAATCATGAGCTCTGCATGGGGCGCCATACGGCGATCGTCGCCGCCCATAAAGATTACGGCGCCCATGGACGCGGCGAATTCCAGGCAGACGGTGCGGATGGGGCACGATGCGAGGCGCATGGCGTCATAGATCGCAAGACCCGATCGCACGCTTCCGCCGGCGCTGGCGACAAATATGGTGATGGGGCGGCTGGGGTCGGTGGCATCGAGCAGGCGGATCTGCTGGCATAGGTCGTGGGCCATCGGGGTTTCGATGTTTCCCATGACGGAGAGCTCGCGACGGGCGAGCATCTCATCGTAAATGCTGGTGAGCGTGATACCTCGGGCGGATTCACGCATGGTGAGGGGGCTGATGATGGGGGAATGATTGGTGTCCATGAGGACTCCTTTCTGTTGGTTGTGTTGTGGAATAGGATTGTTGCCCGCGGAGGGGCTGGCGGGCTACAGGGTTCGTCCGAGCCTGAGATCGAGCTCGGTTGTGGGGCAGGCTGCCTGTTCGTGCGGCTCGCAAGCGCCAAGGGCTCCAAAGCGATGGAGCGTTGCGGCGGGCGTGGTGTAGGCGAGCCGTAGCTGATGCTCTACAGGGGCACATCCGTCATTTTTGTAATGAGCCGCGTAGTACTGCGCGATGCTGGCGTTCATCTCGCTGCCATTGCGATGGCGCTCAAACTGGCGTCTGCAGGTCTCGATGATCTTTGCTACCGACTTGGGTGCCGTCGCGGGAACAAGGGCGAGATAGCCCTCAAATAGCTCGTTGATGCTCAGGAGGCACAGCAGGTCAATCAGCGTCCTTATGGCTGCTCCCTCGGCGGAAAAGTGCGCGGTCATGCGGTTATATCGGTTGCGGTCGACGATGGCCGCATGGGGTCTTGGAGTTTTCTGCCCCGTGGTTCCGGGCTTTTGCCGCGCCTGTGTATTGAGCTCGACGTTGCAGCGCTTGAGGCCGTCCAACGGAAGGAACAGTGCGGTGCGCAGAGTGTTCCGCTTGCTTTCGAGTTCATGACGCTCGTCGGGTTCCCATTCGAGCTTGAGTTTCGTGTCGAGCGCCGTAAGCATATGGGCTAGGCAGCCTACGGTAAGAACGTACGAATCGTTGTCGCGTTTTGGGGCATAGGGGTCTGTCAGCTTGCGAATGTCGGGGTCGCCCATGATCTTTGTGCAGCGCTTCAGCAGTTGAGGGTGGTCGGCCAAGATCGTCGCGAGCGGTAGCGACGCGTAGTTCTTGATGGTCGCGGCGGCGAAGGCGGCGTCATATTCGTTTGCATATGCTCGCTCAATGCGGGCATCCAGAATGCTTTTCTTATCGCCGTCTGCAGCGTGGTGGTTTGTCATAGCTTCTCCAATCGGTTGATGTTCGTGCTGTTTGTTGATGTGTTGGTTGTCGTGAGTGATGTGCTTGCCGTGGGTGATGTGCTGACGTTGGGGTGCTATGCGGTTTTCAATGAGCCCGTGAGGCAGTTGCTGCAGGGGCGGGATGGAACGGCCCATGCAAGGCGGAAGGCATCGTGCTCAAAATCGAGACAGCAATGCCCTGGGTGCCTCACATGTGGCAGTTACCTCATTAAGTTGTCATTGCGTTTGGGGTTGTACTTTGCCGATCTTCCTTCTCTTACACGCTAAAACTCAAACTTCATATGCTCGATCTACTTAAAACCGCAACGGCGGTCTTTTATCAACTTATATGTCGGAACGCGTCTTTGCAAGTACTTTTTTGCCTTTGTTTCAAATGGGGTGGTTTTGCAACCGTCATACGCGCGCTGTGCGAACGTGCCCCGGCTCGGATAAGATAGTGCGCGATAAAAACTATGCAAGGAGGCACATATGGCAATCAAAGCCATCGCAATGGATATCGACGGCACGCTCACCAACGACCAAAAGGTCATCAGCCCGCGTACGCGCGAGAAGCTGCTCGCGGCGCAGGAGTCGGGCATTAAGCTCATCTTGGCTTCGGGCCGTCCCGCATGGGGGCTACATGCTCTGGCGCAGGAGCTCGACCTTCAAAACCATGACGGTCTGCTAGTCGCCTTTAATGGCGCGCATGTGGTCGACGCTCAGACCGATGAGGTCCTTTTTGACCAGGCCATGCCGGCTGACGAGCTGCATCGCCTGATTGATCACCTGCGTAATTTTGACGTGATCCCTATGATTTCGCTCGGTCGCGATTTGCACGTCGAGGACTCGTACCATTGCATGATTACGCTGCCGGATGGCTCGCAGAAAAACATCGTCAAGTATGAGCGCGACGCGTGCGATCTTAAGATTCGCGAGGTGGAGAGCCTGCATGAGGTCGCTGATGCTTATCCCGTGGACAAGCTGCTGACGGCGGGCGACCCGGCCTATCTGCAAGCGCATCACGAGGAGATGTACGCGCCCTTTACCCAGACGCTTTCGGGTATGTTTACGGCCGACTGGTACTTTGAGTACACGGCGCCCGGTATTGACAAGGCCCGCGCGCTCGAGGGTGCCCTGCCCAAGCTCGGCATCGATGCCAGCGAGGTCGTCTCGTTTGGCGACGGCCAGAATGACAAGTCTATGATTGAGTGGGCCGGAACCGGTGTTGCCATGGGCAACGCCGTCGATGAGGTCAAGGCTGTGGCCCAGATGGTGACCGCCAATAATAACGAAGACGGCATTGCGGTGGCGCTGGATAAGCTGCTGGGTTAGAATCGCCGATAGTGCATGGCTCGGGCGTCCGCTCGCGGGCGCCCTTTTGTTAGGGAGGGTGCCGTGTCCGCATTTCCGTTCGACGCCGTTATCTTTGACATGGACGGCGTCATTGTCGATACCGAGTATTACTACCTGGGCGAGACTGCCGCGTTTGCCAAGGAGCTTGGGCTTAACCTGACTCAAGAGGAGTTGAACGGGCAGGTTGGTACCTCGCATCAGTTCTTCCTGCGTATGCTGGTCGATTGGTTTGAGCGCGCCGGGAAGGGGCATTTAACTGGCGAGGAAGCGTTGATCCGTTGGGACGAGTGGGCGCATAAGCGTCCGCGCGACTATCAGGCTTTGATTAACCCAGGCGCCGTGGATACGATTCGAGAGCTGCCGCGCCGTGGCGTTCGCGTGGCGCTTGCCAGCTCGTCTCCCATGGTTAGCATCGAGGAAGTGCTCAACGCATGCGGGCTGTCGGATGCCTTTGAGTATGTGGTGAGCGGCGAGCAGTTTAAGGAGAGCAAACCCGAGCCCGACATCTACCTGCATGCGCTGGACCTGCTGGGGCTGCCCGCGAATCGCTGCTGCTGCGTTGAGGATTCCGTTCCGGGCATTACCGCGGGTAAGCGAGCCGGCCTGACGGTCATTGCCAAGCGCGAGGAGCGCTTTGGCTTTAGCCAGGATGCCGCGGACAAGATTATCGACCAGCTGCCGGAGCTGCTCACGCTTTCTTAGGAGCGCGGTAGTTGCGCGTTTTTCGGGTCTGATGAGTAAATAGCCGACATTTTGGTGCGACACCTAGCATACTTTAAGCTAATGCGGGCTTAAGGACTTGTTGAATGCCCTTAAGCCCGTTTTAGACTTAATTGTGCTTGGAGAGGGTATATGCCACCGACTGAAGGGCTAACTGACGGTAAAGCAGCGATACCGCTGTACCAACAGGTCATTGATATCATTAAAAACGAAATCAACTCCGGCGCCTACAAGGCAGGCGCGCGGATACCCAACGAATTCGAATTGACTGAGAGCTATAAAGTTGGCCGCGTTACCGTGCGACGCGCTATTGAGGAGCTCGTCCAACAGGGCTATCTAACGAAGCGACAGGGGAAAGGCACGTTTGTCAATGCCCCCAAGCTCAAGCGCAAGATTCGCCAGAAGGATGACGTCCAGAGTTTTTCGGACGCATGCCGCGTTAACGGAATGGAACCGGGGGCGCGTGTCATTTCGAGAAAGATACTGCCGGCGGATTCCACCGAAGCACAGTTCTTTGGTGTTCCCGTTGGAACTGACTTGATTTGCGTCGAGCGTGTGCGTACTGCCGATGGCGTCCCCGTCATGCTCGAGAACAACATATATGTTTACGAGGACAACGCCTATCTATCAACGGCACCTCTATCTAACCAATCCATTTTTGAGTTCGTGCGCAACCGGACGGGCCGCACGCCCGCGTTTACCGACCCGTGCACGCTCGAGATCGCGTGCGCGTCGCCCGAGGTCGCTCGACTGTTGGCAGTTCCCGTTGGCGAACCCTTGTTTTATATGGAAGCCTTCTTTTTCGATGAGCAGCGGCGGCCGTTTATCATCGGTCGTCAGCGAATCGTTGGGTCTCGCTACGTTTTTGACATCTAGGACATTGCGAATGGAAACGCCCGGTGGATCATCTCACCGGGCGTTTCCATACCGTTCACGGCGCAAACGCAACCGGTCAACCGCGTTGTGGCAATCAGTTTGAAATTATCTTGATGAAGGAAAAAGCTGCTGGTAATCTATGGGACGTCATAGAACGTTTGCATTGTGCAAACGTTGAAGCGAGATGCGATGCAGTCTCGAGTTCTTTGGAGGTATCTATGTCAGATACGAAGGCGAAGAAGACAAACAGACGTTTTAAGTTCAAATTACCGCATGTCTATACGATTATGTTCTTGCTGATCGTTGTCTTTGCGGTCTTGACTTGGATCGTTCCCTCTGGTCAGTATCAGCGCAAGACGATTTCGACAGCGGCGGGCGAGCGTGAGGTCGCCGTTGCTGGAACCTATGAACAGGTCGATAAGAGCTACACCGATTCCGAGACCGGCGAGACCATCAATCTGGGCCAGGATATCTTCGCGGTCCTGCAAGCGCCCACTAAGGGCATCCAGGAGGCTGCCGACGTCGTTGCGTTCGTCTTATTGATTGGCGGATCGTTCGCGATCATCACCAAGACCAACGCTTTGAATGCCGGCATGAGCCGTGTGATTAAAAAGCTCAAGAACAAGGACATCCTCATCATTCCCATCACGATGACATTGCTGTCCATTTGCGGCACTACGTTTGGCATGTCTGAGGAAGCCCTGCCGTTCTATGCCATCTTCATTCCCATCATGATGGGTATCGGCTATGACTCGATGACGGCATTCATCATCTGCTTCCTTGGTCCTAACCTGGGATATTGTGCTTCGACCATCGACCCGTTTAATGTTTTGATCGCCCAAGGCATCATTGGCATCGAAGGTAATCCGCAACTGTGGCTGCGCGCCGTTTCTTGGGTCATCTTCACTGCCGTCGGTATCGCATGGGCCATGCGCTACGCCATGCGCGTCAAGAAAAACCCCGAGTCGTCCATTGTGTACGAGGACGATAAGCTCAAACGTGTTGAGTTTTCCGTGACCGATGCCTCCATCGAGGAAGAGTTCACTATCCGTCAGAAGCTCGTGCTTATCGATTTTGCTTGCGGTATGGGCATTATCGTCTGGGGTCTTGTTACCCAGGGCTGGTACATGAATCAGATTTCCGCCGTGTTCCTTGGCATGGGCTTGCTTGCCGGCATCCTGGGCGGCCTTGACCAGCAGACGATCGCAGAGGAGTTCGTTAAGGGTCTCGCCGACTTTGCGTACGCTGCCGTCGTTATCGGTATCGCTCGCGGTATTCTGGTCATCGCCGAGGGCGGCATGATCATCGACACCATCCTCCAGGCGCTCGCTACTGCGCTCGCCGGTGCACCCGCCGCCGTCTACACCACGTTTATGTATGTCGTCCTTGGCCTGCTCTCTTTGCTGGTTCCCTCGAGTTCTGGCCTGGCGGCGCTCACCATGCCCGTTATGGGCCCCCTGACCGAGCTCATGGGCCTCAATCCCGAGGCGGCCGTCACCGCGCTCCAGTTTGCCAACCAGACCATCAACACCATCAGCCCCGTGGCGGGTATGACGGTCGCCGGCCTTGCCGTGGCTAAGATTTCGTTTGGCCAATGGTGGAAGACCATTTGGAAATTCTTCATCTTCATGGTCGTCTTTGGCCTGGTCATTACTGCCATTTCCGGCATGCTTCCGGCGTAGGTGGTTGTGATGTCTGATCGTTTGACGGTCCTGACGTCTAAGAGCGTCTTTACCGGTACGGGGGACCTGCCGTTTGAAGGTTTCGTAGCGGTCCGTGGCAATCGAATTGAGGCTGTTGGCACCAAGTGTGAGGCGGCTTCGTATTTGACCCAGGCGGACGAGGTAGTTGACCTGGGCGACCGCACCGTCATGCCCGGCCTGATCGATGTGCATACCTTCTATACAGGTTGGGCACTGCGGACGTTGGGGTCTGATCTGTCCGGCGTCGCTGATGCCAAAGAGGCCGTGTCGCTCTTGCATGCATGGAAAGAAGGTCATCCGGATTGCGCGGCGGCTTTTGGCCACAACCTGCCCGAAACGTTGGCATCGGATGCCGAGAACGCAAATACGGCAGCTGTGCTTGACGATTGTTTTGGCGACATCCCCGTCGTCTGCTTTACACCGGGAGCGGAGACCTGCGTTCTCAACGCTGCCGCCAGTGCGCGATACGGTTTTACGCCCCAGGCGTGCTATGCCGAGAAGATCTGGCGCATGATGAGCGATTTCCTCGCGCTGCCCGAGGTGCGTGCCGGGTATTCGGACTACATGAGCATGCTTAACGAGCGCGGCGTTACCGCCATCAAGGAGATGGCGTTTGATGACTACTACGGCTTTGCCGACGAAATGGCTCGCCGTGAGGAATCTGGTGAGCTGACGGTTCGTGTCTCTATGATGTCGCAACCGGTGGGTGCCGGTGCAAATCTGGCATATGCCCGCGAGGCGCGAGAGCGCTTCCGGGGACCGTTCGTTCGTTTTTCTGGCTTCAACCGTATGACCGATCGCGGCGTATGGGTGGGGCTTGCCGAGATGATAGACCCCTATGAGGACACGGCCGATGCGGGCGCTGCCGGCAAGACGGTCGTCGAGGAGCCAGAGTGGGATCTGATTGAGAACGAGCTGCGTGCAATTGATGCTGACGGCTTCCGATATTCCTTGCATTGCCAGGGCGATGGCGCCGTTCGCCGCACCGTGGCGCTCTATGCCTCGCTGCCTCGAGACGAGCATGGACGGATGCTTCGCCGCCATGCGATTACCGATCTCGAGAACTCTGACCCGACCGATCTTGTCGAGTTTGGCAAGTTAGGTGGAATTTGCGAGGTCTATCCGCAGATTCTGACGCTGGACCGGCGCGAGGATTGCCTATCGATGATGCGTCGACAAATTGGCGAGACGCGACTTTTGCACAGCTGGAATCGCCGCGACATGGAAGATTCCGGATGCACAGTGTGCTGTGGAACGGATTTGCCGCTGCTGATTCCGAGCCTGGGCGAGTCAATCTACAGCGCGTGCGGCGGATTCTTCGCCGACGGACTGCCTGTGAATGAGGTCAACACGCTGACGCTTGTCGAGCTCTTGCGCGCTTGGACTGCCGGGGGCGCGTACGATCTGATGCGCGAAGACGAGCTGGGTACGCTCGAGGTCGGCAAGCTTGCCGATATCTGCGTGCTCGATCGGGATGTGTTTGACCTCGATTATCGCGACGCACGCGATCTTGCGGTTGATATGACGATGTCGGACGGACAAATCGTGTTCGATCGAAATAAGGAGGCATAAGATGTCTGAATCCAAACCGACGCTGCGCCGCGAGCAGATTGCGGGCATGAATATCCACTACATCATGTGGTCGCTCGATTACTTCCTTGATGTGCAGCAGCGTTTGGGCTTTGAGTCCATTGAGCTGTGGTGCGCAGAGCCGCATGTGACGCTCGACCACACGGGCTACTTTGAGGCTGAGGTCCTGGCGAAAAAGGCTGCAGACCGTGGGCTTAGGTATCGTACTCTGTGCCCCGAGAACGTTGTCTATCCTTGGCAGTACTGCGCACGCAAACCGCTGCATGAACAGCGCAGCCTGGCGTACTTTAAGCACGGCATTGAGCTCGCCGAGGTACTTGGGTGCGACCGTATGTCCGTCAACTCGGGCTGGGGCGACTGGGACGAGGACCGCGAGGAAGCCTGGAAGCGCAGCCGCGAGCACTTGTCCATTCTGGCGGAGTATGCCGGCGAGCACGGTCTGGTGCTTACGATGGAAAGCCTGCGTCCCGAGGAGAGCAACCTTGTGACGACGGTTTCCGATGCGAAGCGCATGATTGACGAGGTCGCGAGCCCGTACTTACAGCCCATGGTTGATACAACCGCGATGGGCGTTGCTGGCGAGACGCTCGAGGACTGGTTTGCCACCTTTGGTGATGGGGCAATTCACGAGATGCACTTTATCGACGGTGACCCGTATGGACATCTGGTGTGGGGCGATGGCAAGCACGATATGGACGCCTTCGTTGCCACACTCAACGCCCATGGTTTCGACGGCATGCTGGGCCAGGAGATCACGGACGGTCGTTACTACGATGACCCGGCGGCGGCAGATGCCAAGAACATGGCCGCATTCGAGAAATATCTGATTGACTAAAACAACTATCGGCCACGCAACCAACGTCATTGATTGCGGCCAAACAAGAAAGGAACTGGATATGAACGCACACGATCTGATCAAAGAGGCAATTGCCGAGAAGGGCAAGTTCGACAGCGTCTACTGGATTGCTTGCGGTGGCTCCATGATCGATTTGATCCCGGCTCATGAGCTTCTGCAGCGCGAGGCAACCACCTTCGCTTCGTATATCTATACGGCTCGCGAGTTCGATATCATGCGTCCGCGTCGTCTGGGCGAGAAGTCCCTGGTCATCGCTTGTAGCCACAGTGGCAACACCCCCGAGGTCGTCGAGGGCTGCGAGATTGCCCTTGCTGCCGGCGCTACGGTGATCGCCCAGACCGACAACGCTGGATCCAAGATCGACTCCGGCAAGTGGACCACGTGGGTCTACCCATGGGGCGAGGGCGTGCCGCAGGCCGAGGTCCCCGCTGGCATTTCGCTGTCGCTTGCAGCAGAGCTGCTCGATCAGCAGGAGGGCTACGCCGATCTTGCCGATATGTATGCCGGTATTGCCGAGATGGATAAGATTCTTCCCCCGGCACGCGAGAAGGTAAATGCCGAGCTGGGCGATCGCTTTGCCAAGCTTTGCCAGGAGCACGAGTTCTTCTATATTCTGGGCAGCGGTCCCAACTTTAGCCAGACCTACGGTTTCGCTATCTGCTCTCTTATGGAGATGCAGTGGCAGCACTGCAGCTACATCCACTCTGCCGAGTACTTCCATGGCCCCTTCGAGGCTACTCAGGATGGCGTATTTTACTTCCTGCAGATGGGCTCCAGCGAGTGCCGTGCTATGGACGAGCGCGCCCTGGCGTTCCTTAAGACGCATACCGATACGCTGATGGTGCTCGATGCCAAGGAGTACGGTATGGAAGCCGTGCCGGCGAGCGTCCGTGCCTATCTGGACCCGGTGCTGTTCTACGCCATGAACTGCGAGCTGCGTGCTGCACGCGGCAAGGTGTTTGATCACGATCCCGATTTCCGCCGCTATATGGGCGTCGTCGAGTACTAGAAGGGACAAAGGCCATGGCATTTAACGTTAACGCGCTCGGATTTGGCGACAACGTCGTCGACCGCTACGAGCATATCCACACCATGTATCCTGGCGGCAACGCGGTGAACTTCGCCGTTTATGCCAAGAAATGCGGTGCCGCACGCTCCGCATACATGGGCATTTTTGGCAATGACGCCGCTGCCGAGCATGTCATTGCAAGCCTCGAGGATGAGGGTATCGAGCTTGACAAGTGCGAGCAGATGATTGGCGAGAACGGAGCGGCTCGCGTGACCGTCGTTGACGGTGACCGTGTCTTCCTTGGCTCCAACGAGGGCGGTATCCGTGGCGATGCGCGCTATGTCCTCGATCGCTTTGATCTTGCGTACATGAAGCAGTTCGATGTGGTTCATTCGGGCAACTATTGCTTTACCGAGCGCGAGCTGCCCAAGCTGAAGGCTGCGGGCGTCACGGTCTCTTTTGACTTTTCGGACGACTCCACCGACGAGTACTACGAGCAGATTGCGCCCTACGTCGATTTTGCTTTCTTTAGTGCGGCGGATGCCGCGAGTGAGGACGAGATTCGCGAGCGTCTGGCATGGGTGAAGGGCCTGGGTCCGCGTTTTGTGTCGGCTACGGCGGGCGCCGAGGGCTGCATTGCTTACGACGGCGAGCGTTATTACCGTCAGCTGGCTAAACCGGTAACGGACATGAAGGACACCATGGGGGCGGGCGACTCGTTCCTCACCTCGTTTTTGATGTGCTATCTCGATTCCGCCAAGCGTGGCGAGGATGGCGCCGAGGCCATCGAGCGCGCGCTCGACTTTGCTGCCGGGTTTGCCTCGACCGTGTGCGGCATGGAAGGTTCTTGGGGCCACGGAGCACCAATCGTCGAATAGCTTAAGAAAGCGTACGGCGGTCTGGCTATGAGGCCTTGGACAGCCGATGCAAAACAATAAGCGAAACGCGAAAAGGGGGCTCGCCATGTGGCGGGTCCCCTTTTGAACATTGGAGAAGACCATGGGTATTAAAGCGTGTGCGGCTGGTTTTTGCTGCGCGGACGTCTATCAAAACATCGGCGTGTTCTATCCGACTGGTAATGGCATTGACTGGGGTATCCATCTTGCACGAATGGGCGTTTCGGTATCCGCCGTGTCGGTTGTCGGCAAGGACGAGTACGGAGACAAGATGAGAGAGGCGCTGGCCGCTGAGGGGTTCGATATCGCACATCTGCGGGTGGAAGATGG
>CAUDAE010000019.1 GCA_958447445.1 uncultured Collinsella sp.
CGCAAGACGGAAAGCACATTAAGTGCTTTCCTTTGCGTGCGGAACTCGCGACAAATTTAACCCGCGCCCCAGCCCCGGAGACCCTCCCTGTCGTCACTTTGTTCAACCAGTTTTGCGGGCGTGCGCCGCTGCGCGGCTAGCCCGCGTGCTCCTCGGCGGGGTTGGTCTGATGGATCTTGTTGAACTTTGGCCTTTGGCTTAAAGAAAAACGGGAGGTGCGGCTTGCATCCCCCGCTTTTGTTGTGGTTACTCTAGGTCAATAAATTTAGTGCTTAGGATCTTGCCGTCTTTTACTAGCATTCTGGCCATGGTGGGGCCTCGGGTGCCTCTGGGGTAGCTGGCGCTGCCCGGGTTGAGGACTAAGCAACGGCCCACTTGGGCTTCTTTGGTTACGTGGGTGTGGCCGTTGATGGCTACGTCTACGGATCCCACCGGAAGGTCTTCGCGGTAGTGGGCTACGGCGAATTTGAGGCCTTCGTAGGTAAAGAGCGCAAGACGGTCTACATCGGGGCCGTAGTCGCGGTAGTAATCGTTGTTGCCAAGTACGGCCCGCACGGGGGCGATGGTGCATAGGTGCTCGTAGTCTATCTCTGACGTTAGGTCGCCGGCGTGGATGATCAGGTCTGCGCCCTCAAGCTCATCCAAGAGCGCAGGCGATAAATAGCCGTGGGTGTCCGAGATGATGTCGATACGCTTGGCGCTTGCACTGTTCATGGGATCCCTTCCGCAAAAAACGATTCGGCAGATACATACAAAAAGGCCCCACGGCTCCGCAGACGATGGGTCTACAGAGCTGCGGGGCCAGTGTGCTAGAGACTCAGAGCCTTCTTGAGCGGCACGACGCGGCGGCGCGAAACCGGCACGCGTTCGTCGACGCCCGTAATGCCCAGCTGGATGGCGCCCGAGGGCACCGTCTCGACGTCCGTAACGCACGCCAAGTTGACGATATAGCGGCGGTGAACACGGAAGAAGCCAAAGTCGCAGAGCTTGGCCTCAAACTGCGCCAGCGAGGTCGTCGACAAAAAGCGATCATCGACGGTATAGATGCAGGAGTAATCGTCCTTGGCCATGATAAAGCGAATGTCGTCCACGGGAATGAGCACCTTGCGGCCGCCCTTTTCCACCGGGATACGCTCGATGGTCACCTTGCTGTCCGCGACCGGCTTGGCGCGCTGCATGACTTTCTCGATCGCGCGATCCAAGCGAGCTTCCTCGACCGGCTTCATCAGATAATCGACGGCATCCACGTCGAACGCCTCGACCGCATGGTCACTATACGCAGTCACAAACACGATCGCCGGCGGATTTTTGAGCTTATGCAGCGCCTCGGCAAGTTGCAGGCCCGAGGCACCGGGCATCGAGATATCGAGAAACACGACATCCACGCGACTTTCCATAAGCATCTCGATGGCGGAGCGGACGCTCGACGCCTCCGTGATCGTGCCGATCTTGCCCGTTTGCTCGAGCAGGAAACGAAGCTCCGAGCGAGCCGGCGCCTCATCATCCACAATCATCGCACGCAGCATAGGGATAAAACCTTTCGTCAACTAACTACGCCGGGCATCCGTCGCATGACGTTGAGCCCGTAGCCTTTTATTTTACTCTTGAATGTCAAAGATGCTCTCTGACAAATCAAGATGAAGGAGCACTTTGGTGCCCTTGCCCGGCGCCGATTCGACACGCGTATAGGAGTGCGGCCCATAAAAGCGATGGATGCGCTCCGAAATATTGTGCATGGCCACACCGGCGCCGCCACCCTGGGGAGAGCTGGCGTCGGGACGGGCAGAGCGCTCGTCAAACAGTCTGGCGGCGGTACCCTCATCCATGCCCACGCCATTATCGGCCACGGCAATCAAGATTGCATCCTCGCCGTCTTGGTGAACGGTCACGTCGATCCTCAGGGCGTCGTCATCGCCCATACCATGACGCACGGCGTTCTCGACAATCGGCTGGATCACGAACGCCGGCACCAGCGTATCTTCCACGTCCTCGGACACATCGAACGTCGCAAGCACGCGGTCCTCGCCAAAGCGGGCCTTCTCAAAGGTAAGGTAGCGCTTGGTCTGTGCAACCTCACGCGAGACCGGAATAAGCGATCCCGAGTTGTCGAGCGTGGCACGATAGAACGATGAGAACTCACGAAGCAGCTCGCGGGCCCGCAGCGGGTCGGTGCGCGTAAACGATGCAATGGTGTTCAGCGTGTTGAACAGGAAGTGCGGGTTAATCTGCGCTTGCAGCGCACGCACCTCGGCGCGCGCCGTGAGTTCCTTTTGCACCTCGAGCTCGTGGATGGCGAGCTGCGTGGACAAGATCTCGGCAAAGCCCGAGGCAAGCGCATACTGGGTACGGTCGACGGCGCGCGGGGTCTTGTAGTAGAACTTGAGCGTGCCGACGGTACGATCGCCCACCTTGATGGGGGCGATAATGCCGGCGGGGACTTGGTTGTGCGAGCCATCCGAGCCCACGACATCCACCATACGGTTGAACGACTGCACGATGCCATGTTCGATAACGTAGCGTGTGGCAAGCGTGTGGATGGGAGAATCTGGCAGTAGTTTTTCCTCAAACTCGCCCGCGCAGGCCAACACGTTGCCCTCGTCGGTGATGGCAACTGTCATGGCGCGCGTCTCGGGCAAAATGCGCCGGCACACCAAACGCGCCGACTCCTGCGTCAGACCGCCCTTAATGTCCTCGAGCATGGCCGAGGCCACCGAGAGCGTCTCCTCGGTGTACTGGGAGCGCACCGAATCGGGATTGAGCGTCAAAAAGATAAAGATGCACAGAAAGATGCACAGCAGCGCGCAGGCAATCACCGTGGCGATCGGCTCGATACCGGTCACCAAGGCAAAAATAAAGTACACCAGCACGCAAATGGCGCAGGCAACGGCAATGATGCGAAAGATTGATATTGAACTATCGCGCTGGGCGCGGCGGTCGATCATTCGGCCCCCTCCAAGATACTGATCAGTTGTGCGTCACGCCAAAGCCCGTCCATGATCTTGGGCCAAAAGCTCTGGAAACGCAGGTAGCTTGCAGCGTTTTGGCGCGCATAGGCCTTTGCCTCGCCGATACCATGGCGCCAAATGCGCAGGTAGCCCTCATGCTCGCGGGTAAACACGCTGCGGACCATAGCGGTCTTGCGCACGCGGTCGTCGAGCTCGCGCGAAATCCACGGGCCCGGGTAGGGCATGAGCGATGCCGCCGTAACGGGAATGAGCTCCTTTTGATGCGCGGCGAATGTCAACTTGGCCCGTTCGTAGTACCAACGGTATACATCCTGCATAAAGCGCGGTGAGCGCTTTTCGGACTCCGGAGGCAGATGGCGCACGGTCCACTCGTTATCGAACCACACGTCGTAGCCAAACATGCGCATGTTAAAGAGGTAATCCAAGTCCTCGCCGCGGGTGATAAACGGGTCAAAGGCTACACGCGTAAAGGCGCGGGCGTGCAGGGCCATCAGGCCGCCGCACACGTAGTTGGAGCGAGAGATGCGGGTGCCCGAGAGCGCCTTTTTCATCCAACGGTTGAACTCGATGCGCTTGGTCCACCAACGATGGCAGATGCCCGCCTTGTCCGTGGGAGCCAGCGGCGAGCCGTCGCGATCGTAGAAATAGCCGCTCTTGACCAAGATCGGCAAGCCCTGACGCGTCTGCTGCCCCAACGCATAGGTCGCGCGCTTCATAAAGTCGGCGTCGATGACAGTCTCATCGTCATCCAAAAAGATAACCGCGTCATGCCCCAGCACAGCGGCACAGGCTAGCCCCATGTTGCGGATGGCACCGTAGCCTCGCAGGCTCACGCACTCGCCCGAACCCTTGGGCGCGATCTGAGCAACCCGGTCTGCAATGCGCGAGGCCTGGGTGTTGGTGACAACGGTGACCTTGAGCGCGGGATGCGCGTCGACAATCTCGTGCACGCGCAGCGACACATCGGCTGTGGCAGAAACGGGACAGACCACCAAAAGGATGATGCGCGGGATGTCACGTACCTGCTCAAGCGAGGCCAGGCAGCGGTCGAGTTCGGGATTGTCGGCGTTGAGTCGCGTCGAATGGTCATAGGTGCCAGGGGCGTTTGCGCAAGCGTCATCGCCCGCCCAATACGTTGGAATCACGACCGTGGCGTTCATGCCTTACCCTCCCTGCAACACAAAAACGGGACGCCGCCAAACACAGGCGACGCCCCGCGACCTAGCTGATTCCATCATACCCACTTGGGCAAATCATTGCTCGCAAGTCGCAATGTTTATTGCGGATAACCCCAAAAGAGTACCGTGGACAGGCACAATAGCCGCTCGCTCCTATGCGGCATGCTCTGCCGCCCGAGTCATGCGGGACAGGCGGACCAGCAGCATAAAGCCAACGATCAGCAGCACACCAATGGAAAGGACGCCCAGCGACGGGTTGCCGGTCAGCGAGGTGACGACCGACACTAGGAAAGTGCCCATGACGCTTGCATAGCGACCGAAGATGTCAAAGAAGCCGTAGTACTCGTTGGACTTTTCCTTGGGGATAATGCGGCCAAAGTAGCTACGGCTAAGCGCCTGCACGCCGCCCTGGAACAGGCCGACCATAATGGCAAGCACCCAGAATTCAAAGGCGGTCTTTAGGAAGAACGCGGCGAACAGCACAATGCCCATGTAGGCGGCGACCGCCACCAGGATCATGTTGAGCGTGCCCACGCGTCCGGCGAGCTTGCCGTAGATGATGGCGGACGGAAAGGCCACGAACTGCGTAACGAGCAGCGCCAGCACCAGCTGCGTCGAATCGATGCCCAAAGCCGAGCCGTAGCTGGTAGCCATGGAAATGACCGTGTGGACGCCATCGATATAGAAGAAGAACGCGATCATGTAGACCAGCACGGTCTTGTTGTGGGCGATCTCGCGCATGGTGTGTCCGACCTCGGAGAACACACCGCCCACGATGTGGCCGATGGTGTCCTCGGGACCGCGCTCGCGACCGTACTTTTGCTTATAGGTGCGAATGAGCGGCAGGGTAAAGATGAGCCACCAGGCACCGGTGATGATAAACGACAGACGCGTTGCCAGCATGGTGGGGACGCCAAGAGCGGGGCCGCCCATGATGAGCGCCAGGCAGATGATGAACGGCACGGTGGAACCGATGTAGCCCCAGGCATAGCCCGAGCTGGACACGGCGTCCATGCGCTCGTCGGTGGTAATGTCGGGCAGCATGGCGTCGTAGAACGTCATAGAAGAGTTAAGGCCGATGGTGCACAGCACGTACACGGTCAAAAATGCCATGGCGGACATTGGGATAGCCTGCGCCAGGCAAAGCACCAGGCCCGTGAGGAAGAAGCCCAAGAAGAACTTGATCTTGTTGCCGGCGTAGTCGGCAAGCGCGCCCAGAATGGGCATGAGCATGGCGATGACCAGCGAGGCAATCGTCTGCGCATTGCCCCAGGCGACCACCAGGTCGGCCGAGGAAGCGCCGGTATTGATGGCGTTAAAGTAAATGGGCACCACCGAGGTATTGAGCAGCACGAGGGCCGAATTGCCCACATCATACATAACCCAGTTACGCTCGAGCTTGGTGTATTTCATGGACAGGGACCCTTCGTATTCGCCCGATATGCAGTTAGCTCATCGTACCCCAATTGTCCAGAACCGCCGGTAAGGATTCGGCAAAGGGGCACGCACAGGCCCTATTCCTCGCGGTCGAACTCCTCATCGGCATTGAGTACGCGACCGCTGTAGTTGATATGGCCGGTCACGGCATCCATGTCGCCGGTCTCGATAAAACGTGCGACCGTGCGCTCGTAATCGACCAGCGCGCGATCAAAGACCTCGGGGAAACTCTCGTTCGAGACCTCGTCGGTAAAGGGATTCTTCCATGCCAGATGGCCCAGGTTACCGGTGCGCTCGGGCAGCTCCGTCGTCACGCGATGGGCAAGGCCGTCGAGCAGCGAGTAGTCGTGCACCAAGCCCTCAACCAGCGAGATCGCGCGCGTCTTTGCGGAGCCGGCCGGCTCAATCGCGCGGTAAAGTCGCTGCATATTGGCAACGGCAGCACCGTACTCCCCCGCCGGAATGTCAATGCCGTACACGCGTCCGGCAACATAGCTCATCAGCACGCCGGCCACGCGATTGATGCGATCGGTAGTGACGATCTCGCCCGCCGGCGGGTAATCGTCGACCGTAGTGCCATCGCGTTTAAGCTGCAGCATCAGTACATCCAAGTCGCTCTCGATCACGGCATGGACCTGACTGCTCGAATCCTCAAGCTCTGAATCGGACTCCACGATGCCAAACTGCTGCTCATAGACAAAAGGATGGGCGTTGCGGTCGAGCACGTAATGAGACAGCAGGCCCAGCGCAAAGGCACGACCCAAGCTGGCGTCGCGCGGCAGCAGATGCGACACGCCGTCGCGCAGGCACGCGAACTGGCGAGACATGCGCGACCGATGCATGACCTGCGCCAGCAGCGTGCAGTCGGAAACACGCGGTGTCAGAATGTGAAAGAAAAACGGGTCGGGGCCTTGGTTGCCCAAGATAAAGGCAATGCGCTCTTCATCGGACGTGATGACGCCCTGCGGAAGACGGTCGATGCTTTCCTCGCCAAACAGATGATGGGTGATAAGCGCGGGCATAATGATCCTTTCGATTTCATTCGATGCCACCCATTATGCCCACCGCGCGCCCATGCCAAACCTGCGATGGTAAACGACGGCACGCAGACCGTCTACGCAAGCCCCAAGTGTGCTTTAACCTCGGCAGCGCGACGGCGGGACACGGGCACCGTCGAGGTTACGCGATCGAGCCTGAGCTCCATAAGACCCGTGGAACCAATCTCGACATTGTGCACGTCTTCCAAATTGACCAGATAGCTGCGATGAACGCGAATAAAGCCCTCGGAGACCAAGCGACGCTCGAGCGAAGAGATCGACTCATTGATCAGGTACGTTCCCTCGGCGCAGATGGCGTTGCAAAAATCGGCGCGCGCCTCAAAGTAGCAGACGTCTGCGGCGGGAATGAACACCTTTTTGCCCCCGCGGTCCACCGTCAGACGCAAAGGCTGGCGCGGAGCGTGGATAACACGACGGACACCCAAGGCTGCCTCGATCTTGTCGAGTGCCTTTGACAGGCGTGCGTCCTCAACCGGCTTGACGACATAATCGACGGCATCGAGGTTATAGGCATCAGCCGCATACTCGGCAAACGCCGTCACAAACACAACCACCGGCGGCGTCTTTAGGTTCTGCAGCGTCTCGGCAAGCTCAATTCCCGAGCGACCGGGCATGGTAATGTCTAAAAACAGCACGTCGGGCTTGTTCGACAGAATCGACTCCACGGCTTCGGTGACATTGCCCGCCTCGGCAATCTGGCCCACACGCGTATCCTTTTCCAACAGATAGCGTAGCTCAGCCCTAATGGGAGGTTCGTCATCAACCACCAAGATGTTCCAGCCTTCGGACATATGTGCTTCCCCTCTTTTTCTCTCAATCCAACCGCGTGCTACGCCGTCAACGGCGCGGGCTCATGCGGCTCGCCGTTCAGCTCGACGATGACCTGCGTTCCCACGCCCTCCTGGGACTTCACGCGCATGCCGGAATCTTCTCCGTAAAAGAAATGGATGCGCTGAAGTACGTTAAAGAGCGCCAGGCCGCAGCCTCGTTTGATGGAACCGTCGGCGGTAATGCTCTCGGGCTCCTCCAGGCGATGTTGCTCAAACAGATGCGCGCAGACTTCTTCGCTCATACCGATGCCATCGTCCTCGACGATGATCTCCAAACCGTCATCGGTCTCGAAAGCCCTAACATGAATAGAAAGCGGCTCGGTCTCGCGCTGCGCGTGCTTGATGCAGTTTTCGAGCAACGGCTGCAAGATAAACGGCGGCACCATGCAATCGCGCACCTCAAAGTCGATATCGACCGAGACGCGCAGACGGCCGTCGCCATAACGAGCCTGCATAAGATTGATATAGCGAGTGCCCTGTTCCACCTCGTGCTCGAGCGTTGTGAGGGTATCGGAATCAGAAAGCGTCTGACGGTAGTAATTGGAAAAGTCGATCAGCAGCGACCTTGCCTTGTCCGGCTCGGTACGTACGAGCGACACGATGGTGCTGATGGTGTTAAACAGAAAATGAGGATCGACCTGCGATTGCAAGGCGCGCAGCTCCACGCGGGCCGTAAGCTCGTCCTGGCGCTCGAGCTCAAAGCTCGCAAGCTGCGTGGAAATGAGGTCGGCAAAGCCCGAGGCAAGCGCCGTCTGGCGCATATCGATGCTGCTCAGACGGGGATAATACAGCTCGAGCGTGCCCACACAATGCCCGCGCACGGTAAGCGGTGCGACAATACCGGCGCGCAGACGCGGAAAGTAGCCACCTGTCTCGGTCGAGGCATCGCGCGAGAACACGCTTTGCTCACCGCTGTTGATCACGTTGAGCGTAGTCCGCAGCACCACCGGGGTGCCCGCGGGGCATTTTGCCGAGTCCTCGCCCCAGCTTGCCAACACCTGCTTGCCGTCGGTAAAGCAGATGGCAGAGGCGATAGTTTCGGACAGGATGATCTTAGAGGCGCCCAGGGCAGCTTCGGGCGTAAGGCCGCGCGACGTGTAGGCGAATATTTTTGAAGCGATGGCGAGCGTGCGGTCGGTTGCGCTCGATGTGAGGTCGTCGGGAACGACAAAGACGTACGAGAAGAAGAAGCACAGCATGACCAAGCCGGCAATGACGACAACGGCCGGAACGGGATTGGGATTATCGGTTAGATCCCAGATGAGCAGCAGGATAAGCAGCGGAACAACAATACCGAGCAAGATGGCTTGAACCACATGCTGAGCGGTACGAAAGACCTTGGTAGAGTTGTAGCTCTTGCCCAGAATCAGCCTATTGAGATCCACCGTCATCTCCTTCTTACTGACGCACCCCATAGCAATAAAGAGGGCCGCAAGCGACCCTCTCCATTGCATTATGCATCAAATACTGTGTTTTACATCAAGCCATCGATGAACGGTAGCTTAGGCGCTGTACTTGTTTGCCTCGCCGAAGGTGCCGCCCTCGACAATCCAGCCGTCCTTCATGATGACGTCCATGTTGTCGGTGTTGAGCACGTGGATGTCGGCGGCGACGTCACCGTTGACGACCAGCAGGTCGGCGCACTTGCCGGCCTCGATGGAACCGGTCTCGTCCTCGATGTGGCACATCTTGGCACCGTTGAGGGTTGCACAGGTGATGGTCTCGACCGGGGTGAAGCCGATCTTGTCGACGAACTCGTACATCTCCTCGATGGAGCAGGTGCCATACGGGGTGACGAAGGAGAAGGAGTCGGAGCCGATCGTCATGACGACGCCGCGCTTCTTGGCCTCGCGCAGGCAGTCGTAGTTGCGCTGCAGCTCCTTCTCGACCAGGGTGCCCTCGTACTTGTCGTGCAGCTCGGGAACGTAGACGGGCGGATAGGTGGCGTACCAGGTGGGCAGGAAGGCGATCGTCGGAGTGAAGAAGGTGCCCTGCTCGGCCATGAGGTCCATGGTGCGCTCATCGATATCGAAGCCGTGAATCAACTGCTCGCAGCCAAAGCGAACGGAATCGTAGGCAGCGGCGTGGTTGTTGTAGCAGTGGCTCCACACGGGGATGCCGACCATCTTGGCCTCTTCGACCACGGCCCGAATCTCCTCGGAGCAGTAGTGCTGGTCGCGGCCGGAGTCCCAGCGCCAAATGCCGCCACCGGTAGCCCAGATCTTGATGGCATCGGGGTTCTCGCGCAGGCGACGACGGACGGCCTTGCGCAGATCCCAAGGACCGTCGACCTGATCGCCCCAGGGGTGCGATTCCTTGTTGAGCTCCTGGCTGCAGTGGTGGGAGTCGCCGTGGCCGGCAACGCGGCAGAAGCCAAGGCCGGTGGCCAGAACGCGCGGGCCCTTGAAGACGCCCTTGTCGATGCAGTCACGGATCTGGATACCAAAGCGGCCGATCTCGCAGACGGTGGTGAGGCCGTGGGTGAGGCAGTCGTAGGCCTGCTTGACGGCGACGGCCTGCTTCTCGAGGAGCGGCTGCATGACCCAGTCGGTGTCATCGTCGGTCAAGTTGCCCGAGAAGTGCAGGTGGGTGTCGATCAGGCCGGGAAGGACGGTCTTGCCGGCGGCGTCGATGACCTCAACGCCCTCGGGAAGGTCCTGCATGGCGCCGGCGTACTCGATCTTGCCGTTGTCGTCGACGAGAACGAGGGAGTTCTCGACCGGCTCGGCACCGGTACCGTCGATGAGCTTGCCGCCAACGATTGCATACTTAGTGGACATGGTTCCTCCTTATGGATCCATATATGTGGGCGAGGCCGTGTTGGGTCGCGGCCTCACAAAGCTACCCAAGTGATGCCGGGTTCGGTGCGCGGAAGAGAGGGTCCCGCGCACCTGGTCCGCCCCGGCTCGGCGTTACTTTTTGCGGGAATTGGTGAAAGCCATGAGGGCCAGGCCAATAGCCAACCAGCCGATCACGATGCTCCACTCCACCATGTTGAGGGAGGCGGGAGAGAACGGGATCACGAGCAGGCCGATGATGATGGCACAGGCAGCGATAGCGAGGCCGATGCCAAACTTGCCGCCGGGCACCTCGTAGGGACGAGGCAGGTCGGGCTCGGTGAAGCGCATGCGCAGGCAAGCGAGGGCGACCATGCCGCAGGAGAAGATGAAGGCGAGAGCCGACACGTTGGTCAGAGGGATGAGCATGTTCTTGCCCAAAAACGGTCCGACGACGGTGATGACGCCCAGAACGACGCAGGCAAGCTTGGGAGCGCCGGACTTGGGGTCGACCTCGGCGAACTGCTCGGGCAGCTGGCCCTTGCGGCCCATGGCGAGCATGATGCGGCTCGTGGCGCCGTAGAAGGAGTTCATCGGGCCCATGGGTCCAAGCGTGGCGATGACGAGCATGGCCAGGTACAGGAGCATGTTGATGCCCTTGAGGCAGGCAAGCGCGGGAACCGGGCTCTTAACAAACTCATGCCAGTCGAGGATGGTGCCGAACGAGTAGATGCAGACCATGTAGAAGCCGCCGGCGGCCAGCAGGGCCAGGGAGATGATCTTGCCGAACTTGTTCCAGTTGAGGCCCTCGGCTGCTTCCTCAGCCTGCTGAGGAATGGTGTCGAAACCGGCGTAGAAGAACGGAGTCAGAACCAGGACCGACACGATACCGGCGAACAGGCTGGTGCCCTCGGTGGCGGCCTTACCGCCGCCAGCGCCGGCGACCTGGGAGAACACAGGCATGGCGTTGTTCGGCGAACCGGTGAACAGCGAGACGCCCATGGCGAGCAGCATGCCACAGAGCAGGGCCTTGGTCAGGAAGGCTTGGAGCTTGGCGGCCGAGCTGGCACCGCGGAAATTGAGGAAGATGACGTAGGCTGCAAAGCCGAGCGCGATCAGCGTCGGGAACAGGTAAACGTCAGCGCCCAGGATGGTGTAGAGCTTGACGGCGCGCAGCCACTCAAGGCCGGGCAGGCTGCCGAACATCTCGGACACGAGGGTCGAGATGGCGATGGCCTCCCACGGGCACAGGATGCCGTTGCCCAGGGCCAAAAGCCATCCGGTGATATAGCTCAGCGTACGGCCAAAGCTACGATCGACATACTCGACGATGCCGCCCGAGATGGGGATAGCAGCCGTGAGCTCACCGAAAACAGCTCCGACGGGCACGAGGAAGATTGCACCCAAGAGGAATGCGATCATAGCGGGAACGGGACCGCCGCCCACGACCATCCAGTCGCCGACCTGCAGAACCCAACCGGTACCGATGATGGCACCAAAGCCGATGGTGAAGAAGTTCCAGAGCGAGAGCGTTTTCTTCATGCCGCCGTTATCCTCGACTGCAACTTCTGCGTTCTTGTCCGCCATTGTTCCCCTCCTTTCCTGTTTGACGCCCTTGGCGTCACCCCTTGCGCGGTCCGTTTTGCCGCGCGCTTTTATTCCATGGCTTTAAGATACGGCCTTGGCGCAGCAGCGCCGCTCGCAGCTCGACCGAAGGCAGAACTGCAAAACGAGCGGCACCGTTTTTGGGACGAACGGCGGGAGACGTCATTCGTCTTGGGCGCTTTCATCTTGTCTGCTTTTGAATACCTGTTACCGTGACGCTTGGCGCGCGGCGCGGCAACGTTCATACCATTTGTCAGGCTTTTGGCGCACATGCCCATGTGTCGTGCATCTTTTTATGTAGGATAGACAAGTTACACATGAGGCAAGGTGATTCGAATGGCATACGGATACAATGACGGCGACCAACGGCCACAAAGCGTGCGCCTTGCCGGCCGCACCACGCCAACGCCCAGAAGCACCTCCGACAACGACAACCCGCAGCGCCCCCAAGAGCAGCCCGGGGCTTCTTCGCGGCGGCAAAGCCGTACCGTGCAGCAGTCAGACCGCGTGAGTACGAGCACACGTCAACGCCAGACCGACACATCGCAGCCACGCCGCTACGATCGCCGTAAGACCGACTACTACGTCAAGCGCACCTTTTCGCGACCTCAACGCGATCGCGGCAATTCCGTCCCTCACCCCGCGTCGCACACCACAAGCCACGCGCTTCCGGCCCGCCGTCTACGCCTTGCGCTTTGCTCCATCGCCGCCTGCCTCGTCTTTGTGTTTTTGGGATCCTGTATCTCCCACGGATCAGCCGGTCTTGAGCCCACTGCCGAGGACAGGCTGCTTAAAGCTCCCGTCGCACCCGGCTACTCCTTTGCGTTCTCGACCCCACGCTCGCAATGGCAGGCCGGCACCATGCCCCACATCTACCAAATTGACCCCGCATGGTCGGAGCTGCCCTATGCCGGTGGCACTATTCGCGAAAACGCTTGCGGTCCCACTTGCCTCACCATGGTCTATATCTTTAAGACCGGCCACACCGATAAGACGCCGGTCGATATATGCGCACTGGCCGAAGCCGGCAACTACGCCCCCACCGGTGCCACCGAGTGGTCGTTTATGACAGGCGGTGCGTGGCAGCTGGGGCTCAACGGAACACAGCTCTATAACGATTGCGAATCGATTACCCAAGCACTTCGCTCGGGTGCGCCTGTCATCGCCGCAGTGCGCCCCGGTACGTTTACCAACGTAGGCCACTACATCGTGCTCTACGGCATCGACGATGCCAACCAGATTGGCGTCTACGACCCCAACTCGGCCAGCCGCAGCGCCCGCCGCTGGGGCGTCGTAGAGGTCCTCAACGAAGTCGAAGCCATGTGGGCCTACTACTAGTCATTGGGCACTCATTGGGGACAGACTTAAATGAGTACCTGGGAAACTGTGCCCCGCTTTGGACACTCATTGTGGGATGCGCTTTCCGCAGTTGATCGGTGCCACGCATTTAAGTCTGTCCCCAATGACCAGCCCTAGGCTGCCGGCAGGAAAGGAACGTCCCTAAGTGCCGGGTTGAAACAAAAGCCCCGCAGTCGGAGCGGACTGCGGGGCTCATGAAGAGAGGCTAGTTTGTGGGCGCTTTGCCTAGCGCCCACGAGAGAGGCAACAGAGTAGAGACTACTCGTGGATGCGGGTACCGGAGAGGCCAGCCATGGTCTCGGCGGCCTTGTCCAGAGCGCCGATGATGCAGGTACGGCCCTTACGGGAACGGGCGAACTTGATGGCAGCGCGGACCTTGGGCTCCATGGAACCCTTGCCGAACTGGCCCTCGTCGGCCAAGCGCTCGGCCTCGTCGGCGGTGATGTCCTCGAGCTCCTCCTGGTTGGGCTTGCCAAAGTTGATGGCGACATGCTCAACGGCGGTCAGCAGGAACAGAACGTCGGCGTCGCAGTCCTCGGCCAGCAGCTCGCCGCCCAGGTCCTTGTCGATGACGGCGGGAACGCCCTTGTAGCAGCCCTTGTTCTCGTAGTCGCGGACGACGGGGATGCCGCCGCCACCGCAGGCGATGACAATGAACTCGTTATCGAGCAGGTTGAGGATGGAGTCGGCCTCGACGATCTTCTTGGGATCGGGGGAAGCGACGACGCGACGCCAGCCGCGACCGGAATCCTCGACGAAGACCTTGGAGGGATCCTCGGCCATGAACTCCTTGGCCTGCTCCTCGGTGTAGAAGGGGCCGATCGGCTTGGTCGGGTTCTTGAACGCGGGGTCGTCCGGATCGCACTCGATCTGGGTGACGACGGTGGCGGCGTGCCAACGCTTATAGCGCTTGTGCATCTCGCGGCCAATGCCCTGCTGCAGGTGATAGCCGATGTAGCCCTGGGACATGGCGCCGCACTCGGGCAGCGGCATCTCGGGGGTGCCGATGGCGTCGTGGGCAGCGGCGAAGGCGTTCTGGATCATGCCGACCTGCGGACCGTTGCCGTGGGTGATGCTGATCTCGTTGCCCTGCTCGATCAGGCCGAGGAGAGCGTGAGCGGTGTTGCTCACGGCCTCGATCTGCTCAACGGGGTTGTTGCCGAGGGCGTTGCCGCCAAGGGCGACGACGATACGATCGGGCTTGCCAAGAGGCTTAGACATTGCTGGAATCCTTTCTGTAAAAGGCCTACAACCCATTAATAACCCGCGTCCGTGCGATACGCGAGTTTATTAAGGTTTATATTCTCTTTATCGCTCATTTTATTCATTTTGAAAATAGCGGAACGGTGAACGGTCGTTTTTATCCGCTCAGCGTACAGAACCCCAGCTCAAGCATATCTACGCCATTTACGTGCAACTTTATTTTAATAGAGCAGGGATTAGACCAGATTATGCAAACTATATCTTTGCTAAACACAAAACAGACAGCGCAATATCTTACTCGCACTATACGAGATTCTATGCACATATAAGTCGAGTATGCACCCCTGCAAAAACAAGGGGCTTTTCATCCAACAAAAGGAATAAAGAAGAGCTCCGAAAAAGCGGCAACGGCCAAGTCCCCCATCCATCCCCAAAGTGGCGCGAGGTTTCGCGGCAAAGCCGCGAAACAGCGAAGGGGACGGAATACCCGACCAACTACGTCCTTCATCCGCCCACACAATCCAAGGACGTAGTCGTAGCAGGATTTGAGGACTGACCTTTGCGGACACTCCGCAGGACGAAAGAACCCCCGCCGCACGTAGTGCGCAGCGGGGGTTCTTTCATGTCCGAGGACGTCCGCGAAGGTTAGCCCTCAGATCCTGCGGTGGGAGACCTAGGCCTCGTTGTACACCGTCTTGAGCTTCAGCAGGTGAGCGTAGCGGTCCATAGCGGCCTGCTCGTTCTCCTTGAAGAGCTCCTCGGCGCGCTCGGGGAAGGAACGCGTCAGCGAAGCGTAACGGGCCTCGTTCATCAGGAACTCCTGATAACCGCCCGCGGGCTCCTTGGAATCGAGCGAGAACTTCTTGCCGGCAGCAGCCTCGGGGTTGAAGCGGAAGAGGTTCCAGTAGCCGCACTCGACAGCCTTCTTCATCTCGGCCTGGCAGTTCTGCATGCCACCCTTCTTGATGGAGTGCATCTCGCAGGGGCTGTAGCCGATGATGAGGGACGGGCCGTCGTAGGCCTCGGCCTCGTGGATGGCCTTGAGGGTCTGAGCCGGGTTGGCGCCCATGGCGACCTGCGCCACGTAGACGTAGCCGTAGCTCATGGCGATCTCGGCCAGGGACTTCTTCTTGGTCACCTTACCGGCAGCGGCGAACTGAGCGACCTGGCCCAGGTTCGAGGCCTTGGAGGCCTGACCGCCGGTGTTGGAGTAGACCTCGGTGTCGAAGACGAAGACGTTGACGTTGTGGCCGGAAGCCAGGACGTGGTCCAGGCCACCGAAGCCGATGTCGTAGGCCCAGCCGTCGCCGCCGAAGATCCAGAAGGACTTCTTGGTGAGGTAAGCCTTGTCGGCGAGGATCGCCTTGGAAGCGTCGCAGCCGCACTTCTCGAGCTCGGCAACGTAGGCAGCAGCAGCGGTCTTGGAGGCCTCGGCGTCGTTGACGGAGTCGATCCAAGCCTGGCCGGCGGCCTTGAGCTCATCGGACGGACCATCGGCAGCGATGATGTCCTGGGTAGCGGCGATCAGCTTGTGCTGAACGGCCTCATAGCCAACGGCCATGCCCAGACCGTGCTCGGCATTGTCCTCGAACAGGGAGTTGTTCCACGCCGGGCCGTGACCGTCCTTGTCCTTGCAGTAAGGAGCGGTGGCAGCGGGGTTGCCCCAAATGGAGGAGCAGCCGGTGGCGTTGGAAATGAACATGCGGTCGCCGGCGACCTGGGTCACCAGACGTGCATAGGCGGTCTCGGCACAGCCAGCGCAGGAGCCCGAGAACTCCAGGTAGGGCTGCTTAAACTGGCTGCCCTTGACGTTGGCCGCGATGAGCTCCTTCTTCTCGGAGACGTTCTCGACCATGTAGTCCCAAACGGGCTGCTGGTCCATCTCCTGCTCGGTGGGAACCATCTCGAGGGCGCCCTTGGGGCAGACCTTGACGCAGTTGGTGCAACCCATGCAGTCGAGCGGGGACACAGCCATAGTGAACTTCATGCCCTTGGCCTTGGGGCCCATGGCGTCGAGCGTGCGGGTAGCCTCGGGCGCGGCGGCAGCCTCGTCCTCGGTCATCGCGAACGGACGGATGGTGGCATGCGGGCACACGTAGGCGCACTGGTTGCACTGGATGCACTTGGTCTCGTCCCAGTGGGGAACGACCACGGCGACGCCGCGCTTCTCGTATGCGGAGGCGCCCAGCTCAAACTGGCCGTCGGCGCAATCGACGAAGGCGGAAACAGGCAGGCTGTCGCCGTCCATGCGATCGATGGGCTCGAGCAGGTTCTTGACCTGCTGGGCGATAGCGGACTTGGTCTCCTCGGAGAGCTCGACGGGAGCGGCATCCTCGGCGGTAGCCCAGTCGGCCGGAACCTCGAACTTACGGAAAGCGGTAGCGCCGGCATCGATGGCCTTGTGGTTGGCGTCGACGATAGCCTGGCCCTTCTTCATGTAGGACTTGGTAGCCGCGTCCTTCATGTACTGCAGGGCGTCCTCGGCGGGCAGGACCTTGGCCAGCGCGAAGAAGGCGGACTGGAGCACCGTGTTGGTGCGCTTGCCCATGCCGACCTTAGCGGCCAGGTCGATAGCGTCGATCAGATAGACGTTGACGTTGTTGTTCGCGATGTAGCGCTTGGCCACGGCGGGCATGTGCTCGGCGAACTCCTCGTCGCTCCACTGGCAGTTGACCAGGAAGGTGCCGCCCGGCTTGACGTCGCGGACCATCTTAAAGCCCTTAACGATGTAGCTGGGGTTATGGCAGGCGACAAAGTCGGCCTTGGTCACGTAGTACGGCGAACGGATCGGGGAATCACCAAAGCGCAGGTGCGAGACGGTGACGCCGCCGGTCTTCTTGGAGTCGTACTGGAAGTAGGCCTGGACGTACTTGTCGGTGTGGTCGCCGATGATCTTGATCGAGTTCTTGTTGGCGCCGACGGTACCGTCGCCGCCCAGACCCCAGAACTTGCACTCGATGGTGCCGGGGGCTGCGGTGTTGGGCGCATCCTCGGCCTCGGGCAAGCTCAGGTTGGTCACGTCATCGACAATGCCGATGGTGAACTCGCGCTTGGGCTCGTCCTTCTTGAGCTCCTCGAAGACAGCGAACGCGGACGCGGGAGGCGTGTCCTTGCTGCCCAGGCCGTAACGGCCGCCGACGACCTTGATGCCCGTCTTGCCGGCCTCGTAGAGAGCGGAGACGACGTCCTGGTAGAGCGGCTCGCCGATGGAACCCGGCTCCTTGGTACGGTCCATGACGGCGATCTTCTGGACGGTCTCGGGGAGAACGTCGACGAAGTGCTTGATGGAGAACGGACGGAACAGACGAACCTTGACCAGGCCGACCTTCTCGCCGTGAGCGTTGAGGTAGTCGATGACTTCCTCGAGCACGTCGCAGAAGGAGCCCATGCACACGACGACGCGATCGGCATCGGGAGCGCCGTAGTAGTTGAACAGGCCGTAATCGGTGCCGAGCTTCTCGTTGATCTTCTTCATGTAGCCCTCGACGACGGCAGGGAGCTCGTCGTAGACCTTGTTGCAGGCCTCGCGGTTCTGGAAGAAGATGTCGCCGTTCTCGTGGCTGCCGCGGGTGTGCGGGTGCTCAGGGTTGAGCGCGTGATCGCGGAAAGCCTGGACGGCGTCCATGTCGCACATCTCGGCCAGATCCTTGTAGTCCCACATGGCGACCTTCTGGATCTCGTGGCTGGTGCGGAAGCCGTCGAAGAAGTTAAGGAACGGGGTCTTACCCTCGATGGCGGCAAGGTGAGCCACCGGCGAGAGGTCCATGACCTCCTGGACGTTGCCCTCGGCGAGCATGGCGAAGCCGGTCTGACGACAGGCCATGACGTCGGAGTGATCGCCAAAAATGTTCAGGGCGTGGGAAGCGACGCAACGCGCGGAGACGTGGAAGACGCCCGGGAGCTGCTCGCCCGCGATCTTGTACATGTTCGGGATCATCAGGAGCAGACCCTGAGAGGCCGTGTAGGTGGTGGTCAAAGCACCGGCGCCCAGCGAACCGTGAACGGTACCGGCTGCACCTGCCTCGGACTCCATCTCGACGACCTTGACCGGGGTGCCGAAGATATTCTTGCGACCCTGGGCCGCCCACTGGTCGACATGGTCGGCCATCGGGCTGGACGGCGTAATGGGATAGATTCCCGCTACCTCGGTGTACGCATACGAAACATATGCGGCCGCCTCGTTGCCGTCCATAGACTTAAACTTACGCGCCATATACCCCTCTCCTCTCATATAGGTATACAGGCCCCGGCGATCGCCGGGATGTTGGCGTGATGGGATTTACGCTGTTGCTTCCAATCATCTGGCAGGCAGGCTCAGCAGCAGGTACGTGGCGTGGAGAGAAGACATGCCGAGGCGAGGGCCAGCTGATGCGCCCCACAGACCCGACCGCCCGTCTTGCACATGACCGAGCGCCGCAAAGGCCGCATGCCGGATGCTCCCGGGCACGCCCCGGCGATGGGAAGCGCCCGCAACGGAAATCCGCATGCGGGTTTATTGTACCCCGCCGTCAAGTGTAATTTCGGCAAATATAGGCGGGCGGTAAAGGTTTACCTCGAGTGACCATCAAGGGCAAAATTGATCCTTCCGTCACCGAGGGACCAAATGGCAGCTGCGGTGAAATAGGAACTGTTTTGCCGGCCGTAGCCTTAAACAGCCCCTATTTCACCGCAACTTATTTAGGAGATGAGTCAGAGGGCGCCGAGGAGGATGGCGTAGGTTGTGGATTCTCCGAGCTTGAGCTCGTCACCGGGGTTGAGCTGGACGGAGCGGCCGGGCTCGACCTGGGTGCAGACGTTCGTCGCGCCGTTTACCACCACGGTTCCGTTGGTGGACGACAGGTCCTCAACGTACCAGACATTTTGGTCATCGCACCACACGTGGGCATGGCGAGCCGAAACGTCATCGCCCACATCGGTGATGCCGCCCTCCCCCGTTGCCAGCGCGCCGATCTCGACGCCTTCCTCACTCGGCTGAATCCAGCGCGGGACGCTCACCGCGTAGCCGTTTTGCACGCGCAGCAGTCCCAGCGGATGCGCCGGCGCGACCTCGTGCTCGCCCGACTTGGAACCAAGGCGGGCGTGAGAGCAAACGGCATAGGGAACGAATCTTGCGGATGTACCCCTCGACGTCAGGCAGGTAAGCCCCACGAAGTCACCGGGGAGGCCCAAGCGGCCCGGCACCACTTCCAGATTCTGACCAGGGCGAGTCGTTCGCCGGTGGCTGAAGGCTCGCTCCCACCCAAAAGGGGAGATTCGCGTTGTTCCCCAATCGCTCTCGCATCTTTCATTTTGCTCGAGGTGGGCTATAAAAACTTTCCTGGTGAAAGGCGGCGATTGGTTTCCTTTCTTTCTAGAGGAGCGCGCCTGTAATCTGTTTTCATCCTAAATCAAGTTGAGATCGGACCTTCCAGAGGCAAGTCGACTCAAACTGCGAGGCTCCATGTTGGAATAAAGAGCGCTGTCGAAGTGCCAACAACACAAAGCTTGCCAGTCTCAAATAGAACCTTTTGGGAGTCCGATTGGGCCGCACACCGAATCCCCGCTGGTGGTTTTTTATAGCTGCGTAACAATAAACAAGGTTAGTGCCAGTCCAGCATGAAATTGAGGAACGTATGCATTTTTTCTCAGTAAGTGATCGTCGTTACTGCTTCGATGAGGTCACTCGCAATTGCTTTCAGGTTGACCAAGCATCAGAAGATGCGCTTCGCATATTTGAAGCATCGGGAAGAACGGTCAACTCGAAGTTGCTAACAAAGTCACTTGCTGCGAAAGGCTACGACCAAACGACCATAGCAGAACTTGAAGACGACATTGATGAGTATCAACGATTGTCTGAGCGGACTTTCTTAACAAAAGACACGCCTCGAAAACTTAGATCCATCGAACTCCACGTTTCACATGCATGCAACCTTGGTTGTAGTTACTGTTTTGCCGGTAAAGGAGATTATGGAACGTCTCCTCTGCTGATGACAGACGAGATAGCCTTCAAGGCGGTCGACTACCTCGTCGCAAGTTCATCGGAAAACGAAACGCTTGCGATCGTCTTTTTTGGTGGGGAACCCATGATTAACGAGCCGCTGATATAGAAAACGGTCGACTATTCAAAAAGAATATACCCCAATAGAAACTTTACCTATTCTATTACGACCAACGGCACGCTTT
>CAUDAE010000020.1 GCA_958447445.1 uncultured Collinsella sp.
TGAAGGAATGGTGGAGATGTGTTTCGATGGGTCAGATTCGTGTCGTTCCGAAAAGACCGTGAACCTTTTGTGGGACACGCGGCGCCGTGGTATCATAGCCGAGTTTGTTGTCTTGGTCGGAAACCAAGACGCCTTATGCGCTGATCGGTAACCAGCGCCTGACCAATAAGGAGTCCTACCATGAAGCAGGGTATCCATCCCCAGTATGTCGAGTGCACGGTGACGTGCTCCTGCGGCAACACCTTCAAGACGCACGCTACCGTGTCCGAGATGAAGGTCGAGCTTTGCAACGAGTGCCACCCGTTCTACACCGGCCAGCAGAAGTTCGTCGACACCGGTGGACGCGTCCAGCGCTTCGCCGACAAGTTCGGTGGCGCCGCTGCCGCCCAGCTCAAGAAGGCTGAGGAGGCCAAGGCTGCCAAGGCCGCCAAGGCTGCTGAGGCCGAGGCTGCTCGCAAGGCCGCCGCTGAGGCTAAGGCTGCCGAGAAGGCTAAGCGTGCCGCTAAGTTTGCCGAGGAGGCTGCCAAGCAGGCCGCCGAGGCTCCCGCAGAGGCTCCCGTCGAGGAGGCCGCTGCCGAGGCCGAGACCACCGAGGCCGCTGAGTAAATAGCTCGCCGCGGAATCGCTCGCATTCATGGCATGAGGGCCGTGCATCCATTTGGGTGCACGGCCCTTTTCTTTTTGATTAGTGCAAACTAACCTGTCCCCATGGCACCACATGGCGGAGAGGCGGCGTTTGCCCAGATAAATCCTCCAAAATTAACCTGTTCCATTGTGGCAGGTTGGTCGTAGTTATTACGTGGCGGCCGAGGTCGACCGTATAGGCCGCGCCTTGTTTGGCTAAAGTACAATCATCTGTGTTTGGATCCGATAAGGACCTTAAGCGCTACTACAAGATCGTCGACCAGATCAACGGTCTTGAGCCCCAGTTTGAGAAGATGACCGAGGAGGAGCTCCGCGGCCAGACCGATAAGTTCCGCGAGCGTTACGCCAACGGCGAGTCGCTCGACGACATGCTCCCCGAGGCCTTTGCCACCGTGCGTGAGGCTTCCAAGCGCACCATGGGTATGCGCCACTTTGACGTGCAGCTCATTGGCGCCATGGCACTGCACGAGGGCCACATCGCCGAGATGAAGACCGGCGAAGGCAAGACCCTCGTCTCCACCTTGGCTGGCTATCTCAACGCTATTGCCGGCAAGGGCGTGCACGTCGTTACCGTCAACGATTACCTGGCAAAGCGCGACTCCGAGTGGATGGGCCGCATCTATAAGTACCTGGGCATGACCGTCGGTCTGCTCCAGAACAACATGCCGCTCGAGCTCAAGCGCCCGGCCTACCAGGCAGACGTCACCTACGGCACCAACTCCGAGTTCGGCTTTGATTACCTGCGCGACAACATGGTTACCCGTCCCGAGCAGCGCGTGCAGCGCGGTCACAACTACGCCATCGTCGACGAGGTCGACTCCATCCTGATCGATGAGGCCAGGACGCCGCTCATTATCTCGGGCGCCGGCACTAAGTCCGCCAGCACATACAAGGACTTCGCGCGCGCCGTGCGCGGCCTGGAACGCGGTGAGGACGTGTCGCACGACATGCTCACCGCCACCGAGGACGTCGAGCCCACGGGCGACTATGTCATGGATGAGGCCAAGCACACCATCGCCGCCACCGAGCGCGGCCTTAAGAAGATCGAGCGCCGCCTGGGCATCGAGGACATCTACGCCGACCTTTCGGGCCAGCTGGTCAACCACCTGCAGCAGGCGCTGAAGGCCCAGTACATGTTCCACCGCGATAAGCAGTACGTGGTCACCAACGGCGAGGTCAAGATCGTCGACGAGTTCACCGGCCGCATTATGGAAGGCCGCCGTTATTCCGAGGGCCTGCACCAGGCCATCGAGGCCAAAGAGGGCGTGCTCGTACGCGAGGAGAACCAGACCCTGGCCACCATCACCCTGCAGAACTACTTCCGCCTGTATGACAAGCTCTCTGGCATGACCGGTACGGCGCTCACCGAGGACGCCGAGTTCCGCGAGATCTACAAGCTGCCCGTCGAGGTCATCCCCTCCAACAAGCCCGTGCAGCGCGTGGATCACGAGGACCTGGTGTACCGCACCATTCAGGCCAAGTACAACGCCGTCGCCGACGACGTTGAGCGTCGTCACGCCAAGGGCCAACCGGTCCTGGTGGGCACCGTCTCCATCGAGAGCTCCGAGAAGCTGTCCGCCGCCCTTACCAAGCGCGGCATCGCGCACGAGGTCCTCAACGCCAAGCATCACGAGCGCGAGGCTCATATCGTTGCCCAGGCCGGACGCTACGGCGCCGTGACCATCGCTACTAACATGGCCGGTCGTGGTACCGACATCCTGCTGGGCGGCAACCCCGACGAGCTGGTGCGCGAGCGCCTTGAGTACGAGGGCCTGACCATGGAGGACGTGACGCCCGAGCAGCTCGAGCAGTTTAACGCCGAGGCCAAGGAGACCTGCAAGGCCGAGCGCGAGCGCGTGCTTGCCGCCGGCGGCCTGACCGTTATCGGCACCGAGCGCCATGAGTCCCGTCGTATCGACAACCAGCTGCGCGGCCGCTCCGGTCGTCAGGGCGATCCGGGCGAGACCCAGTTCTACCTGTCGCTCGAGGACGACCTCATGCGCCTGTTCGGCGGCGACAAGATGGACCGCGTCTCCAAGATGATGGTCACGGCCGACATGGGCGACGACATGCCCATCCAGCACAAGATCATCTCCAAGGCCGTCGAGAGCGCCCAGCACAAGGTCGAGAGCATCAACTTCTCCATGCGTAAGAGCGTCCTTGAGTACGACGACGTCATGAACAAGCAGCGCCAGGTTATCTACGCCGAGCGCAATAAGATTCTGGACGGCAAGGACCTGACCGACCACATCACCGAGGTCATGCACGATACCGTCTACCGTTGCGTGCAGGAGTTCTGCACCAAGGACAGTCACGATGGCGAGCGCGACCTGGAGGGCCTGCGCAAGTGGGTTGTGGAGCTCACCGGCCACATTGATACGCCGAAGTTCCCCGACGAGGATTATGAGGCCCTGGCTGCCGATGTCCTGGCTTACGTAGAGAAGTGCTACAACATGAAGGCCGAGCGTCTGGGCGAGGACCTGATGCGCGAGCTCAATACCCAGGTCATGCTGCGCGTCATCGATACCCGCTGGATGAACTACCTGCAGGAGATGGACTACCTCAAGACCGGCATCGGCCTGCGCGGCTTTGGCCAGCGCGACCCGCTGGTTGAGTACAAGACCGAGGCCTACGGCGCGTTCCAGATACTCGTCGATACCATGTACGAGGATTACCTGCGCACGGTTCTGCGCATCGAGATCAAGGCCGCCCCGCGCGCCGTGGAGCACAAGGAGGAGCCCGCGCTCGAGGGCGCGCGCTTCTCCGGCCCTGCCGAGGTCGATGGTGACAACGGCGACTCGGTGCTGCGCAAGCAGGCGCAGGTGCAGGCCCGCACGGCTGTCCAGGGTGGTCCGGCTGCCGTCAACAACGGTGGCAAGGTGACCACCTATCGCAAGTCCGAGAGCGACGATCCGTACGTCAACGTGGGCCGCAACGACCCGTGCCCCTGCGGTAGCGGCAAGAAGTTTAAGTACTGCCACGGCAGGAATCGTTAATGGCTGAGGCTTTAGAGGTAACGCCCGCCGAGCTGGACGCGTTTGCGGACCGGCTCGGCGAGGTCGAGTCGTATCTCCACCTGGACGAAAAGCGCACGCGCGTGACCGAGCTCGAGGCCAAAAGTGTTGCCCCTGGCTTTTGGGATGACGCCGACGCCGCCCGTGCCACCATGGAGGAGATTGCGCGTACCAAGGAAGATATCGCTGCCGTGGACACCGCGCGCGGCGAGCTTTCCGATGCCCGCGCCGCGCTGGAGCTTGCCGAGGAGATGGGGGATGACCCCGACGCCGTCGCCCTTCGCGAGGAGGCTACAGCCACGGCTGAGCGCCTGGCTCGCGCTATCGACGAGCTTGAGCTTTCGAGCTGGTTTACCGGTGAGTTCGATCACGGCGATGCCATTGTGACCATCAAGCCCGGACAGGGTGGTCTGGAGGCTCAGGACTGGACCTTCATGCTCTTTAAGATGTACATGAAGTACTGCCAGCGTCGCGGTTGGAAGGTCACCATCAACGACTGTCCCGCGGCCGAGGTCATCGGCATCGACCGCGCGACCTTTACCGTCGAGGGCAAGGACGCATTTGGCATGCTGCGCGCCGAGGCCGGCGTCCACCGCTTGGTTCGCATTAGCCCCACCGACGACAAGAAGCGCCGCCAGACCACGTTTGCCGGCGTCGAGGTCATCCCCGTGCTACCCGATGATATCGACATCGAGATCAGTCCCGATGACATCCGCGTGGACGTGTACCACGCGAGCGGCCCGGGCGGTCAGGGCGTTAACACCACGGACTCCGCCGTGCGCGTGACGCATTTCCCCAGCGGCATTGTGGTTACCTGCCAAAACGAGCGCAGCCAGATTCAGAACAAGGCCGCGTGCATGCAGATCCTCAAGGCTCGCCTGTACGAGATTGAGCTCGAGAAGCGCGCCGAAGCCCTGGATGAGATCCGCGGACCCAAGACCACGATTGGTTTTGGCAACCAGATTCGCAGCTACGTGCTCTACCCGTACCAGATGGTCAAGGACCTACGCACGGGCGTGGAGACCAGCAATGTCGTGGCCGTTCTTGACGATGGCGACCTGGACCCGTTTGTTATTGGCTACCATCGCTGGGCTACCGGCAACGCCGATGCAGAAGGCTCGGAGGTCTAAAACATCGGGTGGCTTCAAGCCGATGCCAAGCCCAACGGTTGGACGGGTTTGTATCCAGAATAAACCCTGCGCAGGGGTGGTTTTTGTCCGGCGAATCGGTAGAATCGAATACAAGAAGAAGTTCAAAGCGCATCCGTTTGGGTGTGCTTTTTTGAGGGAGGCAGCATGGCATATCGTCTGGACATCAAGCGCATTCTTTCGATGAACTTCTTTCACGACCTGCCCCAGATCATGTTGGGGTGTGCCTTGGCCGCCATCGCGACCGACTTGTTTTTGATTCCCAACGGTCTTGCCGCCGGTGGCGTTACGGGCCTTGCCACCATTATCCAGGCGGTCGGCGCGGCGCGCGGCCTATCGCTTCCCGTTGGTATTCAGACGATCGTGATGAACGCCTTGCTGTTGTTGGTCGTTATGCGCGAGGGCGGCATGTTCTACGTGGTGCAGACCGCGACGGGCTTTGTGCTGCTGGGCTTCTTTACCGATCTGTTCGCCCCGTTTGTAGCACCTCTGGCGGATGCGGACCTGATGCTCCCTGCCATGTGGGGCGGCATTATTACGGGCATCGGTTACGGCATGGTGTTGCGCGCCGGTGCCAACACCGGCGGCTCGGACACGATTGGCCAAATCATCTCGCGTAACACCTCGCTGCCGGTGGGCTCGACCGTCATGGCGATCGATGTTGCCGTATGCGCGCTATCGGCTCCGGTCTTTTCAATCGAAAACGCACTGTATGCAGGCCTTTCGATGGTCATTAGCGGCTACGTGATCGATGCCGTGGTCGATGGTGGCAACAAACGCCGTATGGTACTCATCATCTCGGACAAGTTCCCTGATATCGCTGCCGATATCATGTATGGCCTGGGTCGTGGTTGTACCAAGTTTAAGGCGACTGGCATGTATTCGGGTGCCGAGAAGCCAGTGATTATGGTCATCGTGAGCCGTCGAGAGCTCAATACCCTCAAGACGATCGTGCGCGAGCGCGATCCTCATGCCATCGTGACGGTTGCCGACGTTACGGAAGCCTTCGGCGAGGGATTCAAGGACATTAGCGCGTAGGGTCGATCGCGTTCCATCCAAAAGACGTTCACATTGATAAACCGTTTCATCAGCGGTTCTGCCTGCTAAATTGTTCAAATAATGATAAAAACTCTGGTAAAGCCATCAGTTTCCAGCATAATGAATGACGTACGTGCATTGCGGCTGTGTTGGGATTACCTTCGGTGCCGTGCGCATTTTGTCTAATGAGGATGAAAGGAAGGCACAATGAGCGACGAAGAGCTCAAAAAGGTTGCCAACGAGGTAAGGAAGGGCATCGTCACCGGCGTGCACGCTGCCAAGTCCGGCCATCCGGGCGGTTCGCTCGGCGCTGCCGACATCATGACCTATCTGTACTTTGAGGAAATGAACGTCGACCCGGCCGATCCCCGCAAGGCCGATCGCGACCGTTTTGTGCTCTCCAAGGGCCATTGCGCTCCGGGCCTGTACGCCGTGCTCGCCGAGCGTGGGTTCTTCCCCAAGGAGGATCTCGAGACGCTGCGCCATATCGGCAGCCACCTGCAAGGTCATCCCAACATGAACGACACCCCGGGCGTCGATATGTCCACCGGCTCGCTCGGCCAGGGCATCTCCGCCGCCGTGGGCATGGCGGTTGCCGCCAAGCACTGGGGCGATACTTACCGCACGTACGCCCTGCTGGGTGATGGCGAGAGCGAGGAGGGCCAGGTCTGGGAGGCAGCCATGTTTGCCGGCAACCAGCAGCTCGATAACCTCTGCGTGATCGTCGACCACAACGGCCTGCAGATCGACGGCCCCGTTGAGGAGGTCAACGACCCCATGCCGCTCGCCGACAAGTTCCGCGCCTTTAAGTTCCACGTGGTGGAGCTTGCCGACGGCAACGATTTCGATCAGATCCGCGCCGCCTTTGCCGAGGCCCGCGCCACCAAGGGTCAGCCGACCGCCATCATCGCCGAGACCATGAAGGGCAAGGGCGTTTCCTTTATGGAGAACCAGGTTGGTTGGCACGGCAAGGCCCCCAACGATGAACAGTTTGAGCAGGCCATGGCAGAGCTCACGGCCGCCGGAGAGGAGCTCTAGGATGGCAGACGTCAAAAAAATCGCCACGCGCGTAAGCTACGGCGAGGCCCTCGTCGAGCTCGCCAACGAGCACGATGACTTTGTGGTCCTCGACGCCGACCTGGCCGCCGCCACGCAGACCGGCAAGTTCAAGGCCGCCTGCCCCGATCGTTTCTTCGATGTGGGCATTGCCGAGAGCAACCTGATGGGCGTCGCCGCCGGTATCGCGACCACCGGCCGCGTTGCCTTCGCGAGCACCTTTGCCATGTTTGCCGCCGGCCGCGCCTTTGAGCAGGTCCGCAACTCCATCGGCTACCCGCATCTCAACGTTAAGATTGGCGCCACGCACGCCGGTATCTCGGTGGGCGAGGACGGCGCCACACACCAGTGCTGCGAGGATATCGCCCTGATGCGCGTCATCCCTGGCATGACTGTGATCGTTCCTGCCGACGACGTCGAGGCCCGCGCCGTGACGCGCGCCGCCTACGAGTGCGACGGTCCGGTGTACATGCGCTTCGCCCGTTTGGCCTCGCCGGTTATCAACGACCCCGAGACCTACAAGTTCGAGTTGGGTAAGGGCATTGTCATGCGCGAGGGCGCCGATGTGACCATCATCGCCTGCGGCCTGATGGTCGGCGAGGCTCTCGAGGCCGCCGAGCAGCTCGCTGCCGAGGGCATCGACGCCGAGGTCATCAACATGCACACCATCAAGCCCATCGACGCCGACCTGATCGTCAAGAGCGCCACCAAGACCGGCCACGTCGTGACCGTCGAGGAGCACTCCGTGATCGGCGGCCTGGGCAGCGCCGTTGCCGACGTCCTGTGCGAGCAGTGCCCGACGCCGCTCAAGAAGATCGGCGTCAACGACACCTTCGGTGAGTCCGGCCCGGGCGCCGAGCTCCTGCACAAGTACGGCCTGGACGCCGCCAACATCGTGGCGACCACCAAGGAGTTCTTGGCATAAGGCAAGGCGGATCTCAAGGACTGCTTCGCCAGAACTATAAAACTGTTTCGCCAGTACTATGGAAACCCGGCAGGGGCGCTCTCTTGGAGAGCGCCCCTGTTTCAGTTGCGGTGAAATAAGGACTGTTTTGCCAGCTTAAAGGCTCAATTAATCCGTATTTCACCGCAACTTATGAAGACGCCCCTCAAGCACGGTCCCATCAGGGAAAAGGGCATATATCGGCAAAGTGCAATTCAGACCCTTCCAACTTTGTATATGCAGCACCCCAAGTAAAACGCGGCGACCCCTTAGTTACCGCAGGCCGGACACAGGGCTACTCTCCAAATCTTTCTGCAGGACGGAGGAGCCCCCGCAGCGCGAAGCGCGCAGCGGGGGCTCCGACATGTCCGAGGACGATTTGGAGAGTAACCCTGTGCCCGGCCGACGGGATCCCCAAGCACGCCATGCTTCTTATGTGCAGCAAAGCTAATACTGCTAAAATACAAAGCGCTCATGTAGTTTAAACGCACGACGATAAGGAGCACCAGTGGGTAACCACTTCCGTACCTCCGGTGCGGGCGATGATGCCCCCAAGACGCAGGCAGGCGTCCAGGGCAGTCGTTTCGCCACTCCGGATTCAGAGGGCCAGCCTGTTGCTCAGGCCCCCGCTCAGCCGGCAGATCAGGCACAGCCGGCATCCGATCCCTTTGCCTACAATCCAACCAGCGATGTCGCGCTTTCCGGCACGGCGGGTTTTGAGCCCGTTCAGGCCGTGACCGCTCGCGTGGAGCAGCCTCAGGCTGGTGCCGCCACGCCGCAGCCTACCATGGCCGGCATTCCCGACCCCTTGGCCCCTGCGGCGCCGGCTCCTCAGCCTGCGCAGTCCGGTCTCTTTGCCGCTATTCCCGACCCCACGCAGCCTGCTGCCCCGGTGGTCGAGAGCGATCAGGCCGCCGAGGTCGCAAGCCTCGATAACGCGCTCAACAACCCCGATTTTACGTCGGTGTTTGCGCCCATCGATCCCCAGGCCAGCCGCAAGAAGATGGCCAAGCAGGCCGGTGTCGAGCCCGTCATCCTTATGGAGCATGTCACCAAGATCTATCCGGCACAGCCCAACAAGCCTGCACTCGACGACATCAACATCGAGATCTATCCGGGCGAGTTCGTCTTCCTGGTCGGTCACTCCGGCTCGGGTAAGACCACGCTGCTGTCGACGCTCAACCGTGACGTCAAGCCGACGAGCGGTCGCATCCTGGTTGCCGGTCAGGACCTCATGAAGATCAAGAACCGCAAGGTTCCGTTCCTGCGCCGCCAGATTGGCGCCGTGTTCCAGGACTTTAAGCTTCTGCCGCAAAAAACCGCCTACGAAAACGTGGCGTTTGCCCTGCAGTGCATCGGCAAGCCCAAGGGCGTCATTCGCAGCCAGGTGCCCGAGGTGCTGCGTCTGGTCGGTCTGGCCGATCAGATGGACTCGCTGCCCGACCAGCTTTCCGGTGGCGAGCAGCAGCGCGTTGCCGTCGCCCGCGCTATGGTCAACCGTCCGCCGCTGCTGATCTGCGACGAGCCGACGGGCAACCTCGACCCGGCGATCTCGCTGGGAATCATGAAGCTGCTCGAGCGTATTAACCGCACCGGCACCACCGTGATCGTCGCCACGCACGACCGCGAGATGGTCGATAGCATGCACCGTCGCGTGATCGCCCTCGAGGGCGGCCACGTTATCCGCGACCAGGAGAGGGGAGGTTACGGCAACTATGGCACCAACTAACGTGGGCTACTCCTTCAAAGAGGCAATCAGCCACTTCTTCCGTAACTGGACTACCTCGCTCGGCGCCGTCATCACGATCTTCCTTTCGCTGTTTATCATCGGCCTGTTCATCATGGGCTCTGCGATGCTGAACTCCGTGATCGGCACCGTCGAGGATCAGGTTGTCATCAACGCGTTCATTAGTGATGACGCCGATCAGGCCGATGTTCAGGCTTTTGAGGCCGAGCTTAAGACGTGGAATAACGTCAAGTCCGTGACCTATAAGGACAAGGACGACGCGCTGGCCGAGTATACGAGCAAGATGTCGGGCAACGCCGACGCCACCATGAGCGCGCTCGATGGCCAGAACCCGCTGCCGGCTTCCTTCGCTATTGAGATGGACGATCCGTCCAAGGTCGAGAGCACGGCAAAGAAGCTCAAGAAGGATGCCGATTTCCAGAAGATCGCGGATGACGGCGACGTCAACGCGAGCGTGCTGTACGGCCAGGAGGAAGTGAGCCGCCTGTTCCAGGTGACCAACTACATCCGCATCGCCGCCGTGGTGCTCGTTGGCCTGCTGACTTTTATCGCGTTCATCTTTATCAACAACACGATTCGCCTGTCCATTACGGCGCGTCGTCGTGAGATTGCGATTATGCGTCTGGTCGGCGCCAGCAACGGCTTCATTCGTGGCCCGTTTATCACCGAGGGCGTACTGCAGGCCATTTTGGGCTCGCTGCTTTCCATCGGCGTTCTGGAGCTGCTGCGCAATCTGATGATTCCGCGTTTGCAGGAGAGCATCGGCTGGATGTCGTTCGCCCTGCCGATGCAGTACTACCTGGTGACCTATGCTGCGCTGATTCTGGTCGGCGTGATTATCGGTCTCTTTGGTTCTGCCATTGCCATGCGCCGCTACCTGCGCGTGTAGGCATGCCTGGAATTCATCCCTTCCAACGGGTCGTCTCTTATGGGGCGGCCCGTTTTTTGTCCCCTAGGGATGATTTGGGTAGACTCTTGGGATGTAAACGGCAATCGATAGTTAGGAGGCGCCATGGGGCGCAATAACAAGCATAAGCGTGGAGCTCGCAATAAACGCGGGCCGGTGCGCAGCGAACGCCGTCCGAGCCTGACCGGGCGCGTGCAGCTCCATGAGCACAGTGCCTATGTCATAACCGAGAATGGCGACTACAAGGTCATGGGCCGTGGCAAGCGCGAGATTATGGATGGCGATACCGTTGCCGTGAGCATTAAGAACAGCCCGCACGGTGAGCGGCGCGCCGTGATCGAAGGCGTGGTTGAGCGCGCAGCCATAAGCGTGGTGGGTACGTACCAGACCGCCGGTCCGCTCGGTGTGATCGAGCCGCTCGATTCGCGTCTGAAGACCGACTTCTTCATTCTGCCCGAGGATACCTCGGCGGATCGTCTGGGCGTCCACCCGGGTGATGCCGTTGTCGCGCGCATTTTGACCTACCCGACGCGCCTGGAATCGGGCACCGTGACGATCGAACGCCGCATTGGCGGAGATGACGCGCCCGATTTGGGCGTTCAATATGTGATGGCGCGTTACGGCTATACCGATAGCTATCCCAAGGCCGCGCTGGACGAGGCCGAGGGGCTTTCGCTCGATGTGTCCGCGGCGCTTAAGGACCCGCTCCGCCGCGATCTGCGCGACCGCTTTGTCATCACGATCGACCCAGTCGACGCGCGTGACTTTGACGATGCCATTTCGTTGGAGCGCACGCCCGAGGGTGGCTACAAGCTGGGCGTCCATATCGCCGACGTCTCGCACTATGTGGCGTGGGACGGGCATATCGATCTTGAGGCTCGTCACCGCACGACGTCGGTGTATCTTGCCGATCGTGTACTCCCCATGTTGCCCGAGCGCCTGTCTAATGACCTGTGCTCGCTTCGTCCCGACGAGGACCGCTTGGCGTTTACCGTCGACATTGAGCTCGACGCGCAGGGCCGCGTGCGCCAGTACGACCCTTATCCCAGCGTGATTCGCTCGCGCGTGCGCATGGACTATGATGGCGCCGAGGCGCTGCTGGTGCGTGCTGGCGCGGTGGAGTACTCGGTGCTGGAGGGTGCCGCCGAGGATGTTGCGGCTGCCGAGGCCTCGCGCGAGGAGGCGCTTGAGCGTGGGCTTACATGCGAGGAGGCAGCCCTCGGCTATAACGTCGACCTGGGTGATTTTTTGGTTGTCGCCAACGAGCTTGCGGAGCTCCGCCGCCGCATTCGTCGCGCGCGCGGTTCGGTCGACTTTGATACGGCCGAGATCCGCGCGCTCTTGGACGAGGACGGTGTGCCCGTGCAGATCGTGGCCCGCGAGCGCTCGTGCGCCACGTCGCTGATCGAGGAGGCCATGCTGCTCGTCAACGAGTGCGTGGCCGAGTGGCTGGCTGACCGCGACATTGAGGCTTGCTATCGCGTGCACGACGATCCCAGCCCCGACAGCCTGCACGGTGCCGCCGTGGCGCTGGCGCAGCTGGGCATCATCGATGACCGCCGTGCGGCTGGTATTGCCCTGGGAAGTCCCGATGAGCTGCAGGCTGCGGTTGACGCCGCGGCCGGCACGGCTAACGCTCCGCTCGTCAACACGTTGCTCTTGCGCAGTATGCAGCGCGCGCTGTACAAGCCACGCAACGAGGGCCACTTTGCGCTTGCCGCGCCGTGCTATTGCCACTTCACGAGTCCCATCCGTCGCTACCCCGATCTGGTGGTGCACCGCGTGCTCAAACTGCAGTTGGCCTATGAGCAGCTCGGCGGCAAGGACGCCTTGGTCCGTACGCCGCGGCTGATCGGCAAGGGGCGCGAGTCGCTGCCGCGCATTCTGCCGCAGATCTGCCGCGCATGTAGCGATGCCGAGCGCGCGGCAGATGCCGCCAGCCATGCGACGCAAAAGATCAAGATTGCCCAGTACTATGAGGACCGTCTGGGTGAGCGCTATGCTGGAACCGTCTCGTGGGTTAGCAGCATGGGCCTCTTTGTGCGCTTGGACCTAACACAGGTCGAGGGCCTGGTTTCAATTAAGAGCCTGGGCAACGAGTGGTTCGAGTTCGACGAGGACGCGCTTACGCTGACGGGCGCCGACACGGGGACTCGCTATGAACTGGGCCAGCGCGTGATTATCGAGGTCTCGCGCGTCAATACCACGCGTGGACACTTGGACTTTAAGCTTATCCATTAGCTAAATCCCGACTCGTGGCGAGAGAGCGGAGGGCGGTCTTTCGGGACCGCCCTTCGCATTTGAATCGTGACTACCTTGTCGTCTGCTCGGCCGCCCGCTTACCTGCTATTTGAGAGGTAAAACCTACCAAAATAAACCTGTCCCTTTTGGCAGGTTTACAAGAAAGCGGGGATGAGATGGCGACGGTGTACGGGTATGCGCGGGTGAGTTCGCGCGATCAGAATCTGAATCGGCAGCTGGATGCGCTGAGCGCCTATGGCGTGGGCTCAGCGAATATTTATGCCGACCATGCGAGCGGCAAGGACTTCGATCGACCGCATTATCGCGAGCTGTTGCACGTCCTGGGAGACGGGGACGTGCTGGTGGTGCTTTCTATCGACCGACTTGGTCGTAATTACGCCGAGATTCTTGAGGAATGGCGACGCATTACCAAGGAGCTCGGGGTTGCCATTGTGGTGTTGGACATGCCATTGCTTGACACGCGCGCTAGGGCCAGCGGCGCGCCGGATGTGACCAACACCCTGATTGCCGATATTGTGCTGCAACTGCTGAGCTACGTGGCGCAGGTGGAGCGCGAGAATATCCATCGGCGCCAGGCGGAGGGAATTGCAGCGGCGCGGGCGCGAGGGGTTCGTTTCGGTCGACCTCGCAAGCCGTGCCCTCCTCAGTTTGAGCTGGTGCGCGATAGCTATGAGGCAGGCGATATTACCCGCAGCCAGGCAGCAAAGTGCCTGGGCGTGTGCGTGGGGACGTTCGATCGCTGGATGCGCGAGGCGGGGTAGGGGTTTGCGTCGCTTTGTCGCTTCCTGTTGCGATTCAAATTTTGATACGGTGACGATGCCATTTGGGGCTACACTCGCTGATATTCAAAAAAGGAGGTTGGCCCTTGGCACGCGTAAAACAAATAATCGGATGGACCGCAATTGTTCTGTTCGTTGCAACGCTGGCGGGCATCTGGGTGCTGACGGAGTAAAATGCGGTGGAGACGTCGTTGCTGAGCGAGTCTACCGCGCGTGTGGTGGAGGGCCAGGCTACGGGCGTTCAGGCTGTCGATGCCACGGGTGAAGCTCAGGCGGAGAACGGAATGACCGGGGGCACCGATTCGGCTGCCTCGAATGTCCGGTCTGGCCGACTTGCTTCCATTCGCATGTGGGTGGGCACGAACGTCCGTCGCGTTGCCCATACCGTAGAGTTTTTCTTCGTCGGATTGTTCGCCTCCGTGGTCGTGGTTTGCTTTTCCAGGCGTCCGTGGAGCGTATGCTCCCGTTGCGTGCCCGTATTGCTCTTTTGCGCCGCCTGCTCCGTTGGCGATCAGGTACATAAGATCTTTGTTCCCGGCAGGCATTTCGACGTTATCGATTTGGGATTCGATGCTGCGGGCTATGTCACCGCCATGCTGTTGGTATTGCTGGCAGCGGCGTTGGCGCGCCATGCGACTCGGCCGATTGGCGCCCATGCGAGGCGCTAGCCGGTAACAAACCCGTTTCTGATAATGCGGCCTCGTTGAATTATTTTGTGTCGCGCGTATTTCCGAGCGGTCGGATTTGAGGGGCGAGCGGTAGAACGCTCGCCCTTTGTGCGCCACGATGCGGCACAATGTACCGCAAAAGCTGTTTGTATCCGGTACGAATCGTTCGTTGGTCTTTAATTCTTCTCAACGGAGGTGTTTGAGATGGCAAACGGATTGCTTTTGCGGCTTCGCGAGCGTGAGCTCAGCGCGAGCCCGGCGGAACGCAATGTCATCGCATATGTAAGCGCTCATCCGCACGAGGTGGTCGGGCTGTCCGTCCGCGGTCTTGCCGATGTCACGTTCTCCTCGCCCTCGAGCATTTTGCGCTTTTGCAAGCGTTTGGGTTTTGCGGGCTACAAGGAGTTCCAGCGCGAACTGATTGCCGAGCTGGCGCTCTTAGGTGACAAGAAAGACGTAGCCCTCGAGGACATCTCCATGGATGACAGCGTCGAACGTATCGTGGGGAAGGTGATGAAAAGCAACGTGCGCACGATCGAGGCGACGGCGCGAACGCTCGATTACACCGTCTTGGAGCGATGCGCGGCCCGTCTTAAGCGGGCACGCGCGGTCAATCTGTTCGGTATTGGTGCCTCTCGTTTGGTCGCGCACGACCTGGCGCAAAAGCTCATGCGTGTCGACAAAGAGTGCCATCTGTACGACGACTGGCATGATCAGCTCTTATGTGCCAAGAACATGCATGAGGGCGATATGGCAATCGCCTTTAGCTACTCGGGCTTGACGCAAGAGGTGCTGGACTGCACCGCCGAGGCTCAACGTCACAACTGTCCCGTTGTGGCCGTTACCAAAGTAGATGGATCATCCAAGCTTGCCACCATGGCCGATGCCGTGCTCGGCGTTGCTGCGAGTGAACCCTTGTTCCGCAGCGGTGCCATGGCTTCGCGTATGGCCCAGCTTATGGTTGTCGATGCCCTTTACGCTGCTTACGTTGCCAGCGACTACGAACGGGCGACGCATGTCATTAAGCAAAACTACATCGAGAAACAGGAAAGATGAGGTGAATGAAATGCTCGATTTAACAAAAAACACGACAGAACAGCGTAATCAAAGGACAATTGACCACGATATGATGACATCGCTGCAAATCGTCACGACGATGAACGATGAGGATCTTCGTGCCGTCCAGTCGGTCACGAAAGTGTTGCCCCAGGTTGCCACAGCAATCGACTGGGCTGCTGAGGCACTCGAGCGCGGCGGGCGCGTCTTTTACATGGGCGCAGGCACCAGCGGTCGTCTGGGCGTACTCGACGCTTCGGAGTGTCCGCCCACGTTTGGCGTGTCACCCGATCTGATTGTCGGGCTCATTGCCGGAGGCGAGACGGCGTTTATCAAGGCTGTCGAAGGTGCCGAAGACAGCGATGAGCTTGGCGCGAACGACCTGCGAGAGCGTGGACTCTCGGACAAGGATCTTGTCGTTGGCCTGGCGGCAAGCGGCCGTACTCCTTATGTGGTGGGCGGCCTTGCGTACGCCAAGGCAACTGGGTGCAAGACCATTGCAATTGCCTGCAACCAAGGGTCGAAGATCGGGGAGAGCGCAGATCTTGCCATTGAGCCCGTGCCCGGTCCCGAGGTGCTGACCGGCTCAACGAGGCTCAAGGCGGGAACGGTTCAAAAGCTCATTCTCAACATGATTTCGACCGGTGCCATGGTCAAGATCGGCAAGGTATACCAAAACCTGATGGTCGATGTGCAGCAGACGAACGAGAAGTTGGTGGTGCGCGGCCAGAACATCGTGATGGAGGCGACCGGCTGCACGCGCGAGCGCGCCGTTCAGGCGCTTGCAGATGCCGGCGGCCATGTAAAAACCGCTATTGTCTCGGTACTGTTGGACTGCGATGCCGAGCAGGCTACGGTAGCTCTTGAGCGGGCGCGAGGCCATGTCCGTGCTGCGGTGAGTGGCCATGAGAAGAGCAATGCCGACGCCCAATAGGTGCGCGGCGTGAGCTGATATGACATCCAGACGAGATACCCAATACAAGGAGGAGTTATGACGAACAAAGAGCTGGCTCAAAAGCTGCTGGACCTTTTGGGCGGTAAAGACAACGTGCTGGCAAACGCGGCGTGCATGACGCGCCTGCGCGTGACCGTCAAAGACGCGGGCAACGTCGACACGGAGGGCATTAAGGCACTCGACGGCGTGATGGGCCTGGTCGAGGACGACACGATGCAGATCGTGCTGGGTCCGGGCAAGGTGAATAAGGTGCTCGAGGAGTTCTCCAAGCTCACTGGCCTTGCGAAAGGCGTTGCCGACGAGAGCGTGGTTGACGCTGCGGCCACAAACAAGGCCGCGCAGAAGGCCAAGTACGAGTCTAAGCCGGTTCAGGCCTTCCTCAAGAAGATTTCCAATGTCTTCGTCGCCCTGCTTCCCGGCATCATTGCGGCTGGCCTCATCAACGGTATCTGCAACGTCATTAACGTCTCGACGGCAGGCGCGCTTGCAGGCGAGTGGTGCTACCAGGGCATTCGTTCCATGGGCTGGGCCCTGTTTGCCTATCTGCCCATCTTGGTGGGCTATAACGCGGCACGTGAGTTTGGTGGCTCCGCTGCGCTGGGCGGCATCGCCGGCATGATGTGTATCGCCAACAGTGCCATGCCCCTGCTTGCGCCTGGCGCGGCTGATCCTGCCACTGCCATTCTGCTGCCGCTCACCAGTGCGCAGTACAACCCCGCAGCGGGCGGCATGATCGCGGCTCTCATCGCTGGCGCATTTTTTGCCTGGATGGAGCGTCAGATTCGCAAGGTTATGCCCAACGCACTCGACACGTTCTTGTCTCCGCTGCTGGTGCTCATCATCGGCGCCTTTGCTCTGATGCTCGTCATCCAGCCGGTTGGCGCATGGCTGACGACTGCCATCTTTAGCGTTTTGACCTTTATCTTCGAGAAGCTGGGCGTCCTGGGCGGCTATATCCTGTCGGCAGGCTTCTTGCCGCTGGTTTCCGTCGGCCTGCATCAGACGCTCACGCCGATCCACGCTATGCTCAACGATCCCGACGGCGCTACCAAGGGTATCAATTACCTGCTTCCCATCCTTATGATGGCTGGCGGCGACCAGGTCGGTGCCGGTTTGGCGCTGTACTTTAAGACCAAGAACGCCAAGCTCAAGAAGTACGTCGCAGAGTCCATTCCCGTTGGAATCCTGGGTGTGGGCGAGCCTCTGATGTATGCTGTTACGCTGCCGCTCGTTCGTCCGTTTGTGACGGCCTGCCTGGGTGCCGGATTTGGCGGCGCGCTCGCGGCGCTGCTTCACATCGGCACGGTTTCTCAGGGCGTTTCCGGTCTGTTTGGCCTGCTGATCGTCGTTCCTGGCCAGCAGCTCGGCTACGTTGCCGCTATGCTGCTTGCCTATGCCGCCGGCTTTGTCCTGACGTGGTTCTTTGGCGTCGACGAGCAGAAGATCAACGAGTTCTTTGGCGAGTAGTTTGATATCGCGAGCCGTGTTGCTCGGGGTTCGCGGCGCGCGGCAGATTTCTTGATGTTATGGTTGTGCCGGCGGGGCTAGCTGCTCCGCCGGCCTTTTTTAAAGGAGCGTTGAAGCGTGAAAACGGGTATTTCGATTTATCTTTCCAGCCCTCTGCAGGATATTGAGCGGACGATTGAACATGGTGCCGCGGCGGGTGCGCGCTATGCGTTCACCTCGCTGCATATTCCCGAGGATGGGGGAGCGGCGTATGCCGATAAGGTCCGTCATGTGCTGTCGCTGCTTTCCGCCCGCGGCATTGCGCTCATTGCCGATGTGGGGCCTCGCACGTGCGATTTGCTCGGGCTTGAGCGCATCGAGGACCTGCGCGATCTGGGGTTGGAATACCTTCGTTTGGACTATGGCTTTAGCGCCCAGCGGGTCGCGGAGCTGTCCGGTGTATTTCACATTGTGGTCAATGCATCGACGGTGAGTTCTGATGAAATCGCATCGTGGCGTGAGGCCGGTGCCGATGTGACTCGTTTTGCCGCCTGCCACAATTTTTACCCCAAGCCTTATACCGGTTTAGCTCTGGAGGACATTGCTCGGGTGAATCTTCGTCTTGCGGCGCTTGGATTCGAAATCATGGCTTTTGTGCCGGGTGATGCTAACGTTCGCGGGCCGGTATTCGAGGGACTGCCGACGGTCGAGGCGCAGCGCGGTCGCGCGTCAAAGGTTGCTCTCAATATGCTTGAGCTTGCACATGGCGCCGATTGCGACATTGTGTTGGTCGGCGACCCCGATCTATCCGATGCGGGCTGGGCGCAGTTTGCTCAAGTTTCCGCCGGATACGTGGATTTGCAATGCGAGCTTGAGCCCGGTTATGCCTATGTGCGCGGGCAGATTCATCACGACCGGCCCGACTCGAGCGTCCTCATTTTTAGGTCTCAGGAGTCACGTACGACGCTTAAGCCGGATTCCGTGCCGACGGATGTCGGAGCCGGCCTGCCGCGAAAGGCGGGGTCGATCGCTGTGAGCAATAGCGGATATGGGCGCTACGAAGGCGAGCTTGAGATTGCGCGGGTCGATCTTCCCGGTGACGAGCGCATGAACGTTGCGGGCCATATCACGCCCGAGGCAATGGAGCTGCTGCCGTTCATTAAACGCGGATTCGGGGTACGGTTCGTTTAGCGTGTGACCCGTGGGCTACAATTGGCCCATCATACGAAGGCGCCTCGTGTGGCGTGTGCCTGCGTTGGCCGATCTATATTCGGAGGATTCCCATGACCGTACTGTTTGTTGAATATCCCAAGTGCTCGACCTGTAAGAAGGCCAAGGCATGGCTGGACGAACATGGGGTAGAGTATATCGATCGCGATATCGTTTTGGACAATCCCACGGCTGATGAGCTTGCGACCTGGATTGCTCGTTCGGGGCTGCCGGTGCGGCGCTTCTTTAATTCGTCGGGCATGAAATATCGAGAGCTGGGCCTGAAGGCGCGTCTGGATGCGGGCATGACGGATCGGGAGTGCTACGAGCTGCTGGCGACCGACGGCATGCTGGTCAAGCGTCCGCTGCTGGTGGGCGACGACTTTGCGATTCCCGGCTTTAGGGAATCGGCTTGGGCCGAGGCGTTGCTGTAGCGGCTGCGGAAAGTGCGTCCCGGAATTCGCTTCCAGAATGGGATGCACTTTCCCAAAGTGGCCGGTTGCGGAAAGCACGTCCCATTCTGAGCTTCGATTGCGGGACACGGTTTCCGGTTGAGGGCTCAACGGGAAAGTGGGGACCAGTTTGAGCTTGAAATCTGGGACGCACTTTCCGCCGGCGGGCCTGCCCCAGTCAGCCCGCCAGCTGTGCCCATTCGTGCGGATCGTAGACCTTTACGTGTTTGTTGGGCTTGCCGCTCCAGTACTCCTCGTCCATAAAGGGCAGATATGCCTGAACGCCGGGGCAGATAAAGGGAATCCGCTGCTGTTGCAGTCGCTCGCGCTGGCGCTGCTCCAGGTGCGCCTCGGATATGACGGTGGCATGCCGGACAGCTCGACGAGGCTTGCCTGGATTCGCTTAAGGTCGGGGAGTCCCGCGTGCCATGACATCCGCATGATCAAAAAGGATGCACGGCGGTATTTTGCCTGCACCACAGTAATGGCGGGGCGCAGTGTGGGATGGATTTTGTCCCGTTCGGGCCAAAGGTCGGCAGTGATCTCGAGGCCCAGGGTCTCCCATAGGTAATCAAGCTCTTCGTCCATGGCGCCTCGATATCTACGCGATCATTGATACTTCGATTGTGTTGCCTGGTGCTATCGTTTTCACGGTAGAATCTGCCAACGGTTGACGGCTACCGCTCGCGGCGTTTTGCCCTTCGCGTACAGCGGTTGGCTTCACAGGTCCTTCACGGGTTGGACTAAATTAGGCCAATTTGACTGAATTTCAAAAAAGTCAAAATTGGGGCTTGCTTCACGGCGAGACTTCCCGTATATTTCTTTCTTGCGCAAAGGCACAGCCGAGCGCAGCGATGCAGTCATTGGGATGTCGTCTAATGGCAGGACAGCGGATTCTGGTTCCGTCAATGGGGGTTCGACTCCCTCCATCCCAGCCATTGCATTTGCTACATATGGCCCGTTCGTCTAGCGGTTTA